>CAZSBQ010000037.1:0-22395 GCA_964604795.1 uncultured Victivallales bacterium | reverse complement strand
CCCGAAGTCATCGCCTCGATCGAGGATATCGTGCGCCTGTATTTCCCGGAGGAGGCGGAACCCTCGGAAAAGCCGGAACGTGAGTAATCCTGTCGGTACAGGGTGTGAGCATCGCGTTTGAGTTTAAACGCCCCCGCCGATCTTGTGTCGGTGGAGCGCAGATTTTCTGTTTGTCTGATGCGACAAGCTCACTTCCCCCCCCCCGGCGGTGCAGCCGAGTGGAGGGGGTGAGTATTCCGCAATACACTGGAGATCAATCTCTCGCTCCACCGACGCAAGCTATGTCCACAGAATTTGGTTGGATTGCTTACGTACTGCGGCCATCCTGGATGCGGAGAACTTCACAACAGGCAGGGATGCCCGTTGATACTAAAGCCATTGCCAACTCAACTGACCGGATCCAACCAAATTCCGTGGACATAGGACGCAAGGTCGGCGGGGGCAGGAATCCCTTGCTGTACAGGATCGAGATAATAACCCGCAGTTTTTATGACGGACGCGCACGCACAATCCGACAACGACGACTCGCGGACGGCGGCGGAAGAGGTGCTCGACTTCGATCTGCGCACGGTCACGTGGGGATACCAGGAAATCTTTCGCAGGCGGCTAGAGGACTTGTATAGTCAGGGGTTGCTCGGCGAAGCCAACCCGGCCGTCACTCGCCAGTTCGCGGAGGTGCTGGCCCACAGCGACAAGTCGACCTTCGACAGCGTGCTGAAAAGTTTTCTGGATGCGCTCGGCGGCCAGTACCGCTGGCTGCTGAGGATTCCGCGCCTGTTCGAGCGCTGGTGCTCGCTCGGTCTGCGTCTGGCCTCGGTTCGTCATTTTCTCGGCATGAAGTTCTTCGAGGCGTGCGGCGAGGGCCGGCTGGGCACCGAACCGGCGGAGGTGGAGTTCGTTCTGGACACCATTTCTTTGTTGCTGGAGCGCCATCCGGACCTGGTGCCCGCCTTCATCGACGGCTATCCGGTGCTGGCGGCGGAGCTGGACTGCGAGGGCATTCGGGCGTTTGTCTTCGAAGCCCTGGAGCTGGCGCGCCGCAACCCGGAGACCGCCGCGAAGTATCTGGCGGCGAAGCTGGAGAGTTCTCGGCAGACCATCCGCATCAAAACCACCCAGGCCCGCCTGGAACGCCGCAAGCCCCAACTGGAGCGCCTGGCGCGCGCTCTGACCGGCGAGGACATCGGCATCGAATCGCTCGGCGCACTGGACTCCGACGATCTGCTCGAGCGCGGCTGTTCGTTTGTCGGCTGCGCCACCTCGCTGTACCTGCCTGCGGCCATCAACGACTGCGACACCCGGCGCGCCAACGAGGACATTCTCAAGTCGCTGGTCCTGTCCGCGTGCGGGGCGCTGTTGTGCGGCAGTTTCATCCGCATTCACGGTCAGGCCGGCAACCGGACGTTCACGGATTGGATTATCCGCCGCACCGACGGCCAGCCTGCGGCACCCGCCCTGGTCGCCGCTGCGGAGACCGCGCGGGTGCATCGCTTTTGCCGCAGCCGTTTTCCCGGTGCCCGCCTCTCCCTGGATCGGCTGCTGGAGTTGACGCGCGCCGGTCTGAATCCGCGCCGCCGGGCCAATCGCCTGCTGTCCGCGGCGCTGGGGCTGGGAAGCAAGGATTCCGCCGTCCCCATCCCCGAGGAGGACCGGGAACTCGCGGTCAAACTGGTCCGCTGCGCCGACATCTCGAACTCGGTGGAGGACACCGTGCAGGCCGTCTTCGGTCTGTGCCGGCGGGAGCGGATTCGTGAACCCATCGGCATCCCCGATGCCGTGCCGCTGCTGCCCGACCTGTTTTTTCCCCTCGAATACTCGAGTGCGCCGGGCGACACTCCGCAAGCCGACCTCCGCGACTCCTCCGATGCGCAGCGTGAACCGGACCTGGAGGACCAAACCGACAACCGCGACGAGGACCAGGCCGCGCAAACGGACGCTGCAGGCGACGGCGATGATGAACGCGAGGAAAACGACGACAAAAACCGTCAAATCGCCCGGGTCGGCTACTTCCACCCGGAATGGGATGTGCACAGCGGCGACTACTATCCGGACTGGTGCTGCGTGAAGGAGTGCCGGATCGGACAGCGCCGCCAGGCGGCGTCGCTCTCCTCCGAGGTGCAGCGATACGCCAACCATGTGAGAAAAATCTTCGAGCGCCTGCGCCCGGAGGAAATGGCCGAGCAGACCCGTCTGCAGGAGGGCGACCGCATCCATCTGGACCATCTCATGGAGCACATCGCCGAACGAGGCGTCACCGGCGGCAGTGAAATGCGCTTCTACAACAAGACCCTCGTAAACCGACGGGACATCGCAGTCGCCATCCTGCTTGATTTGAGCGGCTCGACCGCGCAGGAGGCCGAGGCGCGCTCCGGCCCGGCACCCTCGGCCAGGCGCACCGCAGGCATGCCCGAACCAAGCGGCGCGGAGCGCGAAAAAACCGTGCTGCAAATCGAAAAGGAAGCCGCCTTCGTGCTGGCGTCCGGACTGCATGCCCTGGGCGACACTTTCGGGCTGTTCGGATTCACCGGCACCTCGAGGGAGAACTGCCAGTTCTATCTGTTCAAGGACTTCAGCGAGGAGTGGCGCGAACGGCAAACACGCGACCTGCTGAGCGCGTTTTCGGGATCGTCCACGCGTATCGGCGCCGCGCTGCGCCATGCCGGCTGGAAGCTGGAGAACGTCGAGGCCAAAACCCGCCTGCTCATTCTGATCACCGACGGCAAACCCTGCGACCAGGGATACGACCCCGAGACCCGCTACGCCCATCACGACGTGCGCAAAGCCTGCGAGGAAAACCAGCGCAAGGGGCTGCACACCTTCTGCATCTCCACCAATGAAAACACGCCGGCGGACATGGACCTGATGTTCCCCGGCGGACGATACATCATCCTCGACAGCCTCGCCCGCCTGCCCACCATCCTCAGCAAACTCTACCTCCGCCTTACACACTAAAAAACGACCGGACTCCGGGCTTGATCAAAGCCCGGAACCCGGTCGCGGTGGCAGCGTTGTTGGAGGAAGCTACAGGATTTCGCCAATTTTGCGGAACTGCTCGTTGCGGGTCCGGGCGCTTTCCTCGGCGTCCTTGAACAACTGCTCCATTTCCTCGGGGGCGGTTTTGCCGAGCGAGGTGTAGCGGCGTTCGTGCTGCAGGAACTCCTGGAAGTCGCCCTTGGGTTCCTTGGTTTCCCAGACGAAGGGGGACTTGCCCTCTTCACGCAGCATGGGGTTGTACCGGTAGAGGGGATAGTAGCCGCACTCGACGGCTTTCTTCTCCTCGAGCTGGGACTCGCGCATGTCGATGCCGTGCGCGATGCAGGGGGAGTAGGCCATGATGATGGACGGGCCGTTGTAGCTCTCCGCCTCGACGAATGCCTTGAGGGTCTGATTGCGGTTTGCGCCCATGGCGATGGAGGCCACGTAGACGTTGCCGTAGGTCATGCACATCAGCCCGAGGTTCTTCTTGCCCGAGCGTTTGCCCGCCTGTGCGAACTTCGCAACCGCGCCGAGCGGAGTGGCCTTGGAGGCCT
Source organism: uncultured Victivallales bacterium (assembly GCA_964604795.1). GTDB lineage: Bacteria > Verrucomicrobiota > Lentisphaeria > Oligosphaerales > CAZSBQ01 > CAZSBQ01. The sequence continues at coordinate 18,865 of CAZSBQ010000037.1, read as the reverse complement.
GGCCGCCGGTGTTGGAGTAGACTTCGGTGTCGAGAACGAGGATGTTGACGTTGCGCCCGGAGGCGACGACGTGGTCGAGGCCGCCGTAGCCGATGTCGTAGGCCCAGCCGTCGCCGCCGATGATCCACACGCTCTTGTCGACGAAGTAGTCCTGCAGCTCCTGGAGCTTGAGGATGAGGGCGCGGTTGCCGTCGTCGGCTTTGGCGAGCGCACCGGGAATGGCGTTTTTGACCGCGTCCTGAGCGGCGAAGGCTTCCTCGCCGGACTCCGTCCAGCGTTCCATGCCCTCCTTGAGCGCCTGGGTCAGTTCGTCGGTGACGCCGGCGTCGATCACGGCTTGGACGACGCCGCAGAGCTGCTTGCGGTTGCTGTCCACGGCCATGCGCATGCCGAAGCCGTATTCGGCGTTGTCCTCGAACAGGGAGTTGGCCCAGGACGGGCCGCGCCCCTCCTTGGACTTGCAGTACGGAATGGTCGGGAAGGTGCCGCCGTAGATGGACGAGCAGCCCGTGGCATTGGCGATGACCATGCGCTCGCCGAACAGCTGGGTGGCCAGCTTGACGTACGGAGTTTCACCGCAGCCCGCGCAGGCGCCGGAGAACTCGAACAGGGGCTTGAGGAACTGCGAACCCTTGAGGGTGTCGCGCTTGACGCCGTCCAGAACGTTGTCGGGCAGGGCGTCGAAGAACTCGGCGTTTTCACGCTGCCCTTCGGCCCGCTCGGTTTCCAGCGGACGCAGTTCGAGCGCCTTGGTTTTGGCCGGGCAGGTTTCGACGCAGACGCCGCAGCCGGTGCAGTCCTCGGGGTAGACCTGGATGCGGTATTTGAGGTCGCGGTCGTTCTTGGTCTTGGAGTCGAGCGTGCCAAAGGACTCCGGGGCGTCCTCGAGATCGGCGGGGGCGATCTGCTTGGCGCGGATCACGGCGTGCGGGCAGGCCATGACGCATTGGTTGCACTGGATGCAGTTTTCGGACAGCCAGTGGGGGATGCGCGGGGCGATCCCGCGTTTTTCCAGGCAGGTGGTGCCGGTGGGGATGACTCCGTCGTAGGACATTTTGGAGACCGGCAGGTCGTCGCCCTTCAGATACATCAGCGGCTCGATGACGTCCTTGGCGAAGGCGTCCGCGTCCTCGGCGATCAGCTTGGGCGGCTGATAGGCCTTGCCGGGCAGGGAGTCGGGAACGTCGATCTTCTGCAGCGCCTCGGAGGTGCGGTCGACGCACTCCCAGTTCATCTTGACGATGTCCTCGCCCTTCTTGCTGAAGGTTTTCTTGATGGCGTCCTTGATCAGCTGGATCGCCTCGTCCTGCGGCAGCACGCCGGAGATGATGAAGAAGGCGGCCTGCATGACGGTGTTGATGCGGTTGCCCAGGCCGACCTCGTCGGCGATCTTGAGCGCGTTGATGTTGTAGACCCGGATGTTGCGGTCGATGATGATCTTCTGCATGTCCTCGGTGAGGTGCTCGAAGACCTCGTCGTTGTCCCACTCGGAGTTGAGCAGGAACACGCCGTTCTCCTGGATGCCGCCGAGCATGTCGTAGCGCCCGATGTACGCGCTGTTGTGGCAGGCCACGAAGGCGGGGCGATTGATCAGGTACGGGGACTGAATCTTGTTTTTGCCGAAGCGCAGGTGGCTGATGGTGATGCCGCCCGACTTCTTGGAGTCGTAGACGAAGTAGCCCTGGGCGTACATGTCGGTGTTGTCGCCGATGATCTTGATCGAGTTCTTGTTGGCGCCGACCGTGCCGTCCGAACCAAGCCCCCAGAACATGCAGCTGACCACGCCCTCGGGTTCGGAGTGAACCTCCTCTTTAACCGGTATGGACTTGAAGCTGACGTCGTCCTCGATGCCGACTGTGAAGCCGTGGAAGCCGTCCGAGTCCAGATGGTCGAAGACCGCCTTGACGTGGGAGGGAGTGAATTCCTTGCTGGAAAGGCCGTAGCGCCCGCCGATGACGGCGATGTCCCGGCCGCGCAGCGTCGTGGCCACGTCCAGGTACATGGGTTCGCCGATCGCGCCGGGCTCCTTGGTCCGATCCAGTACCGCGATCTTGCGGACGGAGTCGGGCAGCGCCTCCAGAAAGGCGTCCATCGGGAACGGGCGGTACAGGCGCACTTTGATCGCGCCGACCTTTTCGCCGTTTTTGACCAGGTGGTTAATCGCTTCCTCGATCGTGTCGCAAGCCGAGCCCATGGCGATGACGATCTTTTCCGCGTCCGGCGCGCCCACATAGTCGACCAAGTGATACTGACGCCCGGTTTTCTGCGCGACCTTGTCCATGTATTCCTGGACGATGTCCGGCACGGCGTCGTAATAGCCGTTAACGGTCTCGCGCCCCTGGAAGTAGACGTCCGGGTTCTGCGCGCCCACCTTCAGCGAGGGGTTTTCCGGACGCAGGCCGCGGGCGCGGAAGCGCTCGAGATACTCGGGCTCGAACAGCTCCTTCATCGTGTCCATTTCCACCATTTCCACCTTCTGCAACTCATGCGAGGTACGGAAGCCGTCGAAGAAGTTCAGAAACGGAACCTGCGCCTTCAAGGTGGCGAGATGGGAGACGATGCCCAGGTCCATGACCTCCTGGATGGATGCGGCGGCGACGAGTGCGAATCCGGTGTTGCGCACGGCCATGACGTCGGAGTGGTCGCCGAAGATCGAGAGCGACTGGCAGGCCAGCGAACGGGCCGATACGTGGAAGACGGTGGGCAGCATTTCACCGGCGATCTTGTACATGTTGGGGATCATCAGCATGAGTCCCTGGGAAGCGGTGAAGGTCGTGGTCAGCGCTCCGCCGGTCAGGGATCCGTGCACCGCGCCGGCGGCGCCGGCTTCGGACTGCATCTCGACCACGTCGAGCGTGTTGCCGAACATGTTCGTGCGCCCCTGCGCGGCCCAGGCGTCGGCGTTCTCGCCCATCGGGGAAGAAGGGGTGATCGGGTAAATCGCGGCCACCTCACTGTACGCGTACGCCGCGTGAGTTGCCGCCGTGTTGCCGTCGATGGTTGCTGTTGTTTTTGCCATGCCGTATCTCCTTGGAAATGGGGCGGCGAAGCCAACGAGCACGCCACCTGATTAAGCTGTAAAACGAACCCTGAAACTATATCGCTTCACCTCCGGTTTTCCAGTCATACCTCCAGAACTCTTGATCTCGCGGAAGACTCGGTGATACCTAATTGCCTTCGGGCTGAAGGCCCGGCCCAGTCCCAGCCCAGGGCTCGCAGCCCTGGGTATAGGATACATCCGCAATTGCGGGCTGAAGGCCCGCACCAATGGATATCGTTGCGGAAGAGGATTTTGGAGCGGACTTTCAGCCCGCAACTTCTTGCATACTTATACCCCAGGGTCGCGGACCCTGGGCTGAAAATGGGCCGGGCCGTTGGCCCGAGAACCAAGCAAATCCGCCACAAGTGTACCACCTCCATTTTCCGCAACGGCACCGCCGTTCGAGGTCAAACTACGCCAAGAGATCAAGAGTTCTGACCTCATACTTCGCACATCGAAGAAAACTAATGCGGTGCTGCCGTTCCGGGCGTGGCACTGGCTTTCCAGCCGGTGGGCGGGATGCCGGGCAAGTGCAGCCAGCGCAAATGGCTGCTTCGGACGGGGACCAATTTTCACGGAGCCAGTCTAAGCAACCGGCTGAATCTGTTCCAGCACCCACTTCATGAGAAAGGCGATGACGATTGCGTAGGCGAAACTGCGCAGCGTACCGACTCCAGCTTTGCAGCATAATGGGCGGTCTTTCAGACTCAGCCCGAAGGCAATTCGGTTCCACCGAATCTTCCGCGAGATCAAGAGTTCTGAAGTTGCGTTGGACTCTTCCCGAGCAACTCCGCATGAGCCGGGTGTTCGACCGGTTCAACTGCCTCGGTGCAGGCAAAATTCCACAGCTCCGCCTAAAAGGCAGAGCCACGACAATCACCGGCGGAGGCCCGCCGGCGCCAGAAGGCCGCTCAGCGCCGGTGGGGATTGCGACGGCGGCGGCGATTGTCGGGGCGGTTTTTGCGGGGGCCGGGGTCTTCGGACTGCTGGCGGCCGGCGATGCCGGGCTGGGGATGGGGCAGCTTGAGCCAGTCTGGCTCGGGTGACTGCGTGGGAAGCTCGCGTTTGATGTATTCCTCGATGTCGGGGATGACGAAGCCGCCCTCTTCGCAGGCGAAGCTCAGGGCCACGCCTTTGACGCCCGCGCGGCCGGTGCGTCCGATGCGGTGGACGTAGTCCTCGGCGTCGTAGGGCAGGTCGTAGTTGACCACGTGCGTGATATTGGAGACGTGGATGCCGCGGCCGGCGACATCGGTGGCGACGATCACGCGGATGCGGGCTTCGCGAAAGGCTTCGAGGACGCTTTCGCGCTTTTTCTGGGGCACGTCGCCGGTGAGCAGTGCGCTGTTGACGCCGTACTTCAGCAGTTGCCGATGGACTCTGTCGCAGCTGTCGCGCCGGTTGCAGAAGACCAGGACGCGCTCGCTCTCCTCGGTGTTGAGCGTATGCAGCAGCAACGCCAGTTTGTCCCGAGCCGCGACGGAATAGACGCGTTCCTCAACTTCCTCGGGGATCAGGTTGTCCGGCTCGATCTCGACGGTTTCGGGCTCGACGGTCCAGGAGTCGGCCAGCTTGCGCACGTCGCTGGTGAGGGTCGCGCTGAACATCATGGTCTGGCGCTTTTCGCGCGGCGGCAGGGCGCGGACGATGCGGCGGACATCGGGGATGAAGCCCATGTCGAGCATGCGGTCGGCCTCGTCGATCACCAGCAGCTGCACGGCGGAGAGGTCGACGACCCGGCGATTCATGAAGTCCAGGAGCCGTCCCGGGGTGGCGACCACGATGTCCATGCCCTTGGTGAGTTCGTCCTGCTGTTCGCCGAACTTCATGCCGCCGTAGACGGCGAGAGTGCGCACGTGCGTGTAGGCGGCCAGACCGACGGCGTCCTGCTGGATTTGCCGGGCCAGCTCACGGGTGGGGGCAAGCACGAGAACGGAGGGACGCCTTTCCTTGTTGTTCAGTTCGCCCTTGAGGAACCGCTGCAGAGCGGTGATGAGGAAGGCCGCCGTTTTCCCGGAGCCGGTCTGCGCCTGCGCGAGCAGGTCGCTGCCCTTCAGGGAATGCGGCAGAGTGAGGCGTTGCACGGGTGTGCATTCCGAGAAGCCGAGGTCCACTGTGGCCGCGACGATTTCCGCCGCCAGGCCGAAGTTCGCGAACTCGGTTTTCGGCAAAGGGGATTCGGGCAAGGGCTTCACCTTGTGCAGCGAAGCGGGGCCCGCAGCGGGCGATTTCGCGTTTTTCGGCGCCGAACGTTGCGGTTCGTTTTTCGGCGCGGCCGCGGCCGAGGGCTGCGGTTGATTTGCGGATTTCGCGGGGATTTTTTGTTTGGGTTTGGGGGATGGCGAAGAGGGTTGTCGGGTGTCGTGTTTGGCTTTGTCCTGCGCCGGCGCCTGCGGTTTTTCCGCGGGTGTTTGGGACGGTTCGGGTGCCGGGGCGTGCTTGGATTTCCGCTGCGGGCTGTCGTCGTCCGGTTTGATCAACCGGGCCAGTCCGCTGATGATTTTATTGAACATGATGGTGAAACTCGCTCACTTCGTTTGATGGTTGGAAATTTCATGGCTCGGCGCTGAGGGTTCGGGGGAAGCCTTCGTACAACTGCATCCAGTGCGCCCCCGCAACTTCGGCAGCGTCGGCGCTCTGAGGGGGAACGCCGGTTATTTCAAGCAGCGTTCCGGGGGACGGTTTCCAGGACATTTGAACCAGATTCGCCTCACCGCCCAGAGCTGTCGGCCGGCCAACCGGGTACCACTGCAGGTCTTCGCGTACGGGGGGATCCCCCGTGGTGAGAAGAAGGATGCGCGGGGTCCGTCGTGTCGCCGATTCGCTGGATTCCCAAGGAACCAGCGGGCGGTTAATATAATGGCTGAGAACCGCAATTGGCAAATCGCCGGCGACATGAATCGGATTGCCCGGTGGAACGTGCGCCCTCAGCCGCCGGGCAATCCGAGGCGGACTTTCCCGGCGCAGTGCCTGAACGGGCAGAGCAAAGCTGCAATGCGAGGTGACCGCAACTCCCGCCAGCAGCAGAACGCGTATCCAGACGGCGCGGCCGCGGCACAGCAGCAAAAACCCGGCAAAACCGGCCGACACCACGGCGTTCGCCGCTAAAATGGACACCTGAAACGGCGTGAGTTCGGGAATTTCAACCCATCCCGTCAACAGCAGGACCGAAACCGCGACTGCGGCAAACGCGACTGCGGAACCGACGAGCGACAGGCCCCTAAGCAGTCGACGGTATGATGCCGCATGCCGCCGCAACAAGCTTTCATAGTTTATGGCCGTCAGCACTGCAAAGGGGCCCAGCAGAACCAGCATACCGTCGGCCGACACTCCGGACAACAGCCAGCACGAGACAAACACGACAACCACCACCGTGCGAAAAAAGCACGCCTGCTCCCTGTCCTTTTCCACACTGCGGAACGCCAGACAGAATGCAGGCCAGGCAAAAACCGTCCAAGGCAACCCCCAACCCAGCACGCGCAGCGGGAACTGCCAAAGGCGCTGTCGGTAGCCCGCATCCTGCGCCTGAACCGCGCGCTCGACCAACTGCGACCACGTGACCACCTCGGCATGATGCAGCGAGTGGGCCAGCCAGGTGCCGCACAGCGCCAACGCCAACACCAGGGCAAGAAGATGTCCCCAGCGCAGCATCTGCTCCCGCGCCTTCACCGGCAATTGCAGCAGCAGCAGAGGAAGATAAAAGAACGCAAAAGCACGTGCCCCGCCGGCAAAAAATGCCAGCGCCACCAACAGAACGGAGCCCACCCACGCCCAATTCCAGCGCCCGCGAACCGTGCCGAGACCGTACCAGCAAAGCCACGCCGCAAACAACAGAACCGCAAACAACATGTCGCTGTTTGCCCGCGAAGCGAACGCGATCCCGGCAACGCTGGTCAGCGGAATCAAAGCCGCGATGAAGCCCGTAAACGGCCCCGCGGACGCCGCAGCTCCCCAATACGCAAGCCCAGCCAGGCTCAGCCAGGCCGCGACCGACGGCAGCCGAACCGCCCAGGCGGGCGCGTCTCCCAGGTCGAACACGGACAGCAACCAAGCATACAGCGGATTCTGGTGGACCGGACGGCCCACATGGCGTAGGCGAGTGAACTCACCCTCGGTTTGAATTTCACGTGCCGCCCCGGTCGCCATCGCCTCCGACGGCGCGAGAGGCGTCTGAAAAAGCTGCGGCACCACCAGCAGTGCGGCCAGCGCCAGCAGCGCCAGACGAATCCGAAGCGGCTTCGCGCGTTCGATTGTCACATCGGTTACACTCATAACAGCAGGTAGCAAATCAGGAAGTAGATGGCGGCGGAGGACAGGTCGTTGCTGGTGGTGACGAACGGCCCCGACGCTACGGCGGGGTCCACGTGCAGACGATGCAGCAGAATGGGAAAGATCGACCCGAAGCTGCTTGCGAACATCATGGCCAGCGCCATGGCCAGACTGACCGAGCCGGCGATCCGAACCGGATTCAACCCGCCCGTGTCGGCCCCGGTCAGCACGACGACGCTGAACACCAGCCCGCCCGCCAGAATGCCGCAGCAGCCGCCCAGGCAGGCGCCCACCAGCATCTCGCGCCCGACCAGCCGCAGCAGGCGGCGGTACCGCCGGGCGTCGAGGGCGATGCCGCGCACGGCAATGGCGGAGGACTGCATGCCGGTATTGCCGCCCATCGCCAAAATGACCGGCACAAACACGGCGATGGCCACGATGTTGTCGACCGACGCCAGCATTTTTGTGACAATGATGCTGTTGCCGATGCCGGCGAACACCGTGATCACCAGCCAGGGCAGACGCAGACGAACGATCCGAAACGGGGAATCCTCATCCTCGTCAATGTCCGGTGCCCCCACCATGTAGGCCAAGTCCTCGTCCGCCTCCTCGTGCATGACGTCCATGACGTCGTCCACGGTGATCCGTCCGGCCAGCCGGCCTTCGGGAGTCAGCACGGGCAGAACCCACAGGTCGTATTTGCGGAACGTCTGAGCCACCTCCTCCTGGTCGTCGTCAATGCAGCAGGCGACGAAATCGGACTCGGCGAGCTGTTCGAGCGTGCTGTCCGGCTCGGCGCTGAGCAGCGCCGTGGCCGGCAGCAGTCCCAGCAGCCGACGCTCCGACGGATCATCGACGACAAAGATGTAGAAATAGGGATCGGCACCCTCGCTGCCGGAAAATTCCTCGCGCGCCTGGGCGACGGTGGTGTCGCCGGTCATGGCGCAGACCTCGGTGGTCATGACATGGCCTGCGGAGTCCTCCGCGAACGGCAGCAGCTCGGCCACGGCGTCGCCGTCCTCCATGGCGGCGAGCACGCGGGCGCGCTGGTCCTCCTTCAGGTCGGCGAGCACGTCGGCGGCGTCATCCGGCGCCATTTGGTCGACCAAGTCGGCGAATTCCTCCGGGGAAAGGCCCTCGGCGAGATCATCGGCGACATCGGGTTGCAGCTCGACAAACACATCCGAAGCCTGGTCGACATCGAGCATTTCGAAGATGCGGTCCCGCGAGTCGGCGGGCGCATCCTCGAGCAGGTCGGCCACATCGGCGGGATCCATGCGCCGCAGCCGCTCGCGCTGCTCCGCCGGCCGTTTGCGATCGAGGGCGCCTGCGATGGCGGCGTCGTTGTCGTTGCAGCGCTTGTCAGCCACGGCGCACCACCCTTGCTCCGAGGGCTCTCAATCGTTCGTCGATGGCCTCGTAGCCGCGGTCGACGAGGTGGACGTTGCGGATGACGCTTCGTCCCTCCGCGCACAGGGCGCCGCCGATGAGCGCGATGCCGGCGCGGATGTCGGGGCTGGCGATTTCGATGCCGTGCAGTCGCGAGGGTCCGCACACCACCACCCGGTGCGGATCGCAGATCACCGCCCGCGCTCCCATGCTGATCAGCCGGTCCATGAAGTACATCCGGCTCTCGTACATTTTCTCGAAAAACAGGGCAGTGCCCTCCACCTGCGTGGCCAGCAGGAGCATGACGCTCATGAGGTCGGACGGGAATTTGGGCCACGGTCCGTCGTCGATGACCGGCAACCCGCCGGACGGGTCCGGACCGATGCGCCGGGACTGCTCGGCGCGCACCGAAATCGACGTGCCCTCAAGCTGCACGGACACACCCAGTCGGTCGAACACCGGCAGCACCAGCGAATGCCGATAATGATCCGGATCGATGTCGGTGATCGTGATCTCCCCGCCGGTGGCCGCGGTCAGGGCCAGAAAACTGCCGACCTCGGTGTGGTCCGATCCAACCCGGAACGTGCCGCCGCCCAGGCGTTCGCAGCCCTCCACGGTCAGCACATTGCTGCCGATGCCCTCGATGCGCGCGCCCATGTTCGCAAGCATGCTCGCGACCTCGCAGACATGCGGTTCACAGGCCGCGTTGCGCAGCACCGTTCGTCCTCGGGCCAGCGCGGCGGCGGTCAGCAACTGTTCCGTGGCCGTCACACTCGCCTCGGGGAGAAACACCTCGCCGCCGTGCAGCCCCTGCTCGGCGGCAAACGTGATCGGCTCCTCGCCGCCGACCTGCGCGCCCAGTTGCCGCAAGCCGACCAGATGCGACTCGAGCCGCCGGCGTCCGATGATGTCACCGCCGGGCGTGGCGATGGCGCATCGGCCGGCGCGCAGCAGAATCGGCGCGGCCAGCAGGATGCTTGCGCGGATGCGCCGGCACAGATCGAAGGACAGGTGATCGGGATTCACCTCGACCGCATGAATGCGCAAGCGCCCTTCGCCGGCCTGCCAGCGCACATCGGCGCCAAGCCCGGCGACCAGCTCGGCCAAGGTATGCACATCCCCGATGTCGGGGACGTTTTCCAGTATCACCGGTTCGTCGGTGAGCAGTGCCGCGGCGATCATGGGCAACACGGCGTTCTTGTTGCCCGCCGCCTTGAGCGTGCCGCGCAGCGGAACGCCGCCTTCAATGTCCAGGCTCTCGATCACCGCGCACCTCCGTCGAGCCAGCAGGTTTCCAGCACCTCGTCCTGGCGCGCCACCAACGTGCTCAGGTCCGTGCGCCCAAGCTCGCTCAAGCGAGCGCCGACCGCTTCCTCGATCAGCTCGTAGCGGTTGCACTCGCGGCTGGCGTGTCCGAAAATGACATATCGCGTCCGCGCATCCAGCACATCGGCCATAAGCTGCATGCCCGCCTCGTTGCTCAAGTGGCCGTGCCGACTCAGAATCCGCCGCTTCAGCGACCAGGGTCGGTCGCTGTCGCGCAGCATGGCCACGTCGTGATTGCTCTCCAGGACCAATCCGTCGCACTGCTGCAGGTGGTGAGCGGTGACGCGGCTCACGTGTCCCAGGTCCGTGGCGATACCCACCTTTCGGTCCCCCCAATGCACAGTGAAGGCCACCGGATCCACCGCATCGTGCGGAATCGAAAACGGAACGACGGAAAACCCCTCGACCTCGAAGGCCTGGCCCGCGGTGAAGATGCGCAGTGCCGGGAACTCATTCTTCTTTCGGCACAGCACTTCGGCCGTCTGCCGATTGGCGTAGACGGGCAAGTCCCACCGCCGGGCGAGCACGCCCACCCCCTTGGCATGATCGCCGTGCTCGTGGCTGACCAGAATGGCGCGGAGGCTCGACGCCTCGATCTCCGCCAAGTCCAACCGCCGCTGCAACTCCTTGCCGCTGAAACCGGCGTCGACCAGAACGCTTCCCGAGTCCGCGTGCAGAACAATGGCGTTTCCCGAACTGCCGCTGCCCAGCATCGTGATGCCCAGCCGTTGCTTGTTAATTGTGATCATTGGCCAGTCGCAGAAAATGAAGGAGTTGGCAAAACGGATCCCTGTTCGAGCCCGGTATCGTCATGGCCGGCAGTCATGCCGCCGAACAGGGCGTGCGATGCGGGACGACGACCGCCCTTTCCGCTCTTGAAGCAGGCGGCTTCGTCACGCAGTGGTACCATACTCCCAACCGCAACAAAAACCACAACACCAAAGGATGTGCCCAGGACAATTCCTTTCTGAGGGAGGGCGCGGCGTGATCCCGCCCCCCCCGATGGAGGGCGAGACTCCGTCGAGCCGGGGGGCGACGAGACTCCGTCGAGCCGGGGGGCGACCGACACTGGAACCCCGGGTGTCCCTTCTAAAGGAACGCGTCCCCCCCTGCGGGCCGTCGAGGCGTCGGCCCCTACCCAGTAGAGGGCGCGGCCTCCGCGCCCCGTGCAGCCCCGGCCGTCGGGGCGCCGGCCCATACAATGTAGAGGGCGCGGCCTCCGCGCCCCGTGCAGCCCCGGCCGTCGGGGCGCCGGCCCATACAATGTAGAGGGCGCGGCCTCCGCGCCCCGTGTCGGCCTCCCGATGGCGATGCGTTTGCCGGTGCAGGCGGCCTGCCTCGCCATTCGTTCGACGGCGGGGTTCGACGGAGTCTCGCCCTCTCAACGCGTCCCGCGCGAGTTTTTCATTGCCCACACAATCTGTTGCAGAAAAACATTTTACACGTTAGAAACGAATATGGGAACAGGCACTATAAGGTTCTATCCGCCGGGAGGGCGAGACTCCGTCGAGCCGGGGGTTGCCGCTCACTGCAACCCCGAATGTCCAGGATGCGGCGGAATCTGTTCGACGGGGCGGCGTCGGGCGCCTGCGGGTCGGCAACCCCGACGCACGAGTCTCCGCCTGGAAGTCGAAACTGCGGTGAGATCCGTTAATTGCCTGTCCCCAAGTCGGTCCGACGTTGATGGACATGCCCCGTGCGCCTACCGGTATGCCAATTCAGCAGACAAATCCAGGTATCGCTTCACCGCTTCGCCTGGAACATTGTACGGGATATGATTCCCCACGCACATCATGTAGCCGCCGGACATTTTGCCGGTTTCGGCCATGGAATCAACCATGTTGCGAATCTCGGCCGGATCGTTGCGCATCAGCACGCGGTTGTCGCCTTCGCCGGCGATGAACGGATTATCGTAGCGACGGGCGATTGCTTTATAGTTGGTGTAGGGTTCGCTGATGATGCCCCGCGCCCCGCACGCCATGACATCATCGACGAATGCGTCCACGCATCCGTCCACCATAAAGATGACTTCTTTTCCGGCATCCCCGAGGATTCCCCAGAATTCTTCGTAGCGCGGGAATATGTGCTTTTTCATCCACTCGGGGGAACAGACCGGCCCGTTTGTCAGAACGATGTCATCGTGACAGACGACAAAGTTGATCGGCAGGCGCGCGAACGCGCGAAAGACACGGCGATTGATTTCGGCGAATTCATCCATGATCCGCTCGAATTCAGGTTCGAGACACAGCAACATGAAATTTTCATAGCCGAATACGAGCATTGGCCACATGAACATTGTGTTATAGAAAGAGGTCGAGACTGAACTTCCTGCGGGGGCCGTGTCACCCCATTCAGCGGGATAATTCTGACGGTAGCGCTGAAAGATCACCTCTTCGCTGCTGTAGTCGCCGTCCACAACGACATTCCAGCCAGTGAAATCCGCCTGCTCAAGGGGGCTGAACTTGAGCATCTCGTCGAGGCTGTCGAACCGGTGGCTCGCGTCATGCTGCTGCCAGGAATCCCGGTAGGAGTCGCCCCAGCGTCCCCAGCCCTTGTCGTCCTGCTCGGTGAGCTTCGGTTTCGGTTCATCCGTTGCGGGGACTCCGAGTCCGAGCTGCGGGTAGAGCTCCCGTATCTTCAGTCGGCACTGGCGCGGATGTTCGTAGTAATCGATGCCTGCCAGGTAGGTTTCGGCATCGGGACAGGATATATGTTCCCAGTGCTGTATCTGCTTGGGGCCGTGTCCCATAAACGTGTCGTAGCGTGGATCGCTCATCATGCATCCTTTTCAGTGTTGCCAAGGTTCGGCAAAAATCGGTTTTCAGTCAACGCGGAACAATAACACGGATTGGCGCCAACGCGACAGGTGGCTGTTAATTTTAAGGTTTGGACCTGGCTGTTGGGTTCAAAGCGCCGCCACCGGGCTTGATCCGGTGGAGCGAACGTTTGGAAAAAGGGCAAAAAAATGCCCTTTTCGACAACTTTCGCACCACTGCCGCAAGGATAGTGGAGGCGGGAACCCCTTTCTGGACAGCATCAGCCTGCCGATTGCGGACGACTGGAGCGAAGGGTTTGCCGGACGGATTTGAGAAATGCGCTTTTGCGAATTATTGTTCGGCAAAACGGCTCTTCTGCACAAACGCTAACGACAGATACGGAGGTCTACATGCCCGCACAGCTTATCGACGGCAAAAAGATCGCGCAAAAAATGCGCGAGGAAATCAAGGACCGAACGGCCGCTCTCGCCGCCCAGGGGGCAACCCCCGGCTTGGGCGTGGTGCTGGTGGGCGAGGACCCCGCCTCCCAATCCTACGTCACCGCCAAGGAAAAGGCCTGCGCCAAGGCAGGCATCCATTCCGACGACAATCGCCTGAGCGCGGACACCTCCGAAGAGGAGCTGCTCGCCTTGGTCGAACGCATGAACAACGATCCGAAGATTCACGGCATTCTGGTCCAGCTGCCGCTGCCCGATCACATTGACGAGCACCGCGTGCTGCTGGCGATCAACCCGGACAAGGATGTGGACGGCTTTCACCCCATGAACGTGGGACGCATGATGGTCGGCGAACCCGGTTTTCTGCCCTGCACCCCGCACGGCATCCTGCAGCTGCTCAAGCGCACGGGCGTGCCCACCGAGGGCGCGCATGCCGTCATCGTCGGGCGCAGCAACATCGTCGGCAAACCGCTGGCCAATCTGCTGATTCAGAAAAACGAACTGGGCAACGCCACGGTCACGGTCTGCCACACCCGCACTCGGGACATGGCGGCCATTACCCGCCAGGCCGACATCCTGATTGCCGCAGTCGGACGTCCGAACATGATCACCGGCGACATGGTGAAGGAGGGAGTCACGGTCATCGACGTGGGGGTCAATCGGGTTGAGGACGCCACGCGCGAACGCGGATATCGGCTGGTGGGCGACGTCGACTTCGCCTCGGTGTCCGAAAAGGCGGCCCACATCACGCCCGTGCCGGGCGGGGTTGGACCGATGACCATCACCATGCTGCTGCACAACACTGTTGATTCCGCCGCGCGGAGCCTCCGACAATGAGTCCGCGCCCAAGCAACAACAACTCCGCCCTGGCACTCTTCCGGGCAATCGCCTGGCTCATTGTGCTCGCGGGTATCCCCATAGCGCTCGACATGGTCGGCCCATGGCAGGGCTGGATCGCGCGAGTGCGCGAGCAAGTGGCGGCCTACCTCTCGGACCGGGAGCACACTCCCGGCGAACCTCGCGAAGGGTACGACTCCCTGTTTTCCACTCCGGATCGGGTTGATCGGTCTGATCGGTCTGATCGGTCTGATCGGTCTGATCCGGACGATCCGGCTTCCGCCAGTGAGTCCCACGCCAACGAGTTCACCCGCAATCCCGAGGCGCAAACACCCCTCCAAAAGCAGTTTGAATCCATTTACGAGGATGTCCTCGAGGTGCTCCCGAAACCGGAACCCGGCGCCACCTACACCATTCGCACCCGCGACGGCGAAAGCCTGGTGGGTCGCCTCGTCGAGGTCCGCCCCGGCCGCCTGGTCCTGAAAACGCAGTACGGAAACCTGGGCGTGCCCATTGATTCCCTGCACCCCAAGGAAATCAAACGGTTCTTCCCGTCCCGCGAGGCGACAAACCGAGCGCTGGAGATTCTTGCCTTCCGCGAACAGCGCAAAACCGCAAATTCGGAGACACAGCCTCCCGACGACGCACCCGAAACGGCATCCGCGAAGCCGGACTCCGCCACCCGCGATCCCGTCAATGCCGAAACGCCCAACCAAAAATCCTCCCGCAGCAGCAAGTCGAGCATGAAATTTGATCCCACCCCCGAGGAGTCCGACGCGTCAATCCAGCCGCTGGTGAAGGCATTTGCCGACTGGCTGGAAGTCCAGCATCGCCGGATTGGCGGAAAAGTGGCTAATAAAGTGTTCGCCCATCAGCAAAACGGTGCGGCTATTCTCTACCTGGTCGTTCATCCCCAATTTATGGCTCAGGACTACGAGATGCGGTTTCAGTTCGCCGAATCACTCTGGCAGTTTTGGGGGTTCCGTGCGCGCGAATTCGGAGCGGTATCCTCACCGGATGACGCCTGCATCGTGTTTCTGGATGCAAACCGCAACCCTGTCGGCGGCTCCAAGCCGGGGAACGGCAGCAAAGTGTGGATGAAAGGCGGCGACACCGTGACCGCGCAGCGCTAGCAGAACAAACAACCGGGAAACCGCGATGAATCAAGGCGATGCGAACTCCGCAGCATCCATCCGCGACGGCGGGCGGTTCCCCGCATCGGTCGCGCCGGCAACGCGGACAGTCCGAATCGCTCGGTTCGACCCTTGGCTGCGCGGATTGGCCTGCCTACTTTCGGGGCTGTTGCTGACCACCGCGTTCCCGCCGCTGGAATGGGCGTGGATGGCGTGGGTTGCCCTTTTGCCCGCGCTGCTGGCCGGTCCGACGGCCGACTTGCGCGGACGCATTGTCGGCGGCGCGGTCCTCGGCCTGGCGCACTGCCTGACGCTGTTCGGCTGGCTCAACGAAGTCGGCTTTTTTGCCGGATTCCTTCTCGGCGCCGTAATCGCGGTTTTTCCGGCGCTGTGGTACATCGCCGTTGCGAAGTTCGCAACGATGGATGTCACCGGTCCGGACGACGGGGAAGGACGCTCCCCCTCGGCGGCGGTTGGCGGCTTTCCGGCGCCTTCCCGGCGCCGCCGCCGGCTGCTCGAACTGGCGCGTGTGCTTTTGCCTGCGGCATTGTGGGTGACGCTTGAGTGGATCCGCAGTTGGCTGTTCACGGGCTTGCCGTGGGGATTCGCGGGCATTTCCCAGTGGCAGCAGCGCCCACTCCTGCCGCTGGTTACCGTCACGGGCGTGTACGGGCTCTCGTTTCTGATCCTGGCGGTCAACCTCAGCCTGGCACGTCTGCTGCTGGCGGTTTGGCGCCGCCAGTGGACGCTTTGCGTACCTCGCGGCGCGGTCCTCGCCGCGGTTTTGATCCTGACCTTCGCAGCGCCGCGGGGAGCGGCGCTCCTGTATCCGCCGCCGCTTTTGTCCGAGCGCACGGTGCGCATCGGCGCGGTGCAGGGGAACATCCCCCAGTCGCGCGGACGCGGCGAGGAAATGCTGCCGGTCGCCCTGGAAGCCTATGACCAAATATCCCGCTCGCTGGTCCGCACCGACCAACCAGATCTGCTGCTGTGGCCGGAAACCGCCGTGCCGGCCGCCCTCCGATATGACGAAACTTACGCACGCATGGTTGAGACGCTGTGCCGCGACACCCGAACGCCGCTGATGATGGGCTCAATCGATTATCGGTTTCCGCCGACGAACGGGGGAAACGGCGAAGGCGGCGACGAAACGGACCGAAACGCCGCGCCGAACGGCTTCAACTCAGCCTTCCTGCTGGGGCCGACCGGAGACATCCTGGAGCACTACGACAAAATGCACCTGGTCCCCTTCGGCGAATACACCCCCTTCGAAGAGCTGCTGCCCTTTCTTGCGGACTGGATCGGCATGGGACGCAGCCTGACCGCCGGAAGCGAGCACACCCTCTTTCGACTGCCGGGACGAATCCGGGCAGGTGTCAACATCTGCTACGAAGACTGCTTCCCGCACATCAGCCGGACATTCACCAGGCGCGGTGCGGAAGTGCTGCTCACCCTCACCAACGACGCCTGGTACGCACAGAGCGCAGGCTCACGGCAGCACATGATCCACGCCGTCTTTCGGGCTGTGGAAAACCGCCGGCCCCTAATGCGCTCCGGCAACAACAGCGACACCTGTCTAATCCAGGCCGACGGACGCGTCGAAGGACTGCTGTATGACGAAGACAGCGGCAATCGCTTCATCCGCGCCGGAAAAGTCTACCCCCTGCAAGCTCCGCAAACCCTGCCGCTGACCTTCTATACCCGGTTCGGAGACGTCTTCGCCCTGCTCTGCCTCGGCGCATCCCTGGCCGGCGCCGCTCCCGCTCTATCCCGCTTCCTGCGCCGCAAACACCGCCTCTACACCCTCATCCGCGGCATGCCGCCCCCCCCATCCTAACCTGAAGCAGTGGCAGCACCCTGCGGATCCAAAAATAAAAAAGACGAACCAAAGTTATTCGGTTCGCCTCTTGGCTCGGTTCAGTGCAGAAAAGCGTGAGTCAGCGCCGCTTTTTAAAGCGGTTCGAGTGCAGCGGCGCCTCGACTCCGCGAATGCGCACCGGCACCTGGTAGCGCCGCAGATGGCTCGCGCAGTGCCGGCGAATCGCTGTCCGCGCCTCCTTTTCCGGCGGTGCGGACTCCGCAAACACCACGTCGGCACAGACGATCTGCCCGGTCAGAGCATTCCTCTCGCCGTACACGCGCGCCTCCAGAATCCACTCCATATCCTCCAGCACCGCCTCGACCTCCGCCGGATACACCTTCTCCCCGCCGACGTTGATCAGCTCGGACCGGCGCCCGAGAACGCGCATGTACTCCCCGTCGACCTCAACGGCATCCCCGGTTTTAAACCAGCCGTCCTCGGTGAACGGCGACGGCGCGTTGAGATACCCCAGCATCGCCGAGCGCGACTTGATTTCCAGCATGCCGTCAACAACCCGCGTTTCGTAGCCGTCCCCGCCGATGCTCATCCACAGCGAGTCCGAACTGCGCGACCGCGTACTCATGATCCCCACCTCGGAGAGACCGTAGGTTTGCTGTAGCCGCACATGCGGCAGGCGGTCATGCAGACGGCGCAGCGTGCTCTCCGGCATCGGTTCGGTGCCGTAGGTGATCCGCTTCAGAGACGATAGATCGTGCCGACGGTCGGCTTCGCTGACAAGAATGAGATTGAGAAACGTCGGCGAAGTCGGCAACAGCTCGACCCCATGCCTCTCCACCGCGGCAAGCACCGAGTCGGGATCCCGCTTCTCGACTGTGACCAAACACCCGCCGTGCGCGAGAATGTACAGCATGGTATTGATGCCGCCGATGTGGTCGTAGAGTAGAAACGAGATCGCGCGAAAGGCCTTGCCCTCGCCCTCGAGGCGCTCCAGGAGGGGGACGAAGTCATGGACTGCCGCTTTAGGTTCCCCCGTTGTTCCGGAGGAAAACAGCACCAGCCCGGCATGCCCGCAGTTGCGAAGTTCGCGAAAATGGGGATGCTCGGCGAGCAGACCTGTCCTTGTGCACGAAAACTGCCCGCCCTCCTCCTGCTGGAGCACAACCTCCGCCTCGGCAATGCGCGCGCAGCGTTCGCGCTGAGCCTCCGTGGGCGCACACAGGGGAACCAGAATACAGCCGCGCCGCACCAGAGCCAGAAAAAGCGCAACGGCATCCGGACAGAAATCCGCCTCCGCAAGCACCACATTGCCCGCGTCGACATCATGCTGGTCCAGCCATCCGCGCCATTGCTCCACCCGCTCCAGCAACCACTCATAGGAAAAGGAACGGTCACGCCAAACCAACGCCTCACGGTCGGCATACGAGCAAAATTGGTCGAAAAGAATCTGCATAAGTCAAACCAAGTACTACAGGCATCCCATAAACAGTACTACAGGCATCCCTGCCTGTAGAAAAGCAAGCGCCGCAGGCACCCCTCAAAAGTACTACAGGCATCCCTGCCTGTAGAAAACAAAGGAAGACAATACCGAAAACAGGCGACGGTAGTCGCGACAATTCAGTTCGGTTCTACAGGCAGGGATGCCTGTAGTACTAGAGTCGGCTGTGCCTACAGGCAGGGATGCCTGTAGTACTGGAGTCGGCTGTGCCTACAGGCAGGGATGCCTGTAGTACTATAGCTGGTTGTGCCTACAGGCAGGGATGCCTGTAGTACTATAGCTGGTTGTGCCTACAGGCAGGGATGCCTGTAGTACTGGGTTCTGTTGCGGCACCACGCAG
>CAZSBQ010000036.1:0-23226 GCA_964604795.1 uncultured Victivallales bacterium | reverse complement strand
TGAAGCCGCAGTACGTCATTCCGAAACCTTTCGATGTGCGCGTTGTCCCAAGAGTTGCACGGCGAGTGGCCGAGGCGGCCATGCTCGAAGAGCTTGCACGAGAGCCGCTGGTCGACTTGGAAAGCTACGAAAAACAAACCTTCGATTTCATAAACTCATGAGTCATTCCGACACGCACAGCAATATTCGTGGAAACGCCGCTTATGGCGCGCGTTCCGGCTCGGACTACCTGGTTTGTCCGCGCTGCTGGGAGGTGCTGACCCGCTCCGACGTGGAAGGGTTTGGGCACTGCCCGTACTGCGACCACCGCTTCGAATTCGATGCGTCAATGGAGGACTTTCTCCTTCAGCCGCTGGTTCGGGAGTGGGCCCGCCAGTCGCACGCCTACTTCGACGATTTGTTCTGACCGGATAGCTGATTATAGTACCTGCCTGCAAGCGGTTCCTCGGAAATCCTTTCAAGGGGTTCAGGGAACCATGGAAAACCTGCAATCCGCACCAGCAACCCAGAAAGAAAAGGAGACTCACATGGCTGTAAAAATCGGTATCAATGGCTTCGGACGCATCGGCCGCAACATCTTCCGGATCGTCGAAAAGAGCGACGACGTGGAAGTCGTGGCGATCAACGACCTGTTCCCCACCAGTGCCTTGGAACACCTGCTCAAGTACGACTCGATCCTGGGCCGCTTCGACGGCACGGTCGAACACACCGACGACGCCCTGATCGTCAACGGCCGCAAAATTCGGGTCAGCGCCGAGAAAGACCCCGCCACGCTGGGCTGGGACAAAAAGGGCGCGGAGATCATCATCGAGTCCACCGGCGTCTTCCGCAGCCGCGACATGATTGAAAAGCACTTGGCCGGCGGCGCCAAAAAGGTTCTGCTCACCGTTCCGTCGAAGAGCCCCGAGGACGTGGATGCAACCATCGTTTTCGGCGTCAACGACGACACCCTGAAGGACGGCGACAAAATCGTCTCGAACGCCTCCTGCACCACCAACTGCCTGGCGCCGGTTGCCAAGGTTCTGAACGACAAGTTCGGCATCGTGCGCGGCCTGATGACCACGATTCACTCCTACACCAACGACCAGCAGGTGCTCGACGCCCCCCACAAGGACATGCGTCGCGCCCGCAATGCCGCCACGAACATCATCCCGACGACCACCGGCGCGGCCAAGGCTGTCGGCCTGGTCATTCCGGACCTGAAGGGCAAGCTCAACGGTTGCGCCATGCGCGTGCCGACACCCTGCGGCTCGCTGGTTGACCTGACTGCCGAACTGAAGACCACCGTCACCGCCGAGCAGGTCAACGCCGCCATGAAGGAAGCTGCCGAAGGCGCCATGAAGGGCGTTCTGGAGTACACCGAGGACGAAATCGTCCTGGCCGACATCGTCGGCGACAGCAACACCTCCGTCTTCGATGCGCAGAGCACCATGATCATGGACGGCAACATGGTCAAGATCGTCTCCTGGTACGACAACGAGTTCGCCTACTCCAACAAGTGCGTCGACCTCGTTCGCCTGATGGGCAAATAACCAGTCGGTCCCGCATCAAACCAACAAAGCGAAAAGGCCCGCCGAACATGTTCGGCGGGCCTTTTTTTGAGGCAGCCAGCTTCAAACTGCAACCCCGGGCAGTGAGGGGAACCCACTGTCGAGACCGCCGACAAGGTCATGCTGACTCTGCCCCTTTTCTTTTCTCATAGCACCGACTGGAATGTTGGTGCCACGTCGTAGACCATCGATGGTTATCTATCGACGGGGAATTTGGGAGATGTCCCGGACGGCGCCGTAGGCGGCGGAGGTGGCCATCAGCCCGTATGCCTGGAGGGCTTCGCTCACTTGGCGATCCCGCCGGGGGCGCCAGGCATCATCACCCTGTGCCTCCATGGCCTGCCGCCGCTTGGCCAGCTCGCCGTCCGGCAGCTTGGCGTTGATCGAGCGCTTGCGCACGTCGATCTCGATGGTGTCGCCATCTTCAAGCAGACCGATGGCGCCGCCTGCGGCGGCTTCCGGTGAGACGTGGCCGATGGAGAGACCGCTGGTGCCGCCGCTGAAGCGACCGTCTGTGACCAGTGCGCAGACTTTGTCGAGGTGGCGTGACTTCAGGTAGCTGGTGGGATAGAGCATTTCCTGCATTCCGGGGCCACCCTTCGGGCCTTCGTAGCGGATAATCACGATGTCGCCTTTGGCGATGTCGCCGTCGAGGATCATTTCCACGGCTTGGTCCTGGGAGTCGGCGATGCGTGCGCGTCCGGTGAAGGTCAGGATGCTTTCGTCGACGCCGGCGGTTTTCAGGATGCAGCCGTCTTCGGCGATGTTGCCGTGCAGCACGCACAGGCCGCCGTCCTGGCTGTAGGCGTGGGCAGTGTCGCGGATTACACCGTTTTCAGTGTCGAGATCGGGTTCGTCGTAGCGGGTATCCTGGCTGAAGCCTACGAGGCATTTTCGCCCTGCTGGGGCGGAGAGCGCGCGTTCGCGGGCTTCCTCGCAGGTGTAGTCCCGGTCGCCGTGAATGTCGTTTCGGCGGATTTGCTCGCCCATGGAGAGTCCGGTCACGGTTGGGCACTCGGGATGAATGAGGTTTTGGCGCATGAGTTCGCCCATGATTGTGGGGATTCCGCCTGCGCGGCTGACATCTTCGATGTGGTGCGAGCTGCTGGGCGCAACCTTGCAGATGCACGGCACGTGACGGGACAGTTCGTCGATGTCCTGCATGGAGAAGTCGACCCCGGCGCTGCGGGCTATGGCAAGCAGATGCAGGACCGTGTTGGTCGATCCTCCCATGGCGATGTCGACGGTCATGGCGTTCTCGAAGGCCTTGCGGTCGGCGATTCGGCGGGGCAGGACGGCTTCGTTGCCTTCCTCGTAGTACTGTTTGCACATGGTTACGATGCGCACTGCGGCGGTTTGGAACAGTTGGCGTCGCAGGACGTGGGTGGCCAGGAGGGTGCCGTTGCCGGGCAGGGCGATGCCGAGGGCTTCGGCCAGGCAGTTCATGCTGTTGGCGGTGAACATTCCGGAGCAGGAGCCGCAGGTGGGGCAGGCGGACTGCTCGACGGCGGTCAGGTCCTCGTCGGAGACGTCGTCATCCGCGCCCATGACCATGGCGTCGACCAGGTCGAGGGTTTTTTCGCCGGTGCTGGTTTTGGCGCGTCCGGCTTCCATGGGACCGCCGGTGACGAATATGGCAGGGATGTTCAGGCGCGTGGCCGCCATCAGCATGCCGGGGGTGATCTTGTCGCAGCTGCTGATGCAGACCAGGGCGTCGGCGCAGTGGGCGTTGACCATGTATTCGACGCTGTCCGCGATCAATTCCCGGCTGGGCAGGGAGTACAGCATGCCGCTGTGCCCCATGGCGATGCCGTCGTCGATGGCGATGGTGTCGAACTCGACCCCGACGCCGCCTGCCTCGTCGATCATGGCCTTGATCATCTGGCCGTAGTCGTGCAGATGCACGTGGCCGGGAACAAATTGGGTGAAGGAGTTGGCGATGGCGATGATCGGCTTTTCGAAGTCCTCTTCCTTCATGCCGGTAGCGCGCCAGAGCGCGCGTGCCCCCGCCATTTTTCGTCCTTGGGTGGTGCGTGCACTACGGTAGGGTTTTGACATGGGTGTCTCCTTGTGATGCGTGGAGCGTGTTGTGGGTGTGTGGGGCAAGTCTAACCCTAGGGTATCAGGCTACACCCGAGGTCGGCCTCTTATGAGATTTGGGATGGTTTCAGCGTTCAGGTGTCAGTGTTCAGATTTCCGTGTCTGGTCACTATAGCTGCCTCCTTGCGAGTTTCCTGTTGGAAGGCTACAGAAACAGGGCAATTCCTTTCTGATTGCGGGGGGCGGCGTGATCCTCCCCACCCCGATGGTGATCCCGCCCCCCCGATGGAGAGCGAGACTCCGTCGAGCCGGGGGGCGGCCGACGCTGGAACCCCGAGTGTACCTTCGAAGGGGATGCGTCCCCCCCCACACGGGCCGTCGAGGCGCCGGCCCCTACCCACAGTAGAGGGCGCGGCCTCCGCGCCCCGTCGACCCGCGCCCGGTCGTTGGGGCGTCGACCTCTACTTACCCCGGTGCAGGCGGCCTGCCTGGCCATTCGTTCGACGGCGGGGCTCGACGGAGTCTCGCCCTCTCAACGCGTCCCGCGCGAGTTTTGCATCCTCTGCCCAAATGAAAAGCGACCGAAAAATTGACAATGATCGGTCTGATCGGCAGCTTGCCGGCAGCTGCCGGCAGCGGCCGAAGATTTTCTCCGGGATCTCTCAGCCTCGGGAACTTCTTCAGGATGGTCGTTGGGGGTGGGCGCAGTTTGGCAGCACGCGTGCAAGTGTGGCTACGGCACCTTCCGGAGCGGAGGAGGGGACGGATTGGGTATCGGCGAGCGTGCCATCAAGAGTTCCGAAAGCATCGTGGGGGGCCGTTGTCAGCCACAGGGCGATGGCGCCGTTGACGGGGTGAGTCGAGTCGGGCATGGAATGGGGAGGGGCGGCCTCGTACACGAGGGCGATTATGTCCGAGGCCTGACCGCGGTCGAGAATGGCTGCCGCGCAACGGAGGACTTCGTTGGCGGCGTTGGGTGCCAAATACACCATGTGGGGACCCGCGAAGCCGAATTCCATGGCGACAAGATTGCCGGCGGTGTTCGCATAGCTGTGGGGAAATACCATCGGGCTGGCAAAATGCGGCCCTTTTTCGACGAGTTGCCGCAGGAATCGGAATCCGGATTCAGGCGCTCCCCAGCGGGTTCCGCTGACAACGCCGACGGTCGCGCCGCGCTCGCTGAGTTTCGCCCGTTGGGCGTCCACGGCCATCGAGGCGGCCGCCAGGGCCAGTTTGCCGGCGCCGTCCAAGTATCCCTTGACGGTGGAGATGTACGGTTTGGGATCGAATCCCTCGAGCAGGTCACCGTCGGGGCCGGGCGACAGCAGAGAGTGCGCGTGGGTCAGCACCGGTGCTCCGGCGAGGATGTCGCCTGCCAGGACGGCGCCGGCGCCGCGGATGTGAATGGTTTTGGACATGAATACCTCAGGCTGTCAGAATCAGTGCGCCGTTGTTGCCGCCGATCCCTGCGGAATTGGTGATGGCGGTTCGGGCGGTTGTGGGGCGTGCGGTTGCCGGGATGCAGTCGAGCCTGCATTTTGGATCCGGCACCTCGTGATTGATGGTGGGGGGGATGATGCCGGCGCGCAGCGCGCAGACGGTGATGACGGCTTCGGCCAAGCCGGCGGCGCCCATCATGTGCCCGAGTTGGGACTTGTGGGCAGCCACGGTCATTTGATCGAGGTGGTCGCCGAACAGATTGCGGAGGGCTGCGGCTTCGGTGACGTCGTTGGCGGCGGTTGCGGTGGCGTGGGCGGATGCGTGGTCGATGTCGGCGGGATCAAGCCCGGCGTCCCGGAGTGCCGCGGCCATGACCCGCCGCGAGCCTTCGGCCTGCTTCGGGGGGGCGGTCATGTGGAAGGCGTTGTTGTTGACGGCGGCACCGGCGATTTGCGGACGTCGCGGATCGGAATTTGGATCGCCGCGTTCCAGCAGCATGGCGGCTGCGCCCTCGGAGAAAATCGTGCCGCTGCGGTTGGCGTCGAAGGGGCGCATGCGGTCGGTGGTGATGGTGCGCAGGTTGGTCAGCCCGGTCCAGACGAATTCGGTGATCATGTCGTAGCCGATGGCGAGGACTTGGTCGGCCCTGTCCTGTTCGATCCACTGTTTGGCCTGGAACACGGCGGCGCAGCCGGAGGCGCAGGACATGGATATTTGGGTGATCGGTCCGGCGCAGCCAAGAGCGCGGGCGGCGTGTTCGGTCACGTTGTCGAACAGAGCGAATGCGTCCTCGTCGAGCGTTCCCAGGTCGAGCCGTTCCCGCCAACTCCATTCCAGGCTTTCCACGGGGCCGAAGTTGGTCGCCAGGACCAGGCCGCGCCGCGGATTCGCCTGCGTGTCGAGACCTCCGAGGGCTTCGATACCGGCGGACTGGACCATTGCCGCTGCGAGGTCGTCGTCCGGAAAGCGTTCGCGGAGCTTGCTCTCGTTCTCCTCGCTGAGTTGTCCGCCGTCGGGTTGGGGAAACTCGGAGGCGTCAAAGCGGGTGATGGGGCGAATTCCGCATTCGCCGCGAACCATGGCTTCGTAAACGGCTTTGACGCCGCATCCCATGCAGCTGACCAGGCCCATGCCCGCAATGTCGATTGCGCCGTGTCCGTTGTTCAATGGGTTTCTCCTTGGGAGGGTTCGAGCCTCTTGCGTGTTGTCGGTTGCTTTCGGAGGCTTTCGGTTGCTGTCGGATGCTGTCGGAATATTTTTCTGTCTCTTTGGGCTTATAGGTTCAACGTGTCGGTTGCTTTTGGGATTGGCGGAATTGCGGAGTTCGCAGTTGTCATGCGTTTTGGGCGGCGGCGATTTTTTCAGAGCGCGCCCGCAGTAGGGGAAGGAGCTGATCGGGGACGTTTAGGTCTCCGCGCCCGACTCCCAGGTCAATGCCGGGCATGGTTTCGCCATGAAAATCGCTGCCTCCACTGAGCAGTAGGCCTGCTTTTCCGGCCAGGGTTTCGACGGTTTGGCGCTGCTCCGGAGAGTGGTCGCTGTACTGGCTTTCCACGGCATCCAGACCGCAGTCCCCGAGCGATTGGAGGCGCGCGCGCAGGACCGATTCGGAAAGGTCTCTTCCACCGACCGGGTGAGCCCACACGGCCACGCCGCCGGCGGCATGGACTGCCTCGATGGCGGTCCGTACCGAGGGACGAAAGCGTTTGACGTAGGCTTTCCCCCCGCAGCCCAGGTAGGCGCTGAACGCTTCGCGGATGCTCGAGCAGGCACCGGCGGCTACCAGACCGCGGGCGATGTGCGGCCGCCCCATCACTCCTTCACCCGCGCAGGCGCGCAACAGCGGTTCGTCGACTGGACAGCCCAAAAACCGCAGCCTGCGCAGAATTTTGCTGTTGCGCTCATCGCGGGATGAACGGATTTTCCGCAGGAGATTCTGCAGCGTTTCGGTGTCGGGTCGAATGAACAGACCGACGATGTGGATGGTGTCCGCCCCCAGCATGGCGGACACTTCGACTCCCGGCACTGGTTCGATGCCGTCGTTTTCCGTGTGATCAAACTCGGCCAGTCCCTGCGTGGTGTCGTGATCGGTGAGCGCGAGCGCCCGCAATCCCCGCCTGCGGGCGAGGGCGAGCAGTTCGGCGGGTGACAACTCGCCGTCGGAAAACGTGCTATGGCTGTGCAGATCGATCATGAGAGAACCGCCGTGAGTGGGCTTGACAGACCATGGAAAACAGTGGATACTGTAGCATGATATGGTATGGTTGGCCTGAAACCGTAAAAAAAGGTGAGCAGAATGAAACTACGATTTCTAGGAGGACGTTTCCAGGGGCGTGTCGTGGACATTTCCGGCGAGTCCTTTACCATCGGGCGAGGGCAGCGTAACGATCTCACCCTCGACCAGGACGGGGTTTCGCGGTATCACTGCAAACTGATCTGCGAGAACGAAAGTTGGTACATCGAAGACTTGGAAAGCACCAACGGCGTTCGCCTGAACGGAAACCGCATTACCGGCAAACAGCCGATCCGGGCCGGAGACCGCATCGGCATCTCGGGGAATCTGCTGTTGTTTTCCGAGGACAGCGCCGAAGAGACGGGAGCGCGGCTGATCGATTCGCTGAAAAACCTGGAACACAGCCGCCACGCGGTCTCGCTCGATTCGGATGCCAAAACGCAGTCGGAACCCCTGGCGGATGCCCCCGCGGAACAGGCCGATGAAGTTGAAGATGAGTATGCTGATGTGCCCCCCTTTCCGTGGTTCCGCGTGCTTGCGTTGGGGTTGGTTCTGCTCGTCTTTCTGGCGCTGGGAGTGGACCATGTGCGCCGGACGATGGGAGGCGGGCAATCCGAGTCGGAA
Source organism: uncultured Victivallales bacterium (assembly GCA_964604795.1). Taxonomy (GTDB): domain Bacteria; phylum Verrucomicrobiota; class Lentisphaeria; order Oligosphaerales; family CAZSBQ01; genus CAZSBQ01. Next base: position 15,339 of record CAZSBQ010000036.1, on the reverse strand, counting down.
TCGGTCGCCGAGATTGAGAATCCCGCCAAAACGGATGACGACAGTCTCTGGGCTGAAAGTCGCGACTCTCCAGATTTCGGCGACGAATCAGGGGGCGAATTCGACCATCCACCCGACGATGAGTCCGTCTCGCCGCAAGGCCCGGCGACAGGCGGGGATGAGGCCTCGAAGGGTGATGGGGAAGATGCCGCAGACACCGACGAGCAGGCCGAGGCTTCTTCGGCCACATGGTATGCGGTACTCCGTTCCGAGCCAAGCGGCGCCACGGCCATTGTCGACGACGAGGAGGCGGGGACCACTCCACTGGCCGTGGAACTCGAGGTCGGGCGACACCGACTGCGCCTGAAAAAGGAGGGGTACGAGGACCTCCAGCGTCTTGTCGACGACGGAGTCCTCCAGCCGCGGAAACCCTTTACGTTGCGTCAGAAGCCGGGTACGCTGAAGATCAGGACGGTACCCCCCGGAGCATCAGTGCTTCACGGTCGGCAGCTGCTCGGCACCACGCCGGTGCTGATCACGACCCTGCCCAAAGGGGAGCATCCGATCACGCTGAAGAAGCACGGATATGGAAGCCGGGAAATAGTGGTCGAGGTCAGCGAAATCCACGGCACCGAAAAGACGGTTGAGTTGGCGGCTCGGCTGGGCACGTTGGAAGTTGTCAGTCTCCCCCCCGGCTGCACCGTGCGCGTCGACGGGGTACGCAAGGGGATTACGCAAGCGGGCGAGGGGGGGATGGAGTCAGAGCCGCTGGCCATTCCGGATTTGCTGGAGGGAGATCATGAGTTGAGGGTTGCCCACCCAGTGGCCGGTGATCGGTCCGGCGCCGTGCGGATTTCCGTTGGAGAGGTGCTGCACCGGCAGGTTCGCTTCTGGGTTCCCGACCACTATATCACTCTCCAAAACGGGAAACAGGCCTACGGCATGCTTCTGCCCGATGAAGAACAGGGGGAAGTCGTTCTGCTGGACCGCTGGTGGAAGCGTCGTCGGTTTACCGCCGACGCCGTCAAGGATGTGGAGAAGCTGTCTGCCGACAAAGTGCGGCGAATTCTGGAGAATCGGGAGGAGGCACCCGAGGACCTGGAAGCCGACGCGGACGAGGTGGATGCGGCCAAGGTGCCGGAACCCGATTTCCAACTGGATGCCGAGAAATTCGACCAGGAGATCAGGCAAACCGCTGTGGGCGATCTCCGCGATCAGTTCGAAAACAAAATCGTCCGCGCTTGCGGAGTGCCGCGCAAGATCATTGCCGCGGACCAGGTTGCCCATGTCTGGCTTGGCGGCAGCATTCATTGCCGGATGAATGCCGATCTGCTGCCGGCCATCCGCGCAGCCAAGGATGCTGACAAGCCGCTTTATTTGCAGGGTGCCGTCGCTCAGTGCACTGCCGAGGAAATCGTGGTGGGCGACTGCATCATCGTGCCCGAGTAGCTTGGCCTGAATCCGTTTGGGAAACTTTCTTTGAACAATGTTTTTTTGAAAGCGGAATTTCGCACGGTTCCCGCGCTTCCACCGGCGCTGTGGATGGCGTCCGGGGTAGCCCTGGTACTTGTCGCCGCAGGAGTTTGGAAGGGTGGGGGAGGTCTGCTTTTCAGCGGAATCGTCATCGTTGCGTTGTCCGCCATCTCCCATCCTTCCGTCACGCGCCGCGGCGTGTTTGTCCTCCTCGTTGGGCTGGCTGCAACCGGCCTGCACCTGTTGCGTCTCAGCGACGGCTACGCTCTTTTTCTTCCCCGGGAGGATGCCGGAGCGGAGATTGAAGCGGTGATCACCGAACCGCTCGGCGACTACGCCGAGACGGATGGGCTTGAGCCGCCGAATCGTGTTGCCGCTCGGGTTGAGCGAATCCGGATTGACTCGGAGTGGCGCACCTGTTCCGGGCGCACCTTGGTGAAACTGCCGGACGCCTCCCAGTGCGACGATCTCAGTCAGGATGCCTCCCCACGCTGGGAGTATGGCGAACGGTTTCGTGCCGAAGGCGGATTTCTGCGGCCGGAACCGGCGCGTTTTCCGGGCGGGTTCGACGATGCCGGCTACCTGGTTTCGCGTGGCATGTCGCACCGATATCACGCCACGCGCATGACGCGGCTCGGCGTGGCGGGGCCCGTGGAGGCCGCGCTTCGTCTAGTCTACCGTTGGCGCGACCGCTGGCTGCAGTGGGAAACAAGCGGGGTCCATCCTGAAAATGCCGCCTTGCTTGCGGCGTTCACGGTGGGATTCCGGTACGCACTCGATCCGGAGACCGTGGACACGTTTTTGCGCAGCGGCACCGTTCACGTCTTTGCGATCAGCGGTCTGCACACGGGCATTGTCGCCGGCATAGTCTCGGTTTTTCTGCTGATTTTCAGGATTCCGTTTCGTGCACGCGCGTTTCTCTTGCCGTTGCTGCTGGGCGGCTATGTGTTCATCACCGGCTGCGCGCCTTCGGCAATGCGGGCGTGGCTGATGATCAGCATCTACTGTTGGGGGCGCGCCTTTTTCCGTCCCGTGCTTCCCTTGCAGGCCGTTGCGCTGGCCGCACTCATTCTGTTGGTTTGGAACCCGCTCAACCTGCTTCGCATTGGTTTTCAGTTTTCGTTCGTCATCGTCGGCTTTCTGCTTGTTGGGTGGCATCGATTGATGCCGGCGGTGCGCAGCCTGTTCGAGAAGGAGTACTGGAAGCCTGACGCGCACCGACGGCCTCACTGGATGCTGGTGACCGCTCACTGCGGCACCCAGCTGCTGTGCGCGGGTTTTCTGGCCTGGCTGGGCAGTGCCGGCTTGGTGCTGTGCGCCAACGCGCTGTTCACGCCGGCGACCGTTCCGGTCAACGTGGGCATCTCGCTGCTGCTGACCCCGTCGTTTGTCGTCGCCTTTCTCAAGGCCGCGCTCGCCTCTGTGGGGGTGACCGCTCTGGACGGCATTCTAGCCGGCGTGCTGAATCTGCTTGTCGGCGGCATCCGGCTGCTGGCCGAAGTCGGCAGCCGGTCTCCCGGCAGCCTGGCCGTTCTTCGTCCCGGTGCCGCTGTGGGATTCGCGTATTACGGCCTTGCTCTTCCCCTGCTCCTGATTCAGTCTCCGCGCATCCGAGGCGCGTGCGCAGCGGGCCTGGTTGTCCTTGTGGTCGGGCTGCTGAGCCTTCCCGCCCTGCTGCCTGCTCGGGCGACGGTATTCCACGGCGCGGGACTGCGCACGCCGGCCACCGTTCTGTTCGCCAAGGGCGTTCGCCGTCCGACCGTGATCAACACCGGCGGGTATGCCTGGTCCCGTTCGCTGCAAACGTATCTTCGCCATCGCGGCTGCAACCGCATTGCCCATCTGGTCATCAGCCGGGGACGAAGCGAATGCTTCCTCGGCGGTCGCGAACTGATTGCGCTCTATCGTCCCGAATCGCTTTGGCTGCCGGCGGCGCGCACCTCCCCCGACAACAAGCGCAAACTGCGGGAGCTGGCCGCACTTCAGCAGCGCGCAGGCGGGCGCGTGCGCTGGTTCGATGAAAGCACCAATGGCACCGCAAACTTTGCTGTCTCCGAACTTGGCCCCACGCCGTTGCTGCAGGTCCGACTGCGCAGAAATGCGGACACGCGCGAACTCGCCATCAACCGCCGTCATCCCCGCCGCACCTGGACTGTGCAAATGAAGCGAGACCGAACGGAACAAACCGAGCTGCACTTCGAAGTTCGTCCCGGCGCGGCGCGCCACCTTCACGTCCCTCTGACCGCCACGCCCAAAATGTCCACTCTCGTCCTGCCGTAAATTGCTCTGCGGCAGAACAATGTTAAACAGGCATCCCTGCCCGTTCGAGACGGGGTGTTCGCTACAGGCAGGGATGCCTGCAGTACTGCTGGCGCCTGGCACGGATGGAACCCGTCGATCAGTCTTGAAACTGCCGTTTTACGAGAATTTGCGATCCAAGGGGGGCTAGCATGAGCGGATCGTCTGCTGCAGCGCCGTCGAGCGCATCGGTCCATTTCCCGCTGCCGAGTGAAACCGGCGCGTTTGAGCGCGTGAAGTTCAGCAGGAACAGAAAGGTTGTATTCCCGTCGGTTCGTTCGCGGACGGAAACACCCGGAGGCGCTTTGGTTCCCGCCGTCGAGCCAAGGCTGTTTTTGGTGCACAAACCGTCGATCAGGGCGTCGACGAAGTCGTCGCCGGTTCGCGCTCCGATGTAGACTGTCGTTCCCTTCCCGACATCGTGAGTTGTCACGGCGGGCCAGCCGGCATAGAAGTCGTTTGCGAATGTCGCAATCGGGCTGGCACCTTCGAGATGCATGAGGTCGCAGTAGTCGTTCACGGCATAGCGGGCACCAAGGAAGGGGGCATTGGAGGTGTTGACTTTGAGGGCCTGTTCGTCGGTTTCGTAGATCACGTCCTGTTCCTCGACCCAGACTCCGGTCAGTTCGCGCAGTCCATTGCCGGGCCACCCGCCCGTCAGACAGCGCCCGTGTTGGTCGACCAGTCCCGACAGATAGGTCAGCACGAGAGTGCCGCCGTTTTCCACGAACGCGCGCAGCCGCTCGGCAACGCCGGGCTTGAGCAGGTGCAGCATGGGGGCCACGAGCAGGCGGTAGCCGTCGAGCGCGTCCTCGTCCCCGATGACGTCCGCCTGCGTATTGCGCCGCCAGAAGGAGCGATACCACTGCCTGCACGTCTCCAGATACTGTTTCTTGCGGTTCCCGAGGCCCTGCGATTTGTCCAGCGCCCACCATGACTCCCAGTCGAATATCACCGCAGCATCGGCTCCAGCGGATAGACCAACCAGGTCGTCCAGCTTATCGGCGACCTGGCCGACCTCGGCGACCTCGCGCATGACGCGGGTGTCTTCGCTGCCGGAGAAGTCGACGACGGCGCCGTGAAATTTTTCGGTCGCGCCTCGTCCCTTCCGCCATTGAAAGTACATGACACTATCCGAGCCGTGGGCGAGTGCCTGCAGGCATTCCAGCCGATGCTGGCCGGGGCGCTTGAGCTTGGCGGTGGTCTGCCAGTTGGTTGTGCAGGGCGTGGATTCCATGAGCATCCATGGCTGCCCCCCCTTCAGGTTGCGCATGAGGTCGTGGACGAACGCCGAATTGGCGGCTTGACCGGGGAGGTCGCCGTCGATGTTGTAGGCCGGGTACCAGTCGTTTGCGATGACGCTCAGATGCGGCGCGAAGCGACGATAGTCGAGCATGGGGAACGTGCCCATGAAATTCGTGGTCACCGGCTTGTCGGAGTATTCGCGCACGGCGGCGATCTCGTTGTTCATGAAGTCGATGGTGCGGTCCGTCACGAAGCGGGACCAGTCCAACTTTTCGCCTTCGATCGCGCCGTCCTTGGGGACGATTTCCTCCCAGTTCGAGTAGCGGTGCGACCAGAAATCACTCCACCATGCTTCGTTGAGCGCGTCGAGCGTCCCGTACGTTTCGCGCAGCCAGTCGCGCCAGGCGGCCAGGCAGTGGTCGCAGAAGCATTCCCCGCCGTATTCGTTGGAGATGTGCCAAAGCCCGAGGGCGGGATGATCCGCATACCGTTCGGCGAGCTTGCCGTTGATGAGGCGCACCTTTTCCCGCAGGACCGGCGAGGTGTAGCAATGGTTGTGACGCCCCGCATACGGCTCGCGGAGTCCCGCATAGGTCACTCTCGAGGTTTCCCGACAGCGGTGCGCCAGCCAGGGTGGGCGTGCGCCGGTCGGTGTCGCCAGGGCGACCACGCCGCCGATATCCGCCATCCGGTCCATGATGTCGTCCAGCCATTCAAACTCGAAACGTCCTTCCGCCGGCTCGAGAGCGGACCAGGCAAAAATGCCCAGCGAGACGATGTTGACGCCGACCTTCTGCATGAGCCGGAAATCCTGGTCGATGATCTCCGGTGCGTGGCGCCACTGGTCTGGGTTGTAGTCGCCCCCGTGGACGATGTGCGGATACTTCTCGCAAATGGGAGAAAAACGGTTCATGGTGGTTTCCTTGAGGGGAGGGGGGGCACGGCAAGGCCTTTGGTATTGCAAGCCCACACTCTGGGCAGGCTGAACAATAAGCGCCTTGCGTCGAGAATCAAACAGGCATTCACGGCTCATCCGGCGTTCGCAGCTGAAATACGCGTCAACCGAGAACCCTTTTCAGTTCAGCATCCATCCGTGATTCTTCCCTGTACCAAAAGAGTCTAATCGCCATGTGCGCAGCCAAATTATACCCATCCGTTTTCACTCATTGTCTGAATTCTGGCAATCCAACCAATGTGTGAAGCTGGGGAGCACAAAAAAGGCCCGGCAGCCTTGGGGAAGTGGGAAGTGGGGAGGGAATGGGGCTACCGGGCCAAATTGTCTCATCGAGCGGGTTTTGGTCTTGCTTGATCGAACGTTTGAAAAAGGCCCGACAGCCTTGGGGAAGTGGGAGGGGGAGGGAATGGGCTGCCGGGCCAAATTGCTGTTTTGTCTGTCTCCTGCTCGGTCGATGTAGGCGGTTTTTTCCGCGTCGCCTTCTCTTGCATCACCCCCCGTCACACGGGGGAACGTTTGAAAGAGGCCCGACAGCCCTGGGGAAGTGGGAGGGGGAGGGAATGGGGCTGCCGGGCCAAATTGGTGGACTGTTCGCTCTCTGTTATTGTGTGATGTTGTTCCTGCTTCTCTTCGGTTTGACGCATACTATAGCGCCTTGTTCCCGCCTTTCAATACATTCTGTGGGGAAAGTTTGACTTTTTGTTGATTTTTTGCGGCACCGGTGCTCGGCAGCGCGCGATTTCCGCAAAGTTTGGTTGGATTAGGACAGCTGCGGACGCACCTGAATCAGACTCAACGTGCATCCATGCTCTTACTGAACTTCACTGCAGCCGACACTCTGTCTGGGAAACTTCCTACATATCCTGTAAAGACTGACTATAGTGCCGCTTTGCAGCAATGTCAAGCGACGTACGAACAATGGAGGTTTGATCCGATGATTTCACGTCAGTTTTTTGCTTGGTCGGGCGTGGTGCGTTCGGTGTGTGCGGTCGGAATTGGAGTCGGCGCGTGGTTGGGGGGGGCGGCTGGCGCCCAGGAAATTCCGATAACTTTGGAAAAGCGAGTGGACGAGGCGGACCCGGTGGTTTCGGTGCGGACGGTCGGGGAGGATGACGAGCTGGGCAAGAGTTTGCGCCGCGTTCTGACGTTTTCCGGCTGGTTTCAAGTTCAATCCACCACCGGCGGCGAGGCGGACTATGTAATCGAGGCGGAGCGCTACTCCGGCAAGGCGGATGAGCTTTCACTGAAGGTTCGCTCCAAAAGTGGTGGGTTTGGGTTGCGCATCCGGGGGGGGGCGGAGCTTGACATGCTGTGCCGCGCGGCGGTGGATCGCCTGATTCTGGAGCTGTTCGACCGACCCGGACCGTGCCTGTCGCTCATTGCTTTCGTCAACGGCGAGCGGCGCAAGGAGATTTCCCTGATTCATCCGGACGGGCGCGGCGCCCGCACGCTCACGCGGAACGGGACCATTTCCACCGAGCCAAATTGGGGGGGAGAAGTCGGACAAATGGTGTATACGCTCTACCGCAATCACCGCAGCGAAACGATACTGACCGACGTTCTGGCGAAGCGACAGCGGCGCATTGCGCGTCAGACCGGACTGAACGCCGGCGCCGCCTTGTCGCCCGCCGGCAAATGGGTGGCGGTCTGCCTGAGCGAAGGCAATCAGGTGGACCTGTATTTGCGCCGGGTAGGGGAGCGAAAACAGCGAAGATTGACCTCGAACGGAGCCGTGGAAGCCTCGCCGGGATGGTCCCCGGACGGGCGCTCCCTCTGCTATGTGAGCGACAAGTCTGGAACCCCCAGGGTTTATGTGATGGACCGCAACGGCAACAACAGCCGTCGGTTGCTCCGACAATCCGCCGAGTCGGTGTCGCCGGACTGGTCCCCGGACGGGCGCAGGATTGTGTTCGCATTGCGCCGGGACGGCCGATACCGCCTTGCGTACCTGGATTTGAGCGAGAGCAATGCTGATCCGGTTGTGTTTACCGATGGCTCTTCGGACTGGGAATCTCCGTCGTGGGCCCCGGATAGCCGCCATGTGGTCTGCACACGCGGCAATGGCGCGCAAAGCTCGATTGTTGTGGTGGACACGCGGGACGGCAGCGTGCAGCCGCTGACGCGTCGCGGCAATTACGCTCTGCCTGACTGGTCGGATCCGTTGCCGCTGCGGTGATCCCATGAAAGCTTTGATCGAGGAATTTGCCGGGTATACCGCTCTTGACCGGGGCTTGGCCGACGCCAGCGTGGAGGCCTATGCCCGTGATCTGCGCAGATTTGCGGATGCCATGGAGCGCGAGGGGCTTGCCGATTCGCCGCGCATGATCACCAGCGATGACATTATCGGCTTTCTTGCCGAGTGCCGCGCGGAAGGACTGGAGGCGACAACCGTGGCGCGCCAGCTTGTTGCCGTCAAAGTCTTCTTCCGCTACTTGGCCGCGCGCGGAATTGTCCCGCATGACTGCACTGACGGCATGGAGGGACCGCGTCTTGGCCGCGTGCTGCCGGAGATGCTGACACGGGATGAGGTGGAACGCATGCTCGAGGCCTACGGTGCGCGGGACGTGCTGGAGGCGCGCAACCGGGCCATCCTCGAAACATTCTACGCCTGCGGCCTGCGCGTCAGCGAGTTGTCTAATTTGCGCGTTGAGCAGGTTCGGCTCGACGAATCGTTCCTGCGGGTCGTGGGCAAAGGCGACAAGGAGCGAATGGTTCCCATGGGGGTGCCGGCGGCGGAGGCTCTGCGTAGCTACTTGGCGGATGTCCGACCGCGCCTGGAGCGGGAACAGACGACGTCCGCCTGCGTGTTTCTGTCCTGCCGGGGACGACCACTCACGCGCGCGCGAGTGTGGTTCATAGTTAAAGAAGCTGCACGCCGTGCCGGAATTCACAAGCGGGTGTACCCGCATATCCTGCGGCATTCGTTCGCCACTCATCTCCTGGATGGCGGCGCGGATTTGCGCGTGATCCAGGAAATGCTCGGACATGCCGACATCGGAACCACGCAAATTTACACCCACGTGGACCGAGACCGCTTGGCCAAGGTGCATCGAAAATTCCATCCGCGCGCGTAAAAAAAAACGTGGCACCGGCTTTCCAGCCGGTGGGTTCCCGTGGCACCGGCTTTCCAGCCGGTGGGTCCCCGTGGCACCGGCTTTCCAGCCGGTGGGTTCCCGTGGCACTGGCTTTCCAGCCGGCGGGTTCCCGTGGCACTGGCTTTCCAGCCGGTGGGTTCCCGTGGCACCGGCTTTCCAGCCGGTGGGTGCGTGGGATGTCGGAGGACCGGAACCTCATGGGACGTGAAACCCACGACATTGCATGTGAAAGGAACTCCAGAACTCTTGATCTCTTAGTACAGTTTGACCTCGAACGGCGTTGCCGTTGCGGAAAAGGGCGGTGATGCAATTGTGGTAGCTCAGCTTGGTTCTCGGGCCAACGGCCCGGCCCCTATAAACTGGGCCGGGCTTCAGCCCGAAGGCAATTCGGGACCACTGAATCTTCCGTAAGATCAAGAGTTCTGTGGGTGTAGTCCAGCATGGTGGCGGCCTGCGGACTCAGGGTCAGGTCGGTGAGATTGTTAAGATCCGATTTTCCGCACTTGAACTGGGGTGGCTTTGGATGTAGAATATTAAGCAGTTGCCGATGAGTGCGAAAGCTTTTCCCTCCCGCCCAATTCTGTTTCAAGCGTGGCCGTCAGGGCGGAAAGCTGGCTGATATGGACCATCCGGGCAACAAGTTAGTCCGCTTCAAACCATGGCCGAGGCTGGGGAGCAAATCGATGAAACCAAATGGAAAACACGGAAGTGGACAGCAGGGTGCGTCCCGTGAGACGGCGGGAGGACATGCGGCGGAGGAAACCGCCAGCGTGGAACGCCTCCCGCGCTCCTGGCGGATTTGGTTTGCACTTGCTGTTTTGGCCATTGCGGCGGGTGGCGTGTGGTTCTATCGCGTTCAGGCTCAGACCATGCGCGAGCGGGTTGAAAATGAACTGGTCGGGATAGCGCGTCTCAAGGGGGCCCAGATCACCGCTTGGCGCAAGGATCAGTTGAACGACGCTGCCCTGCTGGGGCTACACCCGTTTTTGGTGCGGCATGCGGCACGCTTCCTGGCGGCGCCGGCAGCGGAGGTCGAGCAGGACTTGTCCCTCCGACTGGACAGCGTTGCCAAGCAGCATGACTATGTTGACATCCTGCTCCTCGATGCAAAAGGCAACGCGGTCTTCAGCCTGAATGACAAAGCGGACACTCACAAGGGATACGGCACCGCGTTGGCCGAGGCGCTGCGGAAGGGGAAGCCGGTTTTTACTAAAGTGCGTGCGGACTCCGCAGCCGAGTGCCCGCAAATTTGCGTGCTTGTTCCGCTTGAGGAGAGCGCGGAGGAGGCCTCGTCCCCCGTGGGCGCACTGGTTTTGGTCAATGATCCCGCCCATTTTTTGTTTCCGCTCATCGAATTCTGGCCCGCGCCCACTCGGACGGCGGAAACGTTGCTGATGCAGCGTGAGACTGACGAGTTGGTGATTCTCAACGAACCGCGGCATCGTCCCAACACGGAAAACGGGCTACTGCGCATTCCGCTGAGGCGGACCGAGATGCCCGCGGTTAAGACCGTGCGGGAGGGGCGCACGGATTTCCGGATCGGAAAGGACTATCGCGGTGCGGAGGTGGCCTCGGTCGTCCTGCCCGTGCGCGATTCGCCGTGGTTGATGGAGTCCAAAGTGGACGTGGCCGAGGTTTTTGCCGTCTGGCGTCTGCGCTCGATTTTGCTGTTGACCATTTTTGTCGTGTTGCTTGCCTTGCTCGGCGCGGTGGTTCTGGTGCTTCAGCAAGGCCGAAGCAAGGCATATTATCATGCCCTCTACCGTTCCAAGGAGGCGCTGCGGCGGCTCGAATGGATGCTCACGGCCGAGCATAAACCAACGGCGGAAGCGCTGCCGCCGGAGTACGGCGACTTGGTTGCGTTGAACGAGCATGGGAGCATTCTGCGCGCCGTCGGACGAGAAGCCCTCAAAGACATTGTCAGCGACTATCTTGACCTGCTGGAAACCAGCGCGGCGGTGTACGAGCGCAACGGCGACTACGCCTGCGGGATTTTCTCCTCCGGTTGGTGCCGGCTGATGGACGGCGCGGCCAGGCGCTTGTGCGAAACCGAGGACAACCGCGAGGCGCTCGAATCCGGCAAGTGGCTCTGTCATGAATCCTGCTGGTGGGACGCCTCGAAGATCGCCATCGATAGCGGCGAGCCGGTGGATGTCGAGTGCCCGGCCGGTCTGCGGCTCTACGCCGTGCCCATTCGCGCCGGGGACGAGATTGTCGGGGCGGTCAATTTCGGATACGGTGATCCGCCGCGCGATGCCGAGACGCTCGGGGAATTGGCGCGCAAGTACAAGCTTGATCCGGACGCTTTGCTTCACGAAGCCGAGGCGTACGAGAGTCGGCCCACCTACATCGTGAATATGGCCAAGCGCAGAACCGAGGTTTCCGCCCGGTTGATCGGGGAGACGGTTGTGCGGTACCATGCGGAAGAGCGTGTTCGTCATCTCAACTGTGTGCTGCGCGCGATTCGGGACGTGAATCAGTTGATCGTGCGCGAAGACGATTCCGCGCGCCTGATCGAAGCCGCCTGCTCCGTGCTGGTCGAGCATCGCGGCTACAGGGGGGCGCTGGTCGCGTTGTCGAACGGACATGGGCGGGTCACCCAATATGCCCAGGCAGGCATGGATGAGGTGTTTCCCCCCTTGGCGGAATGGCTTGACGGGGGTGAGTTGCCGCCCTGCTGCGCCGAAGCGGCCGCGGCCGGCGAACTGCGGATTGTCTCGGATCCCGAGACCACCTGTGGCACGTGTCCTCTCGCGGACATCTGCCCTGGAGTTGGCGTGATGTGCGCGCCCCTGCGGCACAGTGGCGCGACACACGGTTATTTGGCCGTTTCCGCCGATGCTAACTTTGCGAACGACAATGAGGAAGCCGAGCTGTTTCTGGAGGTGGCCGGAGACTTGGGCTACGCGCTCAATTCCCTGGCCGTCAAGGCGTCCCGCCGCGAAGAGCAGCGCGCGAACGAAACCATGCGGAATCAGCTGTTCCAGGCACAGAAAATGGAGTCTGTCGGCCGCCTGGCCGGAGGCGTGGCGCACGATTTCAACAACCTGCTCATGGGGATCATGAACTATGTCGACATCTGCCGGGACGAACTCGGCCCGGACCACCCCGTGCGGGAATACCTGAACCAAATCACGCACGATGCGCAGCGCTCAGCCAACCTGACCCGGCAACTGCTGGCCTTCGCGCGCAAGCAGATCATCACCCCGAAGGTCGTCTATCTGAACGAAGCGGTCGAGTCCATGCTCAATATGCTGCAGCGTCTGATCGGGGAAAGCATCGAGTTGGTCTGGATGCCGTATTCTGGGTTGTGGCCGGTCAAGATCGATCCCGGTCAGGTAGACCAGGTTCTTGCCAATCTGTGCGTCAATGCCCGCGACGCCATCGAGGGGGTGGGGTGCATCGAGATCAAAACGGACAACGACATGATCGACGACGACTATTGCACCGAGCATCCCGACGCCAATCCCGGCAGCTATGCGATGCTGGTGGTCAGCGACGACGGCCGCGGTATGGATAAGGACACGCTGCGCAATCTGTTCGAACCCTTCTTCACCACCAAACCCTTCGGCGAAGGCACCGGGCTCGGACTGGCCACGGTCTACGGCATAGTCAAGCAGAACGACGGCTTCGTCAATGTCTACAGCGAACCGGGGGAGGGAACCACATTCCGAATCTACCTGCCGAGCTTTCGCGAGCGGGAATCGACGGAGAAATCCGCATCTGACACGGAGCAGACGACTCAAGCCGGCTCAGAGACAGTCTTTGTCGTGGAAGACGAACCGGCGATCCGCAAGACTCTCAAGCGGCACCTTGACAAACTCGGATACACCACACTCGCCGCCGGCACGCCGGAAGAGGCGCTGAACCTGGCAGCGGAGCACGGCGACACCATCGACCTGCTGATCACCGACGTGGTCATGCCCGGCATGAGCGGGCGCCAGTTGGCGGAAAGACTGGTGTCCGACCACCCTGGCATGAAAGTTCTCTACATGTCCGGCTACACCGCCAATGTCATCGCCCACCGCGGCATCCTCGAAGAAAGTGTCGAATTTCTGTCGAAACCATTCACCCGTGACGAGCTCGCCCGCAAGGTGCGTGAAATGCTGGATTAAAAGTACATGGCGCGGCCCCCGCGCCATACCCCCCGTGCCGGCACGGGGGATTCAGGAAAGAGAAAAATCTCGCATTGCATGACAGTTGTATGTTTACGCCCCCAATGTTTTAGCGGTGCGATTTCTTCGTTATTGAGGTTGCATTGGCGGATGGTTGTTGGAGTACGCACCTTTGGCGGATGGCCGGCATGGTTTTTTCCGCCTTCACTTCATCTTGGAAAGCACCTCTGACTGGGTGGTCGGTTGGGCTGAAATTCAACGGATGGATGGTTCGAACGGCAAGCTGCTCGGCTGGGCATGCGAAGACAGCGGCGACCCGATCCAGGTCGGCGATGCCGGCGCAATCCCCGAACCCAACACCTTCGCGCTGCTCGCGCTCGGCGCGGCAGGCGTGACCGCCCTGCGCCGGCGAAAATCGACCCGGGAATCGACCGGATGACCGCATGACTGTAGGCGCCGGGCACCGCCGGGTGCCAGCTTGTCTTTATTCATAAGACTTCGGGTCCCAGCAGAAGATCGCAATACTGCTCGATGGGCAGTGTTTTAACCATGCGTGTCAACGAGTGTTTTTCGTCGCTCAGCGACAGCAGGTAGCCGTTCCGCAGGTCAAGCTCGGGGAACAGCTTGGCGATTTTTTCGATATTGTTCGCCATGGCCGGACGCGGTGTTTTCGAGATTTTAATTTCCACCGGCACCAGGCGTTGTCCATCACCCTCGATCAGCAGGTCAACTTCAACCCCCTTGCCGGTGCGCAGGCAATACAGGTTCAGGGGTTTGCCCGCATGCGCCAGCACTTTCACCGTTTCCTGTATGCAGAAGTTCTCGAAAAGCGGGCCCGCCATGGGGCCGTTCATCAGCAACTCGGACGTACTGATCCCCAGAAGATAGCAGACAAGACCGCAGTCCATGAAGTATAGTTTCGGCGCTTTGACAATGCGCTTCCCGAAATTGCGGTAGTAGGGACGCAGAAGATAGATGATTCCGCCTGCCTCCAATATTGACATCCAGCGCTTCACCGTCGACACGGCAACTCCAATCTCCCCGGCGATTTCAGACATGTTTATCTGCTGCGCACAACGCGCCGCCAACAACTGCACAAACCGCTGGAAATCCCGCAAATCTCCCACGTCGTAAACGCTGCGCACATCGCGCTCCAGATATGTCTGAATATAACTGGCATACCAAGGTCGCGTTTCCAGCTCGGGATGAACATCAAGTTCCGGAAATGATCCGCGCAGGCAGGCATGCTCAAACCATTTCCGCCCGGAGGAGGGGGCCATCGAATCAATGCCCCTCTTCTCTGCGAGATCGAAAGGCCAAAGCCGGAGAAGCCCGATTCTTCCAGCCAGTGTTTCGGAGAGTCCCTTGGTCAGTGCGAACTGCTGAGAACCGGTGAGGACGTAGCGGCCGCGGCGGTCGCGTTGGCGGTCGATGCGCATTTTAATGTACGAGAGAAGCGAGGGGGCATACTGAATCTCGTCGATGATCCCGGCCTCGCCCACGTCATCCAGGAAAAGTTCCGGGTCGTCCAATGCCCGGGCACAGAGCACGGGGTCGTCAAGAGTGAAATACTTGTATCCGGGCAGTTGTTCCCGCAGCAGTGTCGACTTCCCCGATTGCCTTGGCCCGGTTATGGCGACGGCGGGAAACTGCTTGATGTAGCGTTTGAGTTCATGTTCTATTTGGCGGTGAATGTAGCCTTGCATAAACGCCTCCTTGATGTCTCATATTTGTGTTGTTGTCGTAAATATGCACCAAAAAAGCAAAAAGGCAAGAGGATGGTTGTGCCCAGTCAGACCCCAACTTACTTGTCCGAACGACTGCCGGCGTCGGTGCGCCGCCGGGTACCAAACGCAAAGTACATGGCGCGGCCCCCGCGCCATACCCCGCCGGCGTCGGGGCGACGCCGGGTACCGGATGCAAAGTACATGGCGCGGCCCCCCGCGCCATACCCCCCCGGCGTCGGTGCGCCGCCGTGTACCGGACGCAAAGTACGTGGCGCGGCCCGTGGGGACGCTCGCCCTCCAGCGGGTCATGTAAAACTTATTGGAACTGACCGGTAGCACAACTCGTGAAAACTTGCGACACAACAAAACGACTGTATGTTTTGATTATAGAAGGATGAACAGAACTCAGTACAGTAGCCTCAAGGGGTGCGCAAGTTGAACGACATTTTTTT
>CAZSBQ010000035.1:0-23714 GCA_964604795.1 uncultured Victivallales bacterium | reverse complement strand
TTCAGGTCGCAGCCGTTTTTGACGGCCAGGGCTGCGGATTCCGCGGCATTGGCGGTGACGTGATGATGAGTGTGGATGTCGCGTATGGCGCCGCAGTCCGAGACGACATAGCCGTCGAATCCCCATTCCTCGCGCAGGATTTTTTGCAGCAGGGTTAGGCTTGCGCAGCACGGCTCGCTGTTGGTGCGGTTGTAGGCGCCCATGATGGCGGCTACCTGCCCCTCTTGGACGCAGGCCTTGAAGGCTGGCAGGTAGGTTTCGCGGAGGTCGCGCTGACTCACTTCGGCGTTGAAGCTGTGGCGCTGGCTTTCCGGTCCAGAATGCACGGCGAAGTGCTTGGCTGTGGCGTCGAGCTTTCGGCAGTTGGGATCATCGCCCTGCAGACCGCGGACAAAGGCTACTGCCAGGCGCGCGGTGAGATGGGGATCCTCGCCGTAGGTTTCCTGGCCTCGTCCCCAGCGCGGATCCCGGAAAATGTTGATGTTGGGGGTCCAAAAGGTAAGGCCGAAGTAGCGGCGCCGGTTGTTGCGTTTGACGGCGTCGTGGTGCTTCGCGCGCGCCTCGTCGGAAATCGCGTCGGCGACTTCCCGGACCAGGGTTTCATTGAAGGTTGCCGCCAGCCCGATGGCCTGGGGAAATACCGTGGCCTTGCCCGCCCGTGCGACGCCGTGCAGGCACTCGTTCCACCAGTTGTATTCCGGCAAACCCAAGCGATCGATGGCGGGTGCGGTGTCCAGGGTCTGGCCCACTTTCTCCTCGAGCGTCATGCGGGCGATCAGGTCTTCGACGCGCTCGGCGACGGAGAGTTCGGGATTTTGGTAGGGGGCTTCGTTGGTGGCTTCACTCATTTTCTGACCTTTCTTCTGTGGGCATCGGTTATCCGCGCAGTTCGGCTTCGATGTCGACGCCGAGCAGCAGGATGCCGTCGCGGGTGGGGGCGCTGCGTTCGGTTGCGTTGATGGCGGGTTCGCGCCAGGGGATGCCGTTGGCTTCGGCGTCCTTGCGCAGTTCGCGGTCGAGGGCGGCGGTGCATAGGTCCAAGGCTTTTTCGAGATCGTGGGTGCGCTCGCTTCCGCCGCGCCAGCTGCACACGAACACGCCTTCGTCGGTGATGCGGATTTTGGCTTCCTGGCGGAGCATGACGTTGCCGGCAACGGCGCCGACGGCATTGGCCACGCCGGCGTGCCGGGGCAGGAGTACATCCTGCCCGAACGTATTGCGAAGTTGGGGGAAAAGGGCGGTGGCCGGTGCGCCCACGCCCACCAGGGGCATGCCCAGGCGGCAGGACAGACCGGCGTCGGCCCCGTCGCTCTCGGTGGAGAGGTGCCGGCACAGCCAGGTGCGCAGTTCGTCGGTGCCGTCCCAGGGACAGTCTGCGGGCAGGCTGACGCCGAGGACTTCGTTGGTGACCATTCGGCGGAATTCGGCATGGATGGCTTCGATGATCTCGTGGGGATCGGCTTCAATGACCAATGCCCAGGCGTCGAAGAGCAACTGGGCGGCTTCCCCGTCGAAGGCGTCGTACTGGTCTTGGATGTGGAGGATGTCGGTCAGGGTCAGGCCGTAGCGCTGGATGCGGCCGGTGGTTTCCAGGTCCTGCCACTCGAGGAATCGGGGCGCTGGACGGTTGAGTTCGTGTGCGATGTCCGCAAGTGGACGTGGCGTTTCGCCGAGGCGTTCGAGGATGGGGCTGGCGGGGGCTGATTCGGTGTGGCGTGCAGCGATGAAGTCGAGGGCGTTGGTTTCGCGCGGCAGGTAGCGGTTGGGCAGGTCGCGCAGAGTGTCCGCCGTTTCGGGGAACTGCTGCGTCATGCGGCAGATGGGGGTGATGCGGCGGGGGCCGATGCGGACGCGCGGCCAGTCGGACAGGTCGATTTCGCTGTCGCCGCCCAGTCCGATGGTGCGCACGGCCATGGCCTCGACGCTGGTCTGGAAGTCGCCGACGCGCGCGCCGACGTCGGAGCGCACGGGGATGCCGTCGCGCAGGCAAGCGACGTCGAGCGTGGTTCCGCCCAGGTCGGCGACGGCGGCGTCGCGCGTGTCGACCAGGGCCGCCGCGCCGACGACGCTGGCCGCGGGACCGGACAGAAGGGTTTCGACCGGCAGCATGCGGGCGACGCTGTCAAGCATTTGGCTGCCGTCGCCTTTGACGACCATGACGGGGCGGTCGCCGAGGCTCTGTTCGGCGAGAGCGTCGCGGATGGCGTCGAGCAAGGTCTCGATGAGCGGCACGAGGCGCGCGTTCATGGCGGCGGTGGTAGCTCGTTCGCGGAAGTTGAGACGGGTGGTGAGTTCGTGTCCGCAGACGGCATGCAGGCCGGTTGCACGGTACGCGATGTCCGCCACCTGCCGTTCGTGTGCGGGGTTGATGACGCCCGCGAAGCCGCTTACGGCGAAGGCTTCGCAGCCGGCGGCGGCCGCGGCTTTTGCGGCTTCTTCAACTTCGTCGGGTTCGATGGGGGTGGTTTCGGTGCCGTCCATGCTGATTTCGCCGCGGAGTTGGCGGGCAAAGTGAAAGGCGAAGGCCTCGGTGTCCAGCGTCCACGGCGCCATGGTCAGCAGGGCGACCGGCCTTCCTTTGTTTTCGACGAATGCGTTGGTGGCCAGAGTGGTGCTGATGCCGACCCGGTTGATTTCCCGGAGTTTCTCGGCGGGCAGTTGCTGGAGGACCGAGCGGATGCCGAGAATCAGGTTGTCATGGTCGGTGGGCGCCTTGGCCCAGGCCAGGACGCGGCGGGCTTCGAAGTCGTAGACGGCCGCGTCGGTGAAGGTGCCGCCGGTGTCGATGCCCAGGCCGATGCCGGTGCGCTCGACGGTCTGCTGTTCGTGGCGGGAACGGAAGCGGTCGAGGAGGTTGATCGAATCGCTGTGCAGGCCCGTTGTGAAGCCGATGACGGCGCCGCCGGGAGCGCCGACGGTGCGGGCGCGGGGGGGCACCTCGAGGATGCGGGGATCGCTGCCGTCCGCCTGGAGCAGCGCTTCAAGCAGCGATTCGTCGCCCTCGAGAGTTTCGTGCTCCCAGCCGAGGGATTCCGCGGTGGCGATGGTGATCTGCTCTCCGGGGGGCGAAACGTCCTCGCCGGGGTAGCGGATGTAGGCGGCGCGCTGGTAGTTCTTCTGCCAGGAATTGCGGAAGTCGCAGATGTGACGGGCGTTTTCGCGACCGAACTTTTCGGCGAGCGCCTCGAATTCGGGGCCGTAGAGAGAGCGTTCGCGGGCGTCCTCGTTTTTGTCGCCGGGTTCGGGGGCCGGACCGTCCTCTTTGCCGTGCATGGTCTCGTGCCATCCCTGGGTCATATAACGCGTGCCGGGACGGCGCGAGAATTCCTGGAGGTAGCGGTGATGGGAGCCAAGGAAGATGCCGATGCAGTCCTGGGTGCGCGGGATCAGCAGCGGCACGCGCGGGGCGGTCAGGCCGATGGTGCCGCGCCCGCAGACTCCGTATCCCAGGGCGATGGCGTCGATGGTGTCGTCCTGCGCGATTTCGTCGATGCGCTCCTGGAGCAGTTCGCGAAGCCGTGCAGGGTTGCGGTGGAGTCCGGCGGGAAGCGTCTCGACCTGGAGTTCAAGTCCTTCGATGCTTTCGGCGACGCGTCGCAGGTTCCAGCCGAGAACGCCGCAGGCGAGTACTGCCAGTTTTTTGGTAGCCATGGGTATTGGAGGGTTGCTTGGACGTGGATTTAGAAATGAATTCATGTACTATAGTGGTTGTTGAGAACAAAGGATACGTGAAACGTGAAACGTGAGAGGCCCCCTCGATGAGCGAACATCCCCGTGAGCCATGCCGTCGGCCGACCGGCGGGGCCGGGCTTGTGAATCGCTAGAGGGAGAGTCGACCGGGAATAGTCTCCTTGAATTGCCGCAAACGGTTGGTAGTTTGCTTGGAATCACGAATATAGGAGGTCTCGAATGCATTCGACACTACATACTCCCGGTTCGACTGCTTTGTTGGTCGTTGATATTCAGGAGCGGCTGGTCGGTGCCATGGGCGACTGCGCGTCCATGCTGGCGGCGGCGGCCCGGATGGTGCGCATCGCCAATCGCCTGGAGTCGCCGGTGCTGGTCACCGAACAGTATCCGCGCGGTTTGGGCTCGACAGTGGCCGACGTCGCCGATCACGTTTCGGATGATGCGCCGGTTTTTGCGAAGACTTCGTTTTCGTGCTTCGGCTGTTCGGCTGTGGGCGCGGAGTTGGACCGACATCGGCCTGAAACGCTTGTGATTGCGGGCATTGAAGCCCATGTCTGCGTGCAGCAGACGGCGCTGGACGCGCTTGACCGCGGCTTTCATGTTGCGGTTCTTGCCGACGCCGTGCAGTCGCGGACCCCGCTTGACCGGGATACGGCGCTGGCCTTTTTGCGCAGCCGGGGCGTAACCGTCACGACCGTGGAGGCGTTGGCGTTCGCCATGCTGAGAGATGCCGAGCATCCGGCATTCAAGGACATCAGCCGAATCGTGGTCGGCAAATAGGGAGACAATGCATGCATATTCTCAACTATGGCTCGTTGAATGTTGATTTGGTGTACCGTGTTCCGCACATTTCGCGTCCCGGCGAGACGCTGGGCAGTGTTTCGCGCCAGGTGTTCGCCGGGGGCAAAGGGTTGAATCAGAGTATTGCGCTGGGGCGGGCGGGGGCGAGCGTGGCGCACGCCGGACGGACCGGAACCGACGGGGAATGGCTGCTGACTCCTCTGCGCGAAGCCGGGGTTGCAACCGAGCAGGTTGCCGTCGGAGACACGCCGTCCGGTCATGCTGTCATCCAAGTCGAGGACAGCGGCGAGAATTCGATCATTCTCTTTGCGGGCGAAAACATGATGCAGTCACGGACGGATATCGATGCGGTATTGGCGGCTTGTCCGGCAGATACGATTCTACTGCTGCAAAACGAAATCAATGAAGTCGGTCATCTGATTTCCGCCGGAGCGAAGCGCGGATTTCAGGTGTGTTTTAATCCGGCGCCGTTTTCCGATGCGGTTGCCGACTTTCCTTTGGATTCGGTCCATACGCTGGTGGTCAACGAAACCGAGGCGGAAGGACTGGTTGGCGGGGTATCCCCAGCCGAGGCGATGGACCGACTGGTTCGCCGATATCCGCGCTGCGAGATCGTCATGACGCTGGGGCCGGACGGGGTTCTATACGGGTGCGGCGCGGACCGAATCCGTTTGCCCGCCGAGGAGGCAAGCGTGGTCGACACAACCGCTGCGGGCGACACGTTCATCGGCTATTTTTTGGCGGCAAAAGCGGAAGGCAAACCGGTCGCCGCCGCCCTGAAGACTGCGGGGATCGCCGCCGCCCTCTGCGTATCCAGAGCCGGTGCCTGCGAGTCTATTCCCGTGCGTAGCGAAGTGGATGCGCAGACCGAATAGGACACCCGGGGTTCCAATGTCGGCAGGCCCAGCTCGACGGAGTCTCGCCCTCTCATGAGGGGTGCCCGATCAGGTGGATGAGCGGTCGCGTCCGAAGCGCCGGGCGATGTCGGCGAAGGGGAGATTGACCATGACGGGTCGTCCGGTGGGGCCGGTGTAGGGCATTTCGGTGCGGGCCAGGTCCGCGAGCAGGCGGTCGATTTCGGTGTCCGAGAGTACGCGGCTGGTGGAGACGGCGCTGCGGCTGGCGATTTGGGCCAGTGTGGTTTCGTCGACCCGTTTGCGGGTGCGACCGGAGTCTTCGAGTTGCTGCAGGGCGTCGTGAAGAAAATCGTTCAGCTGTTCACAGGGCAGCTGGGCGGGAACGGCGCGGACCAGGAAGGTGTTTCCGCCGAACTGCTCGATGGTGAAGCCGAGGTGGTCCAGTTGTTCCAGGTTTTGCTGAAGGATGCGGCTCTGCGCGGGTGAAAGCTCGACGGTGACCGGCATCAGCAGGGACTGGCGCAGCTGGCGTTCACGGTCGCGGCTCGCCAGGAGGCGCTCATAGAGAATGCGCTCGTGGGCGGCCCGCTGGTCGATCAGAACCAGTCCCGCGTCTCCCTCGGCAACCAAGTAGGTTTCGGCAAACGTGCCGAGAATGCGCAGGGAGAGCACGGGATTGCCGGAGGCGACGGGACCGCAGGCGGCGGCGGGCTCGGCAGGTTCGGCAGGTTCGGCAGGTTCGGCAGTGGCGGGGCTGTCCGCAGGGTTGACTGCGGGTGTTTCCCGGTGGTGCGGATGCGGTTCCGGAGAGGGTGCCGGGCTTGGCGGGACGTGGGCGCGCTGTTGTTCGGGCCAGGGCAGGGCGGGGTTGGTTTTGGGAGCTGGTGGAGCAGGTGCCTGGGGTGGAGCGGACTCGGCTTGCGGTTCCGGGACGGCTTCGGGTTGTTGCTTGCCGTCCTCGGCGTGCAGGGGGGCGGTCCGAGGGATGCCGCCGGGCATGCGCGCCGCATCCTGGAGGCTTCGGCGAACGGCGGCGCTCACGATCTCGCCGACCTGGCGCGGATTGCGGAAGCGCACCTCCTTCTTGCCGGGATGCACGTTGACGTCCACCTGATCCGGCGGCACTTCGATGTGCAGCAGCACCGGCGGATACCGTCCCTTCACGACCAGGCTGCCGTAGGTGTCCCGCAGCGCGGCGTAGAGCACGGCGGCGCCGGCGGGCCGGCCGTTGACGAACAGCCGTTGCTCCCGGCGCGAGGAACGGGTGAGGCCGGGACGGGAAATCAGACCGCGAACCGCGATGCCGCTCTCCTGATAGTCCACGCGTAGAAGATTGGCGGCGGCTTCGCGCCCCAGGAGCATGGCGGCGCGGGCTTCGCTGTCGGCTTTCGCGGTCGTGCGCAGGAGACAGCGTCCTTCGGCATGCAGCTCGAAGGAGACCGAGGGTATGCCCAGCGCATGCAGCAGAAGGGTTTCGTGGACGTGGCTTTCCTCGGTGGTCTTGCGGCGCAGGAATTTTCGGCGTGCGGGCAT
Source organism: uncultured Victivallales bacterium (assembly GCA_964604795.1). Taxonomy (GTDB): domain Bacteria; phylum Verrucomicrobiota; class Lentisphaeria; order Oligosphaerales; family CAZSBQ01; genus CAZSBQ01. The sequence continues at coordinate 16,833 of CAZSBQ010000035.1, read as the reverse complement.
GTTGTAGAACAGGCGCTTGACTCGCACGGTCGTGCCCGGCGGGCAGCCGCACTCGGAGACGTCCTCGAGAGTGCCGCCGTTCACCAGCAGCTGCGTGCCGGCGACTGCGTCGGCGGGGCGGGTCTGCAACTCGAACTGGCTGACCGAGGCGATGCTGGGCAGGGCCTCGCCGCGGAAGCCCAGGGTGCGGATGCAGTCGATGTCCGCGGACTCGCGGATTTTGCTGGTGGCGTGGGGTTCGATGCACATCAGGGCGTCGTCGCGGTCCATGCCGCAGCCGTTGTCGCTGACTTGGATCAGTCGGCTGCCGCCGTCGTCGATGCGCACGCTGATGCGGTCCGCACCGGAGTCGAGCGCGTTCTCCACGAGTTCTTTGACCACGGAGGCGGGGCGCTCGATGACTTCGCCGGCGGCAATTCGGTTTGCCACCTCGTCGGTAAGGATGCGGATCGTGCTCACGGGTGTGGGTGCGCTGTGTCGAGCCGCCGCCCCTCAGGAAGGGGAGGACAGGGCCTTGAGGCGTTTTTCCAAATTCTTCAGACTGGTGCGGAAGCCGTCGTCGCCGTTGGAGCGTTTTTCCACGGACTTGGCGGCGTGGAGGACGGTGGCGTGATTGCGATTGAAGCTTTCGGCGATGGCGGGCGAGGAGAAACCGGTCAGCTGCCGACAGAAATACATTGCCACCTGGCGGGGCATGGCAATGTTCCGGGGGCGTTTTTTGCTGGTCATGTCGGCGACTCGGATGTCGTAGTACTCGGCCACGGCCTTTTGGATTTGCTCCACGGTCAGCATGCCGGATTTCTCCTCGTCGAGGAGGGGACGAAGCAGTTGCTCGGCGACTTCGGTGGTGATGTGCGTGTTCGTGATCGATGCGTAGGAAACCAGGCGGATCAGTGCGCCCTCGAGTCGGCGGATGTTGCTGCGGATGCGTGTGGCCACCCAGAGCAGGATGCTGTCGTCCAGCTTGGTGGCGTGCTCCGCCTGCTTTTTGCGCAGGATGGCGATGCGCGTCTCCAGGTCCGGAGATTGGATTTCGGTGGTCAGCCCCCATTCGAAGCGGGAAACCAGGCGCTGTTCGAGGCCGCCGATCTCGTGCGGCGGTCGGTCGGAGGTAAGCACCACCTGACGGTGGCCGTTGTAGAGCGCGTTGAACGTGTGGAAGAATTCCTCCTGCAACTGTTCCTTGCCGGTGAAAAAGTGCACATCGTCGATCAGCAGCAGGTCGATTTTGCGGAAGTGGTTGCGGAAGCGCGGCAGGCGTTTTTCCTGGAGAGCATAGATGTAGCGGTTGAAGAATTCCTCGCTGGAGAGGTATTCGACGCGCGCTTTCGGGCCGCGGATTTGAAGGACGTCGTGCGCGATCGCCTGCAGAAGATGCGTTTTGCCCAACCCCGTTCCGCCGTGGATGAACAGCGGATTGTAGGCGCGCCCGAGGTTGCGCGCCACGGCGTAGCAGGCGGCGTGCGCGAACTTGTTGTTCTGTCCGATGACGAAGGTGTTGAAGGTGAATCGGCGATTGTAGGTGTCGGAGGGCTCGGCATCGTTCCGGTCGCCGGTTCGGGACTGGAAGGACGCCTGCGAGGAAGAGGGGGCGGAGTCTGTCTCGGTGGCGCTTCCGCGGTTTTCGTCGTTGTCCTCTTCGGGCGCCGCCGATTCGTGGCCGCTTTCGAATCTGACCGTGATGGAATTGTCGATCAGGTCGCTGATCGTGTCGGCAATCATGGACTGATAGTTCTTCTGGAGCCACAGGCAGATGATTTCGTTGGACACCCCCAGGCGGCACACGGAATCGCTCAATTCCAAGGGAACGATTCCGGCGATCCACCGGTCATACGTATCCTCGTTGAGTTGTTTCCTGAGCTTGCGGGTAGCCTTCTTCCAGATGGCTGCAGCAGTCGTCTCCATAAGGTTCCCTTAAATCAGACCGAACATGACAGGCTGTGATTGGCGAAACAAGCGGTACAGTAACGACGGAAAACCGCGCTGTTTCGCCGGTGTTTCATACCAGCCCAATCTACAGGAAATTTGCGGACTTCGCAACCGCTGTCGGCACCTTTTTCGACGATTTGTCGGCGACGTCGGACGTAACTGTTTTCCAATGAGACTATTACAGAAATGAAAAAAAATGGTGACCCTCCGGGGGGCGGAACGGCTTCGCCTCGACGGTCCCGGCCGCCGAAAAGGAAACGCATATGCTTCGCGACTTTATTCTGCATGTGAACTCATGCATGACTCCGCACGAGTTGGTCCACAACGCCTCCATTCTCTTTCGTCAGGGGCGCATTGTTGCGGTCGGCGGCTATTCCGCGCTGCGCGAACTCGACGACATCGAGTCGGTGCACCTGCCGGACTGTTTTGCTGTGCCGGGCTTCGTGGACACGCACATTCACGGCACCGGCGGATTCGACGCCATGGATGCCGACCGGGATGAAAGCATCGACCGCATGGAGCAGGTGCTGGTTTCGCACGGGGTCACCTCCTTTGTCCCCACCTTGCTGTCGAACACGCCGGAGAAGATGCTGGAGCTGACTGCGGCCTTGGCGCGGCTCTGCGAACGGCCGTCGCCCGGTGCGGTCCCGGTCGGGATTCACCTGGAAGGCCCCTTTCTCAGTCGCGAAAAGCGCGGCGCACAGCCGGCCAGCTACATTCACGAGGTGGATCTCGAGTTGGTTCGGGAACTTATCCAGGCGGGCAACGGGTGGGTTCGAACAATGACGCTGGCGCCCGAGCTGCCCGGCACCACCGAGCTGATCGAGCTGCTCATCGAAAACGGAGTCATCCCCAGTCTCGGCCACAGCATGGCCACCGGCGATCAGGCGCTGGCCGCCGTGCACGCCGGCGCCAGCCGGGCAACCCATCTGTTCAACGGCATGCCCCCGCTCAACCAGCGCAAGACCGGACTGGCAACGGCGGGGCTGACCCAGGACAGCGTCACCATCGAACTGATCGTCGACGGCATCCACGTGCACCCCAACATGGTCGAACTTGCCTGCCGCACCAAGCCGCGCGCGCGGGTGGTCGGCATCTCCGACGCCACGCAGGGCGCCGGGCTTGCCGAGGGCATTTACCATTTGGGACAGGACGAAATCCGCATCTCCGACGGTGCCAGCCGGCGGGTTTCCGACGGGCGCCTGGCCGGCTCGTGTTTGACCTTGGATGTCGCCCTTCGCAATTTGCGCAATTATGCATCGCTCAACGATTCGGATGTGGTGGCCTGCTACACCTCGAATGCGGCCGACAGCATCGGGCTGAAGGACCGAGGCCGCTTGCAACCTGGGTATTTGGCGGATATCGTTGTGCTGGACTCCAACTGGGAGGTCCAGCTGACCATTGTCGAGGGGCGAGTCGTCTATGACCGGCGCGGGGTCAATGAGGAATTGAAGCGTCTTGATGCGGAGCACAGCGAGAAAACCGCCGCCACAACAGGCTGAACCGAATTCGCAGGACCGCGTCCTCTCCGCTCTCGCGGAGCGCGGGACTGCCAACGGAAAACCGAACACAGAGGAGTGTGAAATGGTGACCGCATTTGTTTTGGCGAACGTCGAGGGCTCTCACGTGGCGGACATCGCCGACCGGCTGCGCACGTTGGAGGGGATCGCGGAAGTGCACCTGGTGGCCGGCGAGTACGATATTCTCGCCATCGTCAGGGTCGCGGACAACAGCTCGCTGTCGGAACTGATCACCCGCGAGATCGTCCACACCGCCGGGGTGCAGCGAACCAAAACGCTGATTTCCATGGCCGGATACCCCGGCCAAAGCGGCGCCGCCGACGGAGGTAAGGCGTGAGCCGTTCAACAACCCCGCGTTCGGAAAACGAAGTCCTCCCCGGCACGGAACTGACGCTGGAGGACTTGAATCGCCCCTGGCCGTCGGGAAAGGTCGGCTATGTCGCGCTGCTCGGCCGCCCCAATGTCGGCAAATCGACCTTGCTCAACAGCCTTCTCGACCATCATTTGGCGGCGGTGTCCGCAAAGCCGCAGACCACCCGGCGGCGCTGGCTGGGCATCTACTGCGAAGAGGATTGCCAGCTGCTGTTTCTGGACACGCCGGGAGTCCACCAACCGAAAATGGCCTTGGGCGAAGCCATGCAGGGCGCGATCACCAAGGCGGTTCGGGACGCCGATGTGCTGGTGATCCTGGTCGATGCGCTGCGCCGGCAGGGCGAGGAGGACGGACTCGTCGCCGAGCGCGCCGCCGCGGCCGCCCGCATCCCAGCCCTGCTGGCCGTCAACAAGTGCGACGAGGCGACCGACGAGCAGATCGCCGTCGCCGAGGATTTTTATCGCCAACGCCTGGGAGACGACATACCCGCATTTCATGTGTCCGGATGCGAACGCTCGACACTGGACGAACTGATGCAGGCGATTCGCGACAGCCTGCCCGAAGGGCCGTTTCTCTACGATCCCGACGAGCTGACCGACGCCACCGTGCGCGAACTGGCCGCCGATCTCATCCGCGAGGTGGTGATGAACGTGCTGCGTCAGGAGGTCCCTCATGCCACCGCCGTCACCATCGAGCAGTGGGACGAGGCCGCAACGCCGCCCCAGGTCCAGGCCACCCTCCACGTCGAGCGCGACTCCCAAAAAGGCATTGTCGTCGGCCAGAACGGCCAGACGATCGGACAAATCCGCCGCGAAGCAGAAGCCCTGCTTTCAGACACATTCGGGCCGGTCAAGCTGAAGTTGTGGGTCAAGGTCTCCAAGGATTGGCGCAAGCGCCGAGGTTTCGTTCGCGATCTGATGGGCTGACGCCTTGGCGTCTATCCCTGGATCCGAAAAAAATCGCCGTCGCCCGCCGCATATAGGGTCCGAAGCCGGGAAACCGAGTTTCATTATGTCCGGCGTTTTGTCGGGATGCGGGTCTATTCTTCGCCGAGCGCCCACTGCAGCATTTCTTCGGAGAGCGGTTTGACGCTTTGCACGGTTACGGTTTCGCCTGTGGGAGCGATCACTTCATCGCCGACGGCGGTGCCGAGCAGCAGTCGCCCGAGCGGGGTGTCGTAGGAGAGGATGCCCGCGTTCGGATCGCTGTCCCACAATCCCATGACGTGATAGGTTTTGCGCGTGCCGTCGGGATAGTCGAGCACGACGGTGCTGCCCGGGACGACTCGGCCTTGGGGTTCCACCTGAGTGAAGTCCGTGGCCTGAATGTCGTTGAGGCCTTCCTCCAACTCGTTTCGTCGGGCGGCCAGGTAGGCTTGCTCTTCCTTGGCGGCTTTGTACTCGGCGTTTTCGCGGAGGTCCCCGTAACTGCGGGCGTGGGCGATGGCCCGGCTGTTTTCCGGGATGCGCACATTGATGATGTTCTCCAACTCCCCGCAGTACATCTCGTAGCTGCGGAACGAGGTGATTTTGGGCATGGTTTTGGCGACCCGTTTACGGTCGCGCTTTTCGACCAGCGGCTTGGCTTCGGGGAACAGGCGCACGATTCGCACCAGCAGGCTCTGGGTTTCGCCCGAGTTCAGCACGCTCAATCCGCGCGCGCACTGCACCAGGGCGCTGACGGCGGTCTCGTCGCCGTCGCGCAGCAGAAACTTTTGGAATGTCTCATCTTCGAGCAGCAGCTTGCGCAGTTGCTTGGCGGCTTTGATGTAGGCGCCGGACACGGGGATGGCCAGCAGGCGAAAGATCAGGCTCGCGTCGGCAAGCTCGCGACGCTCGGGGCGCTTGCTCTTCCACAGCCAAACGGCGGCATCCGGGGAGGGCGGATCGGCGCGAGCGGCGTGGACGGCGGCGGCCACCAGCAGCTCGTTTGCGTCGTCGGTGTTCTGCAGCGCCTTTTCGACCTGCACCCACAGCCGCAGGGGAAGACGGGCAGTGTATTCCGCCAAGGTTTCCGCTCCGAGCGTCTCTCTGGACGCCGCGAGCCAGTGGGGAAGCAGCCGCCCGGCGATGTCGTCGGTCACGCCGGCGAAGTGATCGGCGTTCAGCCAGGGCCAGGTTTCCGAACGCATTTGCGCGAGCAAGTTCTCCAGCCATTCGGTTTGCGGGGAGAGGCTCCACAGGCGCGCCACGGCCTCGGCGAAATCGGTGGCGTAGTTTTTGCGGGGGGCCGCATCGCGGAGGATTTGTCCCACGGTTTCCGCACTGGCGTCGCGGATGTCGATTTGCGGCACGGTCCTCAGAATCTCCAGCAGTTCATGCAGACTGCGCGCCTCATCCCAGCGACGGTCGCCGCTGTCGACTTTCGGTTGCTTGGCGGCGGCTTTGGCGGGGCGTTTTTTCTTTGCGGCGGTCCCGACCAGCAGCTTCAGCGCGGCTTCTTCCAGACCCGCGGGCGCGGCCAGTTGGGTGACCAAAACCCCGCGGTCGCCGTCGACAGCCTCCAGAGCGTCCTTGCCGGACCGTTCGCCCGCGCAGACAGCCGCCAGCGTTGTGCCCGGACGAATCAGGACCAGTGACTCCAGAGAGGCTGATGTGGGGAACGAGATTTTTTTGCTGAAACGCACGGTAACCTCGTTGGCCAAGTCGTCGACATCCACAATTTTGCCGGTGCCATGGATGGGATGAACGCACCAGTGTCCCTTGTTCAGCAACTCGAACATCTGCCAACGGCGATGGATGTCGACCACCGACACCTCCTGGTTCACGACTCCCAGCGCATCGATCATGCCCGCCGGATCCAAGTATTCAGTAAAGCGTCGGCGGGCTTCGGCCGCCAGCAGATCCCGCACCAGAGCGTTGTCGATGCCGGTTCTGGCGGTTTCCAGCAGCAGCTCGCGCCGCGTGGCTGAGCACAGCTGACCAACCCATTCATCCAACAGAAATTCCATGCCTGAAAACCACGTCCGGCTAATCTCCGCCGCAGCAGAGCGAAGCGCCCCCTCCGGCACCTGCTTGAGGATTTCCAGGACTTGCAGTTCCGCGTCGGAGTTTCCCTGGCTGGCATTCAGGAGGGCTTCCTCGACCGCTCCGGTCTGTCGCCAGGGGGCATCAGCATCTGTAGTACTCATCATTGTCTGCTCCATAAAATCGATGGGGGGGGCGCCGTTTCAAGCGATTCTTGACTTTCTTCGGGAACCTTTCGAGTGCTGCCGTCAATCAATAGGGCGTCATTGCGCGGTAATTTTTCGGGGCCCATCGGATCAGGTTGTTCAATTCCTCCTCATCCCACGGTCCTCCCAGATTCACCGTCTTGTCAACGCTCGACAGGCGGGGGGTTGTCAGAAAGTGATGGAACTGTCCGTCCAGAGCGACCACGACGCGTTCGCCAGGGAAGGAGGCGCAGGCCTGCGTCCAACTCAACTCGCCGTGGCGGTTCACGTGAGCGATGGCCGCGTGCTGGCCGTCCCCGGCGATGTCTTTCTCGATTCTGTGGATCGAGGCGGAGCTGAGCAGGGGGACCGTGCGGATGCTCAGAGTGCGTCCGTTGGCAAGACGCATGGACCGCTGCAATTGGGTGTTCCGCTCCGCTCTCCCGGCAAGCGCATGCACGGTGATGATGTGATCGGTGCGCGCGCTCAGCGGTTTGTTGCCGTTGCCCAGGGACAGGCAGCCCGTCTGCGTCAGGCCGCACATGGCCGCAACCACACATAGTCTTGCGGCCACCAGCATCCCGCGATGGCGTTTTGTCTCTGTACGCATATGAACATTGCCTCGTAGGATGCGGATGGCACCAGTGCACTAGGGACCAAAAACAGCCCGTTGCAAAGAAGGTACTATAGCGCTTCGGTTTCCCAATTCGAGCCGCAAAAACCACGCCGGGACTGTACCGGTTTCTCAGCGCCGAGGGGCGGGACGAAGCAGCCGGCGGAGTTGGGCAACATCCAAACCCGCGAAACTCAGGGCGAGGGAAGCAGTGAGGGAAAGAGTTCGCGGGCTTCGGGGCGCGCCTTAGCGTCCAACTCGAGCGCCTGTTCCACATAGGATTCGGCTTGCTCGGAGCGCCCGAACCACTCGCTGAACGCGGCGGCCCGGAGCGCCTCCTGGGCCGCATAGGGCGCGCGGCTGCCTCCGCCCCGAACTTCATGCCGTTTTTGAATCAGAAAATCATGGAGGTCGAGAATCTGCTGCACGGCCAGCTGGCTCCAGCGCACGGTTTCAGCGCCGTTCGATCCGGGTGCGGACAGGCTGAAACCCTCCTCGTCAATACTGCGCAGGCGGCCCGTCCGCCGCTCGCCGCTGCGCAGGAGCAAGCCTTCCTCGGGGACTTCGTAGCCGAATTTGTTCAGCAGGTTTGGCAACCGGAAGCGCATGCCCACCAGCCGTTTCAGACGTGCTTCTTCCCGCTCGCGCCGGTCGGCGGGCAGGGTGTTCAGGTAGTCCTCGATTTCGGTTCTCAGCGCACGGAAGTTGAGGTCCGCCGGTCGCGGCCGGGAAATGTGAGCGGATGGTTGCGCCGTTCGGTCCTGTTGTGTGGACGTGTCGCCGCTGCTGCTGGCGAAGCGATGAACCACAAGCACCAGCAGAACAATGGTCACGCATAGGATCAGAAACCAATCCAGGGGGCCCAATCCCTTGCGTTTGTTGGACCGGCGCGCGGCTGTTCGGTATTTGGCGATGCGGTCGCGCGCGTTGTCGCCTTCGCGCAGGACCAGGCGGGGAAACTCGCCGCCGGTGCGCCGGGTGGGTTTCAGATTTGCCGGTGCCGAGCCCCCGGCTGCGAGCCTGGACCTTTTCCCGGAGTCCCGGCTTGCCTGCTGCATGCAGGTGACGACCGTGCCGTAATCCTGAGGCCTGCTGTCCCGGTCTCTGCTGAGCATGGCATGGATCATTCTTGCTGCGGTCGGCGGCACATCCGGGCGAATCTCCTGCAGGGGCAGCGGTTCGACTTCCAGACGAGCGTCCATGATCGCGCGCTCCGAACCCCCGCGGAAAGGGGGCTTTCCGCCGAAAAGATGATACAGTGTGGCGCCGAGGCTGTAGATGTCCCCCCGATAGTCCTCCCGACCGGTGCGCACCTTCTCCGGGCTTACGTAATAGGGGGTCGCCCAGTGGTCCGCGTCCGACGAGTGTTCAGTGTCGTCCCGCAGCAGTTGCGCCAGCCCGAAGTCGCCGACCTTTGCCACCCCGTCAGCGTCGAGCAGGATGTTCGCGGGTTTGACGTCATGATGGATGATGCCTTCACGCAGTGCCGCCTGGAGCCCGAGGGCCGCCTCGGCCGCAACCTGAAAGCAGAAATTCATTGAAGCCCCCCCCTCGATCCGTTCCAGCTGCCGGTCCAGGGACAAGCCTTCCATGTATTGCATGACCAGGCAGGGGAGGCCTTCCACCTGCCCGGCCGAATAGATTGGAACCACATTGATGTGGTTTATGGCCGCAGCGGCGCGTCCCTCGCGCAAAAACTGCTCCGACGCCCCCTCCTCGGCGGCAATGTCCTCGTTTAATACCTTGATGGCCACATCCCGGTGCAGCGTAAGGTCCAGTGCGCGATAGACCACCGCCATCCCTCCGTGCCCGATGATTTCCTCAAGCAGAAAGTCGCCGAACAGGCGCGGCACCAGAATCGTGCAGCCGCATGTGGGACAGCCAACTTCCTCGAACGGCTCGTAGCCGGAGACATCCAGCTTCTGCGAGCAGGAGGGGCAAGCAATTTTTAAGTTGGAGTGACGATTCACAACATCTCCTGAAAAATTTGAAAGCTCTTCGCAATCGGCTTGCAAGCCGAATGGGACACGCTATATTTCTGCCCGTTGCAGCCGTTGCAGCCCTCTGCGACCCCATCGTCTAGAGGCCTAGGACACCGGGTTTTCATCCCGGCAACAGGGGTTCGAGTCCCCTTGGGGTCGCCATTCTTCTTCCTCGCTTCGGTTCTCCCTAGTCACAGCGGCGCTCGAGGCGTGCATAGTATACCCTCAATCGCCGCTCAGGCAAGGGCGCTCGCATGCCTGTCGGAGCAATTCCTTTCTGAGGGAGGACGGATTGATCCCGTCCGACTGAAGGGCGAATCGGATTAACTATTGGACGGCATGCTACGGTTGCGGCACGGTTTTCGTTTTTCAGCGCTTGGCGAGCACTTCGCGCTCGTACTTGTAGACTTCGTCGAGCCAGGCGGGGCCGACCGGCACGCTGCGGCGTTCGCAGAACATGTCCCAAACCGCTCCGGCAGGGAGGGTTTTGCATTCCTCCTGCAGGGCCAGGCGGGTGGTGAAGTCGCCGTTGACTTCCGCCTCGCGCAGAGTGGGCGGTTCGAGCAGCGCGGCCAGCATGGCCTTCTGAGTGTTGCGCATGCCGATCACCCACGCGGCCACGCGGTTGATGCTCGCGTCGAAGTAGTCCAGGCCGATGTGCACGCGCTCGCGAACTCCGCCGCGCACGACTTCACGGGCGATGGCGTTCAGCTCGTCGCGCAGGGTGACCACGTGATCGCTGTCCCAGCGCACGCCGCGGCTGACGTGGAGAAGAACCTCCGGCACCCACAGAAGCACGGCGGAAAGCTTGTCGGCCACCGATTCGGTGGGGTGGAAGTGCCCCGAGTCCAGGCACAGCAGTATCTGCCTGGCGACGGCGTACCCCAGGTAGAACTCGTGCGAGCCGGCCACGTAACTTTCCGAGCCGATGCCGAAGAGTTTGCTTTCCACCGCATCGCGCACCCAGGTTCGGTCCACCTTCTCGGCGAATATGGCGTCCAAGCTTTCGCGCAGGCGTTCGCGCGGTCCGTGCCGGTCCACCGGCGTGTCCTTGTAGCCGTCGGGAATCCAGATGTTGACGACTGCGGGGGAGCCCAGCTCGCGGCCCATGAACTCGCCGATACGGCGGCAGGCGCGCGCGTGCTCGATCCAGAACCGGCGAATTTCGGCGTTCGGGTGGGCCAGCGTCCAGCCGTCGGCCGCCTGCGGGTGCGAGAAGAACGTGCCGTTGAAGTCCAGTCCGAGCCCGCGCTGCTTCGCCCAGTCCACCCAAGTCTGAAAGTGTTCGGGGGCCAGCTCGTTTCGGTCCGCGGCGGCGGCGGCACCGCCGGCATCCGGGTAGATGGCGTGGAGGTTGACGCGGTGGGTGCCGGGGATCAGCCGCAACGCCTGGTCGATATCGGCGCGCAGCTCCTCGGGGGTGCGCGCCTTGCCTGGATAGTTGCCGGTGGCCGCCAGTCCGCCGCTCAGCTCCGCGTCGGGGGATTCGAAGCCGGTGACGTCATCGCCCTGCCAGCAATGCATCGAGATTGCGAACTTCGCGAGTTCGTTGAGTGCGGCTTCGGTGTCGACCCCGAGGTCGGCGAAGCGGGCGCGTGCGGATTCATAGGTAGCTTTGATGGTGGCTGCGGGCATTTTTGTTTCTCCTGTGAGAGGGGGTTGTTGTCAGTGATCGGTGATCAGTAATCAGTAATCAGTAATCAGGGGTCTACGTGCCTGTAGCGGATACTCCGGGTCACCGATTACCGATTACCGATCACCGATTACCGATCACCGATCACCGATTACCGATCACCGATCACCGATTACCGGTTAGGTCGGTTTCCGCGACGCTTTTGCGGTAGGATTCGACCTCCCAGTTCTCGATGAAGCGCCGGGCGTCGTCGGTCATGTGGCGCACGCCGCCGAATGCCGAGGCCAGTTGCCGGACCAGGGCGGCGTCTTTGGCCAGCTCCAAGGCCAGGCGGGCATTTTTTTCGCTGCCGCCGACTCCGTAGGCGGCATTCGGCGTGACCAGGACTTTGGGGGCATATCCGTGTCGACGGCGAAACTCCTCGACCGTTTCGGCTGTCGGCTCGCCCACGAACGGGAAGGCGCGGCTGTAGACCATGTGGTCGGGCGTGAGCGGGCCTTCGGCCGGCTCGAATCGTCCGGAGGCGACCACGAACGCGGCCTCGTCCTCACCCAGAATGCGCCGCAGCCGGTTTCGCATTTCCATCGTTTCCTCGATCGGCGGCATATCCCGAACCGGCAGTTCGGTCGAGACGTCCCGCGCGGCGTATTCATCCTGCAGCGTGTCCATCAGTGTTTCGTACGTCGTGCGCACATCCTCGGGAACGTTGCCGCCGACGAACACGCCATGGTTGGCGACGAGGAGCATGGCCGGTCCCGCTCCCTGCTCCCGACGATGCTGTTCGATGGCGTCGCGGACCTGGACGGACAGTTTGTAGCCGGGGTCCTCGTACGGAATCCACAGCGCGTTCGGGAACAGCCTCCCGCAGGTTTGCCTGCCGTTCTCGGCGCAGGTCAGGCCGTTGACCAGGGCGGGGTGGGTGTGAACCACGTAGATGCTCTTGAAGGTGTTGTGCAGAGGGGACTCCACCGACGGTCGTTTGCCCGCCGATTCCGGGCGCACCGCCTTCATCATCAGGTCCTTGACCTTGGCTTCCCGCTCCTCGGCGTCCGCCGGCGGCCTCATGCGGGTCACCTTGCGGAGTTTCTTGCGGTCCAGGGGCACGAAATCATCCGGGGACATTCCTGCCAGGGTCGTCCCCGAGGGTTTGATCCACAGTGTGCGCTTGTCCTTGCACGAGGCGTTGCCGCCGCCGCCCAGCACAAACTGATCGGCGCCGAATTCGTGCGACAATTCCGTGATCGCAGCCAAATCGCTCATTGAAGAACTCCTTGTGAGTGTGAATGGGTACCGGCTCCGGGCAGTAATAACAGTGCTGCCCGGCGTGGAAACAATGCGGCTATGTCCACAGAATTTGGTTGGATCCGGTCAGTTGAGTTCGCAATGGCTTTAGTATCAACGGGCATCCCTGCCTGTTGTGAAGTTCTCCGCACCCAGGATGGTCGCAGTACGTAAGCAATCCAACCAAATTCTGTGGACATAGCAATGCGGAACAGTAGCACGGAAAAATCGAGCCGCCAGAGGAATTCGGGGACGGTTCACCGCCAGGTGCGGTACATTCAGGAGGTCAGCGATTGCCGGAACTGGCGCGGTGTGCAGCCTCTGTGAGTTCGGAATATGCGGGTGAAGTAGGATTGGTCGGAGAATCCGCAGCGCAGAGCGATTTCGCCGGCGCTGAAGTCGGTGGTTCGCAGCAGCACGGCGGCGTGATCAATGCGCATTCGGTTGAGCAGGCGGGAAAAGGTCGTGCCGGTTTCCTGCTTGAGCACCGCGCAGAATCGCGACGGCGAAAGCCCGGCGGCGTGAGCGGCTGCGGCGAGCGTCACGGCGCGGTGGCTGTTGCGTTCCATGTGGCGCAGGGCCTTCAGTATCCGGTCTCGGCCGATGGTGGCGCCGGCTGCGGGCACTGCGTCCATGATGTGCTCGAGCGTGTGCCGGACCCATTGAGTCATGGCTTCCGGTGAGTCGATCATCGTCAGTGCCGAAAGCGACACGAAGCTGCCGTCGAAGAGTTTGCTCGGATCCGCGCCGGTCTCGACCGCGGCTCGGGACATGCTGGCGACCAGTTCCAGCAGGAAGCCTTTGAGCAGACCCAGATTGGCGCCGCCATGGTGATAGATGGCCACGAGCACGCGGTTGACGATGCTGCGCGCCTCGCCCCGGTCGCCGGCGCGGATGGCGGCGAACAACTCCGGTTCCTCGCGGCTGTACAGGCTGCGGATGGCGGCGGCGTGCCGGCCGATGTCGCGGTGCAGGACGTACGCCCTGTGCTGCTCGGTCTCGTACATGGCGCGTCGGGCGGCCAACGCTGCGGCATTGGTCAGGTTGTGTTTCTCGGCCAGTTCGCGCAGCTTCGAACCGGCCTCGCGGACATCGATGGCTGCGGAGTTCGCATCCGGGGTTGAACGGATTCCCCGGCTTTCGTCGGCTGCGGCGACCAAGCCGCCGGTCACCTCGTTGTTAAGCGTCAGTGCAATCCCCCACACCAGCAGATGCCGCCCGCACAGCGATGCGCTGCATTCCCCCCAGCGCCAGGACTCCGCAATCACAAACTGACGCGCCTGTATTGCCTGCACATCATCATCTTCCGGCCACTCCCGGTCCGCCGGCACAATCCGTCCATCCGAATCGACGGCGAACAGGTCAACCCCGTAGCGGGTTCGGTAGTCCGCAGCAAGCATCGCGAACAGTGTATGGGGCAACAGCGGCAGCATGTTCAACCTTGCATGGCAAAAACCGACTCATTTACTCATCTTTCAGTACTATAGTACCAAAACGCAGGAATATAACCCAAGTAACCGCCAAAATGCGTACAATAGTACTTGCATGCGCCGGGACATGACGGTCATGCCCCGGTTGGCACGCACGCAACCAATGAACGGAGAGACGACATCATGAAGATCACGTACGACAAATTGGCGATCCCCACCGCGCAGGACCTGGTTTTCGGGTCGTGCCCGAATCCGCTGACTCTGAAATCCGGGATGGTTCTCGGCGGAGGCAGCGTGTATCCGGAGCTGAACTTCACCCTGCCGTCGATGAACGTGGACGAATCCACGTGGCCGCAGGTTGTTCATCACTACCGGGAAATTTCCTCGGGCGCGCTGGCCCGCGCCGCGGAACTGCACGCGCCCGGCGTTCAGCTCGAATTCGAAACGGTTCCACCAATGACGGCCAACCCCGATTGGGGCGTCGAGATCACCGAGGTTCTCGTCGACGAGATCGGCAAGGCGCGCGACACGCACGGTTTGCGGGCGGCGCTGCGGGTGACCCCCAACGACAACCGCGAAATGGAGCGGCCGCCGGTCATGCGCTCGGGACCGTATTTCGACGCCATGCTGGAGACGTTCGACCGCTGCGCGGAGGCCGGTGCCGATCAGCTCAGCATCGAGTCGGTGGGCGGCAAGGAAGTGCACGACGAGGCCCTGACCATGGCCGACATCCGCGCCGTTCTTTTCGCCCTGTGCGTGATGGGCACGCGCGACATGAAGTTCCTCTGGGACCACATCGTCGAGATCGCCAATCGCCGGGGCGTGGTTGCGGCGGGCGACACGGCCTGCGGCTTCGGCAACACCGCCATGGTGCTGGCCGAGCAGCGGCTGATTCCGCATGTGTTCGCGGCCGTGGTTCGTCCGATCACGGCGGTGCGCTCGCTGGTGGCCTACGAGTGCGGAGCGCTGGGGCCGGGCAAGGATTGCGGCTACGAGAATCCGATCTTAAAGGCCATCACCGGGTACCCCATGGCCATGGAGGGCAAAGGCGCCACGTGCGCGCACTTGAGCCCGCTCGGCAATATCGCCGCGGCCAGCTGCGACCTGTGGAGCAATGAGTCGGTGCAGAATCTCAAGCTGCTCGGCGGCATGGCCCCCACCTGCTTCCTCGAAACCCTGGAATACGATTGCCGGCTGATCAACCGGGCGCTGGGCGAAGGTGCCGAATCCGCGCGCACCCTGCAGCGGTGGATGGTGGATTCCGATGCGTATCTCGATCCGCAGGCTTTCGTGCTGACGCCGACGAACTGCATCAAGTTCGCCGAGGAGATCGTGGGCAGCGAGACGCACTACGAAGCGGGGCGGCGGGTTGCGGCCAGGGCCATCGAGGTGTTGCGCACGGGGCTGGCCGATGAGGCTGTGTGCATTCCCGAGCGCGACCGGGTCTTCATGGACGTGATCGAGTCCACACTCGACACCCTGCCGGAGGACGAGGACGAATTCATCGCGGAGACCCTGCCGATGCTTGACGTCAGCAAGTTCATCCCCGAAGAATACGGCCTGAGCCTCTAACTCATCTCCTCGGCAAAAGAGCCCGGACGGTTGTTTTGCATGTTCCTACAAGCCCTCGACCGTCGGCGGTCGGGGGCTTTTTCTTCGATGGACTTGCGGAAGCGCGCCCTTGCCACTTCGCCTGTGGTGTCCTCGCCTGTTTTGACGGTGCGCCGGCCAAACTGCTTGGATTGTTTGGCCGGAAACAGGGCCAAATCAGGCGGGAGGGGGTCGAGGCGGGGAGTTTGCGCAAACAGTCGGACCGGACAACTTGCGAGTTCAGCCCGCAGCTGCTGGGAGCGGGCGGTGCAGCTGTGGGGTCAGGCGTGCTCAGTCCGCCTCGCCGGCCAAGGCGGACTGCAGGCGATACCAGGGGTTTGGGCGCACCCATTCGCCCCGGAAGCGGACAAAGCCGTGGTCGGTAAAGATTTGCCGCTGCAGTTCCTCGTGTTTGGCATCCAGCCAGCGTTGCCAAAGTGTGTTCAGCATCTCCTGCATGGGAACCCATTCGTCGGTGGGCGATGGCTCGTCGTTGGTTTCGCCCGGTTTCGGAAACTTCGTGTAGCCGTGTTCGGTCATGATGTCGCGGATGACATCACGGCGATAGGCTTGTCGTTCCCGTTGAAACTTTTTCATCCGGGTTTCGGTGTATTCCCTGATTGTTCGTCGGGAATGCGCGGGATCGAAGTGGATTCGTTCTGTGGGGGGGATGTCCTTTTTGTTGAACCACCGGCGGTCGACTTGGACTCGTTCGTCGGAGATGTTGTAGAGCGTTCCGGAGATGCGGGATTGAGCACCGAGCCCGCCGCGCAGACGGAGGGTGACGTGGTCGCCCTTTTCGTACAGGCCGTATTTTTCCTCGGCTTCGGCGATGATTTTTTCGATGGTGTCGGGGGGAAATTGCTTGTCGACCCGCTCTTGGATTTTCGTTTTTGCCTGTTTGATGGTTTGGTCGGGGGGCAATTCCGGGGTTGGCGGCGGCCAGGGCCAGTCTTTTCGGCGGGCGAAGGCCCGCTTGCGTTCGGAGGCTTCGCTGCGGAGTTCGCTGATGCGTTCGGCGACCTCGGTTTCCGCCTGGCTGCGGAGGGCTGCCGTTTCCCGCTGCCACCAAACCACGACGCCGCCGACGAGCATCGCGGCCAGAACGAGAACGACCAAAATGGCAAAGACGACGTTTTTCATGAGGGCGGTGTCCCGGGTGTCTTGCTACATGCGGCAGGTGCGGATGTCGGTGATGATGATGCCTCGCGCGCCGAGGTCGGCCAGTTTGTCCATGATGGCGTTGACGTCCCGTTTCGGGGCCATGGCTTTGACGGCCACCCAGTCGGGTTCGCTGAGCGGTGCGATGGTGGGCGATTCGATGCCGGGGG
>CAZSBQ010000034.1:0-23840 GCA_964604795.1 uncultured Victivallales bacterium | reverse complement strand
CGGCACGAGCGCAAACACGATGCCGCCCGCCAAGCCGCCGAGAACCAGCACTGCGGTAAACAGCACTGATGTCGCCGCCGCCTGCCTGGACGCGGCGCCGAACGCTTGCAGAAAGGTTGAGATAACCATGTCGCGGGCACCAATGCCTGCCGGGGTGATGGGAACGGAACCGACCGCATTGCCCAACTGCATCGTCATGAAGTACTCCCGAACAGCCACCGCCGTCTCGCCGGCCGACTGACCGACCATGTAAAGAGTCAGCGCCAGAAGCGTGTGCATAGCCAGGGAAAGTCCCACGGCACGGGCAATGGCGCCTCGGCGACGGCGATACGCGTCCAAGGCCAAGGTAATGCGCGCCAGTGTTTCCGTGATCCGGGCAGACAGGGTCCGATTCCCCCACTGCACCAGGTGACGAATGACAGGGGCACGCAACAAAGCCTGATGGAACTCCGCCGCCAGCACGCCTGCCCCACCGGCGAGCGCCAGAATGCCGACCAGATACGCGCCGAGGCGCACGACTGCATGCTGGGGTTCAAGATTCATCAGCACGTCCAGACACAAAATCACTGCGAACCCCGCAATCAGGCAAAGCCCCAGGAATCCCAGCAAGCGGTCGACCAGCACGGAAAAGACCGCTTCGGTGCGGCGCCCCTCCCCTGCGGCTCGGGAAATGGCGGCCATCCGAACCACATCGCCGCCCGTTCCCCCCGGGATGGTCAGATTGAAAAACGTGCCCACCATGACCAGGCGGGCCACCTCGGCAAAGCCAACACGAATGCCCTGCACCCGCAGCAGCATGCGCCAGCGCAGCATGTTCAGAACCAGCACCCCCGCGTACAGAACAACGCCCAGCAGCAGAAATCCGATCCGGACATCGGCGATAGCGGTGCGCAGATCGGTCTGCGAGGTCCGCAAGGTCATGTGCACCAGAAACACAGCCAAACCAATGCTGACCGCACTGCGAATTCCCGTCCGCACCCACGAACGGTCCCGCTGAATTTCCTTGGGGCTTGTCATTGGCTTGGTTCCATGCAGGTTGACCATCGGTTTTAACACGCTACTATAGCACCTTGCTCAGAACAACCCTCAGAACTCTTGATCTCGTGGAAGAGTAGGTGGTACCGAATTGCTTTCGGGCTGAAAGCCCGGCCTTTTTCATGTACCCGGAGTGAGCTTGCGAACGACCGCGCGCCAGCGGGGTCCGCGAGCGCTGACAAGCGCGTAGGGCTCGCAGTCCGGGGTAGAGGTTACACCCGCAATTGCGGGCTGAAGGACCGCCCCAATGGATATCGTTGCGGCAAAGGATTTTGGAGCTGACCTTCAGCCCGCAACTTTTTGCTTGACCCTGTCCAGAAAGGTGTAAATTTGACTGTTGAGTTCAAACGCCCCCGCCGACCTTGCGTCGGTGGAGCGCAGATTCTCTGCTTGTCAGACACGACAAGCCCCCCCTTCCCCCTCCCCGGCGGCCGGGGAGGGGGAAGGGGGGGCCTGCGCAACACACTGTATATTAATCTCTTGCTCCACCGACACAAGGTCGGCGGGGGCAAAAAAACTTTCCGGACGGGGTCTTGCTTGCTTTTACCCTAGGGGCGCGGACCCTGGGCTAACAATGGGACCGGGCTGTTGGCCCGAGAACCACGCTGAGCTACCGCAACTGTACCACCTCCATTTTCCGCAACGGCAACGCCGTTCGATGTCAAGCTGTACTAAGAGATCAAGAGCTCTGATCTAAATCTTCCCTCAGCAAACCGCCAATTGCAAGCAACTGCGAATCGTTCCCAAAGTATGACATTGAACCGCTCCACAATTTTTCGTTTCGCTGCTTTGTCTCGGCAGGGGGCGTTCCTGCTTGGGTTGGCGGCGTGCGCAGCCGTTGCTTTGGGATTTCTGCGCGTGTCTCCCGCGCCCGCGGCCGAGCTGCTGGCGTTGCTCGCGGCCGGCATTGCCTGGCTGCTGGGCGTTGACAAGGCCAATGAAGCCGCCCGCGGCACGTCGATATTGCTGTTCCTCGGCTGTGCCTGGGCCTTGCTGGGCGTCGCGAGCGAGTCGTCCTTTGCAGGAATCAAGGACGCGGTTCAACCCGCCTTGGGGCTGGTCGTCGCCGCGTCGGCCGTGCGCAATTTGGCGCACCTGCAGCGGCGCGCGCTGATGCCGGTCATTGCCCTGGGCTGGGTTGCTTCGGGCGTGTACGTTTTGGGGCAGCAGCTTTCGGGAGTGCCTGCCCTTGCCGCCGGCGCCGGGTTCGACAGTCGCGCGCTGTACGGTGTCTGTCTGGCTTTGCTGGCGCCGGCGGCACTGAACGGACTTGGTGCGGACAAGCAGGGACCGGTCCGCCGGATAGGGGCAACCGCCCTGTGCGTTCTCCTTGGGCTGACCACAATCACCTACCTTCCCGCCCTGGTGATACTGGCCATCACGGTCATTGGCTGGTCCGCTTGGCGAGGAACACTCCCAGCGCTTGCCGCAGCCCTCGCCCTCGGTGCGCTTTTCACCGGCGCGCTCCTCGCCAGTCCCGATCCAGTCTCGCAACACCGCCGGGAGCAGCTGCGCTCCAGCGTTGCTCTGCGGGATGCGCACGGCCTGCCCCGGCGATGGACGGTCGAGAGCCGCGCCGCACTGCGCGCCGCAGCCACGCGCCCCGTTTTCGGGCACGGACCCGCCAGCTACCAGGATGTCGTCGGCGATCCGCAGTACCGCACGAATTTGCCAATGACTGCGGAAAACCAAGTCGAACCGGACAGCCAAATCGGCTATCTGGTGCTGGCCGTTCAGTACGGGCTGCCTGCCGTCCTGTGCATCGCGGCGGGACTGGCGGCCGCCGCCTGGAGCGGATTGCGCCGGTCGCTCCGAAGCGACGGCGCCCCTGGCTCTTCGGCGGCGGGCTGGAGTGCAGTAGGCACCCTTTTGGCCCTGGCGGTCGCCATGCCGGTCGCTCAGGGCGCGGAGGTTCTGCTCGGCGCGATGCTCGGTCTGGCGTTGGGAGGGGAAGGAGAACGTCGCGGGTGGATGCAGCGGACGGGATTGCCGCGCCTATCGGTCCAAACCGCTCTGCTGGGCGCTACTGCGGCCGCAGCGCTGCTTGCCGGACGAACGCTGGGGTTGGCAAACGGCGCGGACGGCTCGAGCAACGAACCGGCCAACCTGCGCGCGGCGGCGTTCCAGGTGGAAGCCGAGGATGCCGCCGACATGGGCGACTTGTTCCGGGCACGCGAAATGGAAGGGGCCGAGGGGAGACGAGGCGTCACTCTGGATGAGGTGCCCAAACACCGCCTGGCCGCCGACCCGGGGGCTGCCTACGACCTCTTCATTCCGCGCGCGGACACCTACCGAATCTGGGTGCGGGCCTGGTGGCCTGACGGCTGCTCCAACTCCGTGGCCATCCAGGTGAACGACAAGGATCCGGTCCTGGCGGGCAACGACGGCACCTACCTGAAATGGCATTGGATTCGCGGCCCCGAGCTGTCCCTCGAAGCCGGTCGCCACACCCTGCGGCTGCTCCCGCGCGAACCCAACGTCCGCATCGACCGGATTCTCGTCGGACGGAAGACCGACGGGCTACCCCCGCAAACAACAGAGGGAAAAACGGAAAACAACCGTTCCCGTCCGGACACCGCCCCCTTGTGGGCCCCGCCGGAACGCGAACGCAAAACCCCCTTTCTGGCCGCTGTGGGCGGCACCTATCAGAATGGCCCCGAGGCAATCCTTTTCGAGATGGGCATCCCCTATGAACGGCTGCGCATGGACGAACTTGCCGACTCGGAAGCTCTGGACCGCTATGACCTGGTATGGATTTCCGGGGTGCAGTGGCACCAATCCGGAGTCTGGAGTGCCATGGAGGAGTATGTCCGCAACGGCGGCGCCGCCGTCGCGGAAATCGTCCCAGACATCCGAAAACGCTCGCCTTGGCATGAGCAGGCACAAAAGCTGGCACCCTTTGCCGTGAACAAACGGAAAGGTCTCCCCCGCCACTGGGCCAAGCAAAACACGGTCGTACTCCATGCCGACGGCTCGCCGTGGTTCGCGAACATGCCCGAACAGACAGAGTTGTACGACGAAATCCTGCTCCGCTTCCTCGGTCCCGTACCGGACAACGAGGGCACATCCCACGGACGTATCGTCATGGACGAACGCGAAATCGGCCCGGTCGGGGTCACCCGCGCCCACGACAAGGGCCAATTCGTCTACCTGAGCGTGCCGCTGGGATTCACCTCCATGTGGCGCGGCACGCGTTTGGATCCGGTCGCGAAGGAAATGCTCCGAAAGGCCTTGGATGGACGATTCGACCCCCTGTTCCATTCGCTTTCCACCATCGGCCGCCCCAGCCGGGGACGGATTTTTGCGGATGACTTCATGCGCGAACGCGGCACGCCCGACAACTGGCGAGTGCTCGACGGAACCTTCCTGCTCGCCGGCGGCCCGAAAGAGGCGGCACAGGCCAAAAAATCGGACGCACCTGCCCACATTCCGTTCACCCTGCACGGGAGCGGGCAGGGGGTGGCGGAAGTTCCGCTTGCCCAAGCCGGGGAGAGCCGCCTGAGCGCAAGCGTGCTGGCCGAAGACGGCGCGGGTGGAATTGGCATAAAAACATCGACCGGACAAGAGCTCTCGCTGATCTACGACGCCCCGGAGGAAAAGCTCCAACTCGTCCAGGGAACGGGCAGGTCCATCCGAATCCTGGACGAAACCGCCGTGCATCGGACGCCGCCTGGCTGGCGACGCCTCAGCCTGATGCGGGAGAAAAACGACTGGACCGGATGGTTCGACGGCCGGCGGCTGCTGCGCGCCCCCGCCAAGCAGAACGAGGAAAGCAACGGATCGCACATCCGCCTGGTCCAGACGGGAGGGTCGGTCCACTACGACGACGTCAGCCTGGTCGAGCGTGCCGCCCTGATCCCCGACACCGACCGAACGTGGGGGGAAGAAGGCAGCAGCTGGTCTCATCCGCGCCAGACCGAGGGTGTCGAGCCGCGCACCATCTATTCCCCCCTGTGGCATCTCCGTCCGGATGCATACCAGCGCAATGCCGTGCGCAGCAGCCTGCCCTGCCACGGCGAAGACACCCTGGTCACCATGGACGGGGCAACCCTCGGGCGCATTCCCGCCGGCCCTGGCCGACCGCTCATCCTTCTGCCCGAAAATGAACAACCCCGCCAGTCTCTGCGCCTCACCTCCGCCTTGTGGCGCGACTACAGCTTCCAGGGACAATTGATCGACTGGTACAGCACCGGCGCGCAATGGCGCCGCATCCCCCGCTGGGCCTGCGACCGGCAATGGGAATGGCTCGGCGTCCCCTCGACCGAAGAACCCGCCGCACTCTGGTATCGACACCGCCTCGAACCACCCTACTCCATCTCCTTCCTCTGCGCGCCCACCGCCAACGATGAAGAGAACCGCCGGGGATACGGCGAAAAAGGCGAGGACCTCAACCTGATTGTCGGCGGCAACGGACACGATCTGGAGGACGGCATTGTCCTGCGCACCGGCAGAGTCGGGCGAACCGGAATTTCCCTCCAACGCGGCAATGAAACCCTCGCGCAAACCCGCTCCATCGGCCTGCCGCGCAGCCTGGGAACCACACTCCACCACCGCTGGCTCTGGATTCAGGCGGATGTCGAAAAAGACCGAATCGTCATCCGCTACGAGGGGCGTACCGTTCTCGACGTTCCCCTGGAAACCCCCGTCGACACCGGTTTCGCCGGCTTCTGGACCGTCCACAATTCAGTCCAGATCGCCCGCGCCACCCTGTCCCTGTCCCAATCCCCCGACTTCACTTCACCCGCCGCCTCGCCGCCTCCGCCACCCCCGGAACGCCCGGCAAGCGGCGACAGCATCGAACAACGGAACCCCGCTCCATGACAACTTGGGTCGTAATCGGCATCGCCTGCGCGCTGGCCATGGACGCCTTTGCGGTTTCGGTCAGCAGCGGCATCGCAATCCAGAAAATGCACCTGCGCCACGCCCTGCTGATCGCCTCCTTCTTTGGTGTCTTTCAGGCAATCATGCCCGTACTCGGCTGGCATGCGGGGCATCATCTGACCAAGCTCATGGACGTCATGAGCGTCTATCTCGCCGGCGGACTGCTGATCGCAATCGGCGCCAAGATCATCTACGAAGTTCACTGGACCGAGCAGGAGGCGGAGGAACGCGATCCGCTGAACATCTGGATCCTGTTCGCGCTGGCCATCGCCACCAGCCTGGACGCCTTCGCCGTGGGTGTCTCGCTTGCGGCGCTGGACACCTCCCTGTATCAAGCCGCCGCCCTCATCGGCATCATCACCTTTGTTTTCTCCTTCGCCGGAACCTACATCGGGGACGTCTTCGGACACATTTTTGAAGACCGCGTCGAACTGCTGGCCGGCCTGTTCCTCATCGGCCTCGGCCTGAAAATCATCCTCCCGCACATCCTTTAGCCGATCGTCATGTTGGATGTGCAATTATGGCTCATGTGAATGGAAAATCCGCAAAGGACGCAATGGGCAAGATTCTGTCGAGCCCCGCAGGTGGGCGAACGGCATGACAGGCCGCCTGCGCCGGGAAACGCATCGTCATCGGGAAGCCGACCCGGGGCGCGGAGGCCGCGCCCTCTACTTGGTAGGGGCCGGCGCCTCGACGGTCCGTGGGGGGGCGGGTCCCCTTCGACGGGACACCCGAGGTTCCAGTGTCGGCAATCCCGGCTCGACGGAGTCTCGCCCTCTCATGGCGGGGGCGTGATCACGCCCCCCTTCCTCAGAAAGGAATTACCCTCGAGTTAATATTTTGAATTTGCATGGTGCGAAACCGAACACTATAGTACGTTCCTGATGTCATCAGAACGATGAAGGCAGGTTAAGAGACGGCAGCGGTGAAAGAGCTGCCTGCTCAACCGCGGATCGACCTGCAAGGCATGACTGCCTTGGTTTCGGTCCCGCACATTTGCCTGAAAAACAACACAGCTTGATGCTTGAAGGCAGTCTCTGCGGAGAAGGCCATTCATGATAAAGGCCAATGCTTGTCCGGTACCGGACGCGTTGGCCTTTTTTGTGTCCGGAATGGGGTTCGATGTGTTTGCGGAAGTTGAACCAAGAGGAGCAGAATCAAATGGCGAAACAGAAAAAATCACC
This sequence comes from uncultured Victivallales bacterium, assembly GCA_964604795.1. GTDB lineage: Bacteria > Verrucomicrobiota > Lentisphaeria > Oligosphaerales > CAZSBQ01 > CAZSBQ01. Next base: position 16,740 of record CAZSBQ010000034.1, on the reverse strand, counting down.
GACAGCACCGATGGACCAGTCGTTCAATGCGATCGAACTGCCGGAGGACGTGCAAAACCTGCTCGCCTCGGCGCGCTCCGTCACGTTCGCGAATTCCATTGAGGAATTGGAGGCCATCGCGTGCGGGACGGAGGGGGCGCCCCGGACGATGGTATCCTATGGACTGCCCGACGGACGAGTAATCGATGAAGTCGAAGTTGTCCGGGTGCAGAACGGCATCAGCGGCAATTATCTGGACCCGTACATGCGCCGACGCGATCCCGAGTGCATGTTGGTCGCGGATACCAAACCGTCCGACAAAGCGCGCTTTGCGGACCGATTCGGATACGATTTCGCGGAATTGCGGGCAAGCACTTTCGAATGGCTGCAGGATCAGGACCTGGCGGCGTTCGCCTTCGAGATGGGGCAGCCGGGACTGGGAGCGGACGCCCTGGCGATCTGCCCGGCCAATGCGGGTTTCTTCGCCTTCGGCCTGGGATTGCTCCAAGGGGTCGTGAACGTCAAAGAGCTGCAGCGCCCATTCAAGCCGGCCACGGTCATCTACGTGGCGCCGCCGTTCAGACATACGCATTTCGACGGCAAACAAGTCGTCGTTCACTATCGAAATTCGAGGCACGAGATATTCTCGTACAATCTCTATCCCGGTCCAAGCGCAAAGAAAGGCGTCTACGGCGCCCTGATCGAGCTTGGCGAACAGGAGGGGTGGGTGACTGCGCACTGCTCCGCCGTCCAAGTGACGACTCCGTACGACAACATTATGAATCTCATGCACGAGGGTGCCAGCGGCGGCGGCAAAAGCGAAACCCTGCAGCAACCGCACCGTCAACCGGACGGTCGGCTCCTGCTGGGCGCAAACACCGTCACAGGTGAAAAACGATTTCTGGAGCTGCCGCGCACCTGCGAATTGCGGCCCGTATGCGACGACATGGCATTGTGCCATCCGGAAATTCAGATTCATGAAGGCGAGCTGACCATAACCGATGCCGAAGAAGGCTGGTTCGTACGGGTGGACCATATCAAGGAGTATGGCACGGACCCGGATTTGGAGCACCGAACCATCCATCCGCAACACTCGCAGCTGTTTCTCAACGTGGATGCCGTGGTCGGTGGAACGGCTCTGATCTGGAACCACATCGAGGATGCGCCGGGCAAGCCCTGCCCCAACCCGCGGGTGATCGTGCCGCGAAGAAACGTGCCCGACGCCATTCGGGTGCCGGTCCCGATCGACATCCGGTCCTTTGGTGTGCGCACGCCGCCGTGCACCGAAGCGGCGCCGTCCTACGGCATAATCGGGATGATGCACATCCTGCCGCCCGCTCTGGCCTGGCTCTGGCGGCTTGTCGCGCCGCGCGGCCACGCCAATCCGAGCATTGTCGACACAAAGGGCATGACCAGCGAAGGGGTCGGCAGCTACTGGCCGTTTGCAACAGGCACCAAAGTAGCTCAGGCCAACCTGCTGCTGCGCCAATTCCAGGCCGCTCCCAATACTCTGTATGTGCTGATTCCCAATCAGCATATCGGCGCTTGGGAAACCGGATTCATGCCGCAGTGGCTGGCCCGCGACTATCTCGCCCGCCGGGGTCATGCCCGATTCCGGTCGGACCAGGTTGTTCCGTCGCGCTGCTCCTTGCTGGGGTACGCGCTGAACAGCATGCGAATCGAAGGAGAAAAAATTCCTCGGGGATTTCTGCAGGTTGAACAGCAGCCCGAAGTGGGACCGGATGCGTTCGACGCGGGCGCCGCGGAGCTTCAGGAGTTCTTCCACCAACAGCTCGATGAATTCATGATGCCTGAACTGGATTCCCTGGGGCGGAAAATCATTGATTCGTTCCTCGCGGGCGCATCGGTTGCCGACTACGGGGTCCTGATGCCATCGGCCGCAGGCACCCGGAGCAAAACGAACCATGCGGAATGACATCTCTGCAACAAGGCATGAACCAGCGGAGGCCGAGGCGGAAATCCAACAGGCAGCTCGCAAAATTGCCGCGGGCGGAATCGTCGCCTTCCCGACGGAGACCGTGTATGGATTGGGCGCAAGTGCCTTGGACGCTTCTGCCGTCGCCAAGGTGTTCGAGGTCAAGAACCGCCCCACGTTCGATCCGCTGATCGTGCACGCGGCGGATATTGAGCAGGCTGCAGCCTGCGCCAAAGCGTTCTCCGAGACCGCGCAACGTCTGGCGGAAGCATTCTGGCCGGGGCCGCTCACACTGGTCATACGAAAAGCCGGCTCCATCCCCGACCTGGTGACGGCGGGGTTGCCGACAGTGGCTGTGCGGATGCCGAACCACCCGGTGGCGTTGGAGATGATACGTCAAGCCGGCGTGCCGGTGGCGGCCCCAAGCGCCAATCCGTTCGGCGCTCTCAGCCCGACGACCGCAGAGCATGTTCGGAAACATCTCGCGGGAAAGGTTGACGCAATACTTGACGGCGGCCCCTGCACGGTGGGCGTCGAGTCGACCATCGTTTCCCTTGCTGGCGAGCATCCCGTTTTGCTGCGACCGGGCGGCGCTTCCGCCGAAGCAATCGAGCACGTAGTCGGAGCCCTGGAACGGGCAGCCGCAGCCGACGGAAACCAAAAATCGCCATCAGCGCCGGGACAACTCGCGTCGCATTACGCGCCGCGCACGCCATTGTTCCTGACAACGGCGCCCGGCACGGCGAGTGGCGAACGCATCGGTCTTCTTGCTTTCGCCCCCCCCGCCGACGAGCGCCCGTTCGCGGCTGTCGAAGTTCTGTCTTCACGCGGCAGTCTTCGAGAGGCTGCGGCCAACCTTTTCGCAGCGCTGCACCGGCTGGACACGCTGGGGCTGGACGCAATCCTGGCGGAACCGTTGCCCGAGCATGGACTGGGCGCCGCCATCAACGACCGCCTGCGACGGGCGGCCGCCAAAACAATAAAGTGATTGGAATCGGCGTTATTTTTCAGCCAATAACCACTGGCGGACCAAAGCCATGAAACACTTTTTTGGACGAGACATCCATTTGGGGATTATCAAAGGCGGGCAACTGGGACGGATGCTTCTCCCCCCATGCATGAAGCTGGGAATCATCCCCCACATCATGGACGAAGATCCGAATGCCCCGGCGCGCGCCTATTGCGGCAATTTCGAAGTGGGAGACGCAACCGCCTTCGACGATGTTTGCAATTTCGGCAGGAATCTCGACGCTGTAACCATTGAGATTGAAAACGTAAACAAAGACGCGCTCAAGCAACTCCAGGAAAACGGCGTCACGGTGCATCCCACCCCCGAACTGATCGAAATGGTGCAGGACAAAGGGCTGCAGAAACAGTTCTACAGCAGGCACGGGCTTCCCACCTCGGATTTCGTTCTGGTCGAAAACCGGGAGCAGCTCAAAAACAGGACCGATCTTCTGCCGTTCGTGCAGAAAAGTCGCCTTGCCGGCTACGACGGCAAGGGCGTCGCCGTGATCAACTCCGAAGCCGATATTGAACATGCCCTGGAACAGCCCAGCGTGATTGAGAAAAAAGTGGACATACGAGCGGAGGTCAGCGTGCTCGTCGCGCGGAATCGCTCGGGAGAAATCAAGACCTACCCCCCTGTCGAGATGGTGGTCAACAAGGATGGAAATCTGCTTGACTACCTCTGCTCTCCCGCGCGGATCGATCCCGCCGAACAAAAGCGGGCGACCGATATCGCCGTATCCCTGGCCGAAACGGTCGATCTCGTCGGCCTCCTGGCCGTGGAACTGTTCGTCACTCGAACGGGTGACGTACTGATTAACGAAGTCGCACCACGCCCGCACAACAGCGGACACCATACGATCGAAACGAACAACACGTCCCAGTATGAACAGCATCTGCGCGCCATCTTCAACCTTTCTCTCGGCTCAACCGAAATGATACTCCCGTCGGTGATGGTCAATATCATCGGCGAGAAGGGGAATTCCGGACCGGCGGTGTATGAGGGCATAGAACCATTCCTTGAAATTCCGGGAGTCCACCTGCATTTGTATGGGAAAAAGTTTGTTCAGGCGTTCAGAAAGATGGGCCACATCACGATTGTCCGACCCCGGATAACGGAGGCGTTGGAAATCGCAAATGCGATAAAACAGGAGGTTAAGGCGGTATCATGTCGAAAATGAAAGCAGCAATCATCATGGGCAGCAAATCCGATCTCGGCGTCATGCAGAGTGCCGCGGACATTCTCGGCGAATTCGGGATCGAGTATGAGATCACGGTGGTGTCCGCGCACCGAACGCCGAAGCGAATGTTCGAGTACGCTCAAAGCGCACGGGATCGGGGCATCAAAGTCATCATCGCCGGCGCGGGCGGGGCGGCGCATCTGCCGGGCATGGTGGCCTCCCTCACGCCTCTCCCGGTAATCGGTGTACCCGTAAAATCCTCCAATTCGCTCGACGGCTGGGACTCTCTGCTCTCCATCGCTCAAATGCCCAACGGCATCCCCGTGGCCACAGTCGCCGTGAACGGCGCCCGGAACGCCGGCATCCTGGCGGCCCAGATCATTGCGACCGGAAATGACGAGGATCTGGACAAAATCGAATCCTACAAGGCCGGCCTGGCGGAGAAGGTCGAACGAATGGCTCAGGAAATCGAAAACGAGCAAGCCTGCCACCCATCCCCGACGGAGGCCAAGAAATCATGAAAAAGAACCGCTGGCTTATTCTGATTGCCGGAATCATCATCCAAAGCATTCTCGGCGGCATATACGCCTGGAGCGTTTTCACGCCCAAACTCATTGAAACGCATGAATTAAGCAAGGGGCAAAGCAGCACCATATTTGGGCTGTGCATCGCAGTCTTCACCACCAGCATGATCGCGGGTGGACGGATGCTTTCCGTCCGGGGACCGCGGTGTACCGCCTTCCTCGGCGCTGTGCTTTTTGCCGCGGGTTATCTCGTTGCTTCAGCCTCCAACGGGAACTATCTGCTCCTACTTCTGGGAATCAGCGTACTCAGCGGTTGCGGGATTGGTTTCGGGTATGTCTGTCCGTTGACGGTCGGGATGCAATGGTTTCCCAAGCACAAAGGCCTGATCACCGGCGTGGCGGTCGCCGGTTTCGGCGGGGGGGCGGTCGTTCTGTCGTCGGTCGCCTCGTATTTTCTGAGCCGCGGCATGGGGGTTTTGACATTCTTCATGTGGATCGGCCTGGTGGCGGGGGGATTGTTGATGCTGTCCGCGCTTGTTCTGGATGTCCCTGCGCACACAAAGAAAACGGTTGTCACCAAGTCCATCACCAAAGACCTCTTCTCCCCAGCGTTTTTCATCTGTCTGTTCGGCATTTTCACAGGCACCTTTGCGGGCTTGCTGATCGTCGGCAACCTGACGCCGATTGTCAGAGGTGCCGGGCACTCCAAGGAACTGGCGGCAGTCGCCGTTTCCGTGTTTGCGGTCGGCAATGCACTGGGACGAATTCTCTGGGGGGGGCTGTTCGACAGAATTCGCTACGCCGCCATTCCGGCTTCCCTAGGATCCTTCGGCATTATGATGCTTCTTCTCGTTTTCGTCATGGACCAAGTGGCGGGCATCATGGTGTGCGCGGGTCTGCTGGGGTTCGGCTTCGGCGCCAACTTTGTCGTCTACGCATCCGCGATGTCGAGCCACTTTGACCTAGCCTCCTTCCCGCGTCTGTACCCCATCTGCTTCCTGGGCTATGGTTTGGCGGGCGTGATCGGCCCCGGAATTGGCGGATTTATCGCCGACGCAACCGGTTCGTACAACACCGCTCTGCATCTGAGCATCGGGATGATCGCAGTGGCAACGCTCGTGACCGCACTGAGCCGAAAGGTCTTCGCAACCACGCAAATCCAAGACGAAGAACCGTTGGTGGACGTGACGGATTCAGGCAACACCACCCATAAGCGCTAACTCAAGCACGATATGTGTCTTGAGTTAGCGCTTATGGGCAACACCACCTGAGTTTTTCAGGCTTCCTTAGCGCCGGTTTGCGTCCCGCATGACCGGCGGCGCATTCAGGGTAAAGATGATGATGCGTTCGCCGGTCCGCGTGCTAATATCGGTGTGCAGGCTGGTGACCCCCTGACCGAGAATGTCGCGGACAATCGCTTCCAGCAATTCGCGCCCATGTTCCAGAAGTTCGATTCGCGCTTGTTTGACCAGCATTCGGCCCCGCTCGTCGGAGCTTGACGCCGCCAGAATGCTCTCCGCCGGAGTCAGGACTCCCTTGAGGCGCACCAACACCATGTCGTCAAGAATGAATGTGCGCGCCTCCTCGGGTCCTCGCCCCATATACTCACGCTCAAACCCGATCATAGCCTCGGTTATCTCAGCCTCAATCTGTCCTCGAGTTTTCGACATTGATTCCTCCGTGCAGCAGGGGCTACCCGTGCCGCAGTTCGTTCAGCCAGGCGGGGATGATGTCGTGCAGATCGCTCACCACAGCGTAATCGGCGTAATCAAAGATGGGGGCGTCGGGATCGCGGTTGATGGCCACGATGGTTTCGCTGTTCTGCATCCCGACCAAGTGCTGAATTGCACCGGATACCCCGCAGGCAATGTACAAGCGCGGTTGAACGGTCGTGCCCGTCTGGCCGATTTGGTGCTCGTAGGGGAGCCATCCCGCATCGACCACGGCCCGGCTTGCGCCCAGCGCTCCCTCCAGCGCTTCGGCCAGTTCCCGAACGAGGGCCACGCCTTCGGGGCCGCCCGTGCCGCTGCCGGCCGTGACGATGATCTCGGCCTCGTGAAGGTCCGCCCCGCCGGTGCCGGCCGGCTTAAAGCCGAGGCACTCCAGCGCCGATGCCAGATCGCTCTCCGCAACCTCAAGTGATTCCACCCGTGCCGCCGTCCTCCGCCGGTCCGGCTGCGGACACGGAAGCACGCCTGCCCGCACCGTTGCCATCTGCGGACGCTTGTGTCGACAGAGAATCGTCGCCAGTATGTTGCCGCCGAATGCCGGGCGTGTTTGCCGCAGCAATCCCGTTTCCGGGTCAATGTCCAGCGAGGTGCAGTCCGCCGTCAGACCGGTATGCACCATCACGGCCACGCGGGGCAGAAGTGCTCGTCCCACAGCCGTGGCGCCGCCGAGCAGAATCTCCGGTGTCCCGCGACGAATCGCTCCGGCGAGAATGCGCGCATACGGCTCGTCGAGATAGAACTCCAGCCCAGGGTGATCCGCGACCTTTACCGCATCCGCCCCGTACCGCGCCGCCTCCTCCGCGGACTTCGCCAGTTCATGGCCGATCAGCATCGCGACAACAGCGGTGCCGCGCTCGGAAGCCAAGCGGCGCGCCTCACCCAGCAATTCGCGGGACACCGGCAGGAGTTCCTCGCCATCGCGCTCGCAGTACACCCAGACATCGCTGGCAGGTTCGGCCGGCGCGGTCGCCTCCGCCGAGCGATGGTCGGCAATGGCCTGGTACGTTCGGCAGCTCGACACGCAAGCCCCGCACAGTGTGCACACGGAATAGTCGATCTCCGCCCGGCGCTCGCGCATCGAGATCGCACCGAACGGGCAGGCCTTGACGCACAGGCCGCAGCCCACGCACCGGTCACGCAGAATTTCGATGGATGGTTTGCTCATGCCGGTACTATGCCGCACGGCCATTCACTTCGCAACGGCACGTGATATAGTAAACCAAACTTCAACCCCCCAAAAAATCGGGCGGCACTTGCCCCCCATAGTCCCATGCCGACACTCACCATCAATGGCCGAAGCGTTTCCGTGCCCGACGGCTCGCTCCTTCTGCGGGCCATTCGACAAGCGGGTTTTCAGGTGCCCACACTTTGTTCCTGCGACGAGCGCAAACCATTGAGTTCCTGCTATCTGTGCGCGGTGCAGGTCGAGGGGCATTCCGCGTTGCAGCCCGCCTGCAGCGCCCGTGCACGGGACGGCATGGTTGTCACCACCGATTCGCCGCCGGTTCTCCGGCATCGGCGCATCACTCTGGAGATGCTGTTCAGCGAGCATGCGGGCGACTGCGAAGCCCCCTGCACCCTCGCATCCCCCGCCCGGCTCGACATCCCCCGCCTGCTCCGGCACGTGCAGGCACACAACCCGAATGCGGCCGCCCGCCTTCTCATGGCGGCACTGCCGTTTCCGGAAATCGCCGGGCAAAGCTTCATGCGCTCCAGCGAAAAAGCCTGTCGACGCAACAGCTGCGATTCCGCCGTCGGCATCGGCGCCGTCGTCTCCCATCTTGCCCGAAGCGGTGCGGCCGACACCGCCCTGTCCCCAGTTTCGGACGATGCCCAACCGGTGGCGGTGCTGGGCGCGGGCCCGGCCGGATTGGCGGCCACTGCCTTTCTGCACATGCGAGGATACCGGGTTACCCTGTTCGGCACCGTCCGAAACGAGGATTGGACCGCCCTCACCTCTGATGGAACAGTTCCGGACAACCTTCTGCAGAACGACATCTCCCGGATCACCACCCGCGCCGCCGACAACAACCAGTCGGGCATTACCGTTGCGGACTTCGCACAGCTGCAACACTTCGCATCAGATTACGCTGCGGTTCTGCTGACGGCGGAAGGAGCGCGGCAAATGAACATCGATCCGGAACGACAGCCGCAACCCGATCCTCCGCTTTTTCTTGACACGCATAGTCTCGGTCAAAAACTCGGCCTCCCCGCTCTCTGCGCACGGGTGCGGGAAACAATCAGCACCCTGAATCAGACCGTGAGAAGCCGCACGGGAGAGACACCCCCGCCGGCATTCAATTGCTCGCTCGGACGACTGCGCGACGACAACGAAAAACAGCAACTCCTCGCCGGAGCATCCGCTGCGGACCAGCCCGTGTCCGCGAAGACCGCAGAAGCGTCCGACAGCGCGGAGGTTGCCGCCGAAGAAGCCCGCCGCTGTCTTCACTGCGACTGCCGCAAAGCGGATACCTGCCGACTGCGCCGAGCTGCGGACGAGATGGCGATGCCGCGCCCGAAAAACGCCGCCACCCGCCATGCCCTGGAAATCGTGCGCACCGAGGTGGGCCTTCTTTTCCAGCCCGGCAAGTGCATTCAGTGCGGACGCTGCATCGAAATCACCGAAACCGAGGGCGAACCCGTGGGACTCACCTGGCTCGGGCGCGGTTTCGACGTGCGCGTCTCTCCCCCGCCGGGATACTGCTGGAGCGAAGCCCTGCAAAACACCACCGAACAATGCGCCGAAGCCTGCCCCACAGCCGCACTGACTCCCATCCACGGCAACTGCGGATAATTTTGCAGGTCTGACTTCCGCCAGCGCGTCCCGCACGAGTTGTCCGTTCCCGCACAATCTCATCGCACACTTTGGAAAAACCAGTGCCCTGCGGATTTGCAGAGCAGGCTTGCAACCTTGCCAACCAGGAGTCATGTTGATGGTTGTTTGCGTGAAAGCGTCCGAAACCATGACAACATGAGGATCATTAACGAATGAAACGGCACCTATCCATTGCAGCGGCACTGCTGCTGTGCTCCACGCTGCTGCATGCCCAGCAGAAGGACGTGATTCATGCGGACCGCGTGCTGGCGATCGTCAACGACACGGTGATCACCCAGTTCGACGTGCAGAGCGAGCTGGTCGGCATCGCACGCTCCATGCGCTCGAGAGAACAATTGCGGCAGTTCCGCAGGCGCGCGCCGGAGATCGCCTCGGACATCCTCGACAAACTCATCCAGGAGGAGCTGGTCTACGCCGAATTCAGGGAGAGAGGCTTCAATCTGCCGCAGGAAATGATCCAGGAACGCCTGGACGCGATCATCACCCGCGAGGCTGGCGGCGACCGAGAGAAGTTCCGCGAAATGCTGGAGGATACCCCGCTGAGCCTGGATACGCTTCGGGATCAGATCAAGCGGCGCTTGGCGGTCGACCTGATGATGCAGCAGAATGTCGGCCGGGCGCATGCCTCGCCCGGCGAAGTCAAAGCCTACTACAAAGAGAACTCCGACGAGTTCCGCAAACCGCCCACCTGCCGGGTTCGCACAGTGGTGATCGACGTGGGCGACATGGACACGGAGGAGCGGGAGGAAACCGCGAAGTCCGTCTACAAGAGCAGCCTCGTGCAGAAACTGCGGGAAAAGAGCGGCCGCCACGAGTCCATGGAAAATCTCGCCGACGCCGTGGGGGGAAGCTATTCCGAGGACACCTACCTGCTCGAAAACTCGAACGACTCCGACACGGAGTCCGACCTCTATCCGCTGCGTCCGGAATTGCGCGATGCCGTGGCTTCGCTCGAGGAGGGCGAGCGCACCAAGCCAATCATCATCGAAGATCAGATTCTTCTTCTCGAATTGGTCGAGCGCTTCTCCAGCGAGGTCCACCCCCTGGACGAGGAGCTGCGCGAACAAATCCGGATCCGGCTCGAAGCCGACAAGCGTGACTCGTTGAAGAAACAGTTCATCGACAAGCTCAAAGAAAAGCACTTCGTCAAACGGATGGATTGAGCACTGTGCTGTTCGACACTCACCTTCACCTGACCGACGAGGATGATCCCACGGCGGTTTTTGCCGAGGCGCGCGCGCACGGCGTCGGCGGTTTTGTGCTGGCCGCAACCGATCCTGCGGACGCCGCACGCTATGCCCGAATCGCCGCCGTCGAGCCGGGAGTTTTCTCCACGGTGGGCGTGCATCCGCACGATGCCGAGGAGATCGGATCCGACACCGCCTGGGCCGCAGACCTGCTCGAGGCATTCCCCGCGACCGTCGCCGTCGGCGAGATCGGCTTGGACTACTACTACAATCACTCGCCGAAACAGGCGCAGCGCGCCGTCTTCGAGGCGTACCTGGAGCTGGCCTGCGAACGCAATCTGCCCGTGGTCGTCCACTGCCGCGACGCCTACGAGGATTGCTTCGCCATTCTGCGCGAACTCGGCGGGACGCTGCCGCGCCTCGTCTTCCACAGCTATACCGGACCGGTGGACTATGCCCGCGAGGGCCTGGCGCTGGGCGCACTGTTTTCCTTCAACGGCATCGCCATATTCCCCAAGGCCGAAAATGTCCGCGAGGTGCTCAGGCAGATTCCCGTCGAACGCATCCTGCTGGAAACCGATTCGCCGTACCTGGCGCCGCCCCCCCATCGGCGCAAACGCAACCGCCCCGCCTGGGTGGCCTGCGTAGCCGACTGCCTCGCCAAAGACATGGGCATGTCCGTCGATGAGCTGGCCCGCCGCACCACGCAAAACGCCCTGTCCTTCTTCCGACTTGATGAGGAAAATCTTGCATCCGTCTCCGCAGCGGATACAGTATCATCCTGAATTTCAACGGCACACCCATGAACAACCGGGCCATGAAACGGACCACATCATCATTCCTCCCCGCCAATACCGGCGAGGAAAAGGAAATATCCGAGGATCCCGACGGCGACGAACCTCGATCGCGCTCACTTTCCCGCAAGGTCAAAGCCCATCCATCGGACAGCCGCATTCCCCGCCCGAACCGCCGCGGCATCTCTCCCGCGCTTGAAAATGCCGGCCGGCAAATGAGGGAGGCCCAAGAATGAGCGCCCTTGTCGTCGCCCTTCCATATGTAATCGGCATGGCAATCCTGCTGACCGCGTCCGCCTTTTTTTCCGGTTCGGAAACCGCGCTGTTCTCGCTGACGCGCACCCAGGCGCGGCGCATGAAGCGGGGCAGCCCCGGAGAAGTCCGGGCAACCGAACTGCTTGATCACCCGCAGCACTTGCTGAGCACGATTCTGATCGGCAATCTGCTGGTCAACACCGCCATCGCCAGCATCATTGCCAGCATCGCTCGCCGTATGTTCGGCGGCCAGGGCGTCGGCATCGCGATCCTGGTCAGCTCCGCAGCGCTGTTGGTCTTCGGGGAAGTGACTCCGAAGACCATTGCCGCGGCCCGCGCCCGGCAGGTGGCGCGGATTGTCGCTCCGCCGCTGCATTGGATATCCTATGTCCTGACCCCCTTCCGGATTGCCCTGCGCGCAGTCAGCACGGCAGTTCTGCGCATGATGGGCATTTATCTGACTGCGGGCTGGGCGGATGTGACGCGCGAGGAAATCGAAGCCATGCTGGCCATGGGCGTCTCCACCGGCGTGACCAGCACAAAAGAGGGAGAACTGGCCGAACGCATCCTCGATCTCTCGCATCTCGACGCCCACAGCCTCATGGTCCCGCGAACCGACATCCAGGCGCTGGACGACACGATGACCTTGGCCGAAGCCTACAACCGGCTGTGCGAACTCCATCGCTCGCGCATGCCCGTGCAACACGGCAGCCCGGACCACATCTGGGGATTCGTCTCGCTGGCCGACCTGCCACGTTGGCGGGGCTCGGACGCCATGAACCAACCGTTGAGCGCGCACCGCCCGAAATCCTCGGACGACACCATATCCGCGGAAAGCCCGGTGTACCCCATCTGCGTCGTCCCGGAAGAGACCGACGTGGAGCGCGTTCTGGAAACCATGCGCATCGAGGGCACGCAGATGGTCATCCTAGTGGACGAATACGGCGGAACTGCGGGACTGCTCACGATCCATGACATCCGCGCCGAGTTGCTGGGGCACCTGTCGCCGGAACGCGAAACCGATCCGGCAACCATCATCCGGGAAGAAGAGGGCTCCTTCCTGGTCGACGGCAAAACGCACGTGCGCGAACTGGACCGGCGGCTCGACCTCCACTTGCCGGCCGGCGAGGCCGACACCGTGGGCGGCCACGTGACTGACCTCATGGAGCGAATCCCAAGAGCCGGCGACACCGTCGAGGACGAAGCATACGAATACCGCGTGGTCCAAATGGTCGGGCGCCGCGTCGGAGCGGTTCGGCTCACGCCCAAACCCGAGCTGGACGACACAGAGCTGGAGGAGAAATCCTAATGGGCGGCATCGAAATAATCCTGCTTCTGGTGCTGCTGATCCTGGTATTTCTGTCCGGATTCTACTCCGGTTCGGAAACCGCGGTCACCAGCGCCAACCGTGCAACCCTGCATCTGATGGCCAAAGAGGGCGACGCTCGGGCGCGCCTGGCCGTCGAGCTGATGAAGCGCATGGACACGCTGCTCTGCACCATTCTGGTGGGCAACAACTTGGTGAACGCGGCCGCCACCACCTTCGCCGGCGTGCTGATCTACCGCCTGTGGGCCGTCTCGGAGAATACCGAAACCCTCCTGACCACCCTCATCGTCACCCCCGTCATCCTCGTGTTCGGCGAAATGGTCCCGAAAGCCGTGTGCCGCAGTCACGCCACCCCGATCTCACGGGCCGTAGCAGGCTGGCTCAAACGCTCCGAACTGCTGCTGCTGCCCGCGATCATTATGACGCGCTCCCTGGCGGCCTGGGCGGCGCGCAGAGTCGACGTGCACGGCGGCACCGCGCTGGCCAGCCACAATGTCACCCGCCAGGATTTGCAGGACGTTGCCGAACTGGCCCTCGAACAGGGCATCCTGTCGGATTCCTCCGGAACCATGTTCATGACCGTCTTCGAGCTGCACAACCGCCCGCTTTCCGATGTCATGGTCCCTCTGAACAGCATGAGCAGCCTGCCCGAAAGCGCAACCGTCCGCGAGCTGGAGGACGTCTCCGTGGCCACCGGCCACACACGCTTCCCCGTCTACGCCAACAACGAAAACAACACCGTCGGCATCATCGACCTGCGCGAAGTCCTCGTCGCCCAGCACAACGATCCGAATATTGACGGTGATTCACCCGTCCGCCCATTCATCCACCGAACTGTGACATACATCCGAGAAGACCGAACCACCGGCGACGTCATCCATGAACTCCACTACCGAAAACCGCCTCTGGCCATCGTTCTCGACCAACACGGCAAAACCATCGGAATGGTCACCGCCGAAGACCTCATCGAACAAGTCGTCGGAGACCTCCGCGACGAGCGCGACCAGGAGGCCGCATGAAACGGAGACCCGCGCGGCGGGGAGGGGAGCGGGAGAAGAGACAAGACGCGATCAGAATTCAGATCATGCGCTCCAACACGGCGAGCCCGTTGTGGGCGTTAAGCTACCCCCTGGCCGGAAAGGGCTTCCCATCTGCCTGTTCGGCGCACTCATTGGTTCGCTGTATGATATTTCAGCGGATAGTTTTCAGGATGATCGATCATATCCAATGTGAGGTCCACATCGATGTCCGGCCAGTGGAAATGATTCCTCCCAACACGTTCGATGTTCGATATCTGGCGGACCGTGGCCTCTGCAAACCATGGAAATTCAGAGAAGGGCAAGTAGTGTTCGGTGCCATCCACATAGAGCCACAACCCCCGCATATCAATATGCGAAACCTCAACAACCGAGGTGTCGAATCCAAGCGTCGACGAGTTCATGGCGATGTTCCTCCACAATAGTTCTTATTTCATTCACACGGTGCCGTGCAAGCCCATTGGCCATGGCCAGCTCCAACTTCGGCTCCAGCCAGAATTTCGCTTCGCCGTCAGCACACGCAACATGCACATGCTTGCGCTTTTCCTCCAAGGAGAAAAAGTAGAAGCGACACCCTTTATCTCTTAATACTGTTGGACTCATACCCATCAGAATAGCATCGCAAACTCACTATGTCAACCCGTCGCGAACGGAATGGGGTGAAAAAGGACTGGGGACTGGCCAATTTCAGAACGTTTGGTTGGCTGGACACCCGACTTGAAAGACTGGGGAATGACGTGTAGCTTGCATTCCTCCTTGGATATGAATTTTCTCAACCACGCCGCATGATACGTTCTGCGGTCCAACAAACGCAAGGAGCCCCCGCAATGGCAACAGCCCCGGAAACCAAAGCTTGGCGCTGCACGGTATGCGGCTATGTGCATCACGGTGAAGAACCTCCCGACTTCTGTCCGCTCTGCGGAGCGGGCAAAGAGGAGTTCGAGCCCTATGAAGCACCGGCCGTCGCCGCCCCCACCTCCGAGACGCCGGATCAGTGGCGGTGCCTCAACTGCAATTATGCGCACGAGGGGGCGGAACCGCCCGAGGAATGTCCGGTCTGCGGAGCGCCGGCAGACCGCTTTGAGGGCGTATCCGAATCCGCGACGACAGAGCAGGCCACCGACGCTCGAATTCGCATTATTGTGGCGGGTGGCGGAATCGCCGGCGTATCCGCGGCGGAATCCGCGCGTCAGCTGGCGCCCAACGCCGAAATCACTCTGATTTCACGCGAGGCCGAGCTTCCCTACTACCGATTGAATCTAACGCGTTTTCTGGCCGGAGACGTGGATCCGGAGAATCTGCCCATCCACGACCGGGAGTGGTACGCCCAACAGCAAATCGAATTGCGCCTGGGCACCGACGTGGCCGAGCTGGACCGCGACAATAAGCGGGTGAAGCTGCGCAACGGCGACAATCTGCCGTACGACCGACTGATTCTGACCATGGGCGCGCATCCATTCATGCCGCCGTTCCCCGGTGCGCAGCGCGAAGGGGTCACGACCATCCGCACCGTTCAGGACGCCAAACGCGTGGTCGAAGCCCTGGACGCGGGCCAACGCGTGATCTGCATCGGCGCGGGTCTGCTGGGGATCGAAACCGCCGGTGCGCTGGCCTCCCGCGGCGGCAAAGTCTCTCTGCTCGAAAGTCACGATTGGCTGATGCCCCGGCAGCTGGATCTGCGGTCCGGAGAGATTCTCGGCGAGCACCTGACGCGTCTCGGCGTGGAGCTGCATGTCCGGGCGCGCACCGACCAGCTGCTCGGCGACGAGCGCGTGGCCGGCGTGCGCCTCGAGGATGGACGCGAACTGGAAGGCGACTTGGTGGTCATCTCCACCGGAGTGCGTCCGAACAGCTACCTGGCCCGGCGGGCCGGGCTGGATGTGGACCGCGGCCTGGTTGTGGACCATCAGCTGCGGACATCCGATCCCGACATCCTGGCCGCGGGCGACCTCGCCGAACACATGGGGCAGCTCTACGGTGCGTGGGGGGCCTCCCAGTTCCAGGGCGTCATCGCCGGACGGAACGCCGCCGGCGCCGGGGACATGTTCGGCGGCCTGCCGCGCTCGAACACTCTCAAGGTGGTCAACGTCCCCGTCGTGAGCGTCGGCCAGTTCAAACCGGAGGACGGCAGCTTCACCGTGATCGAGGGCGAGGAGGACGGCGTCCATCGACGGTTTGTTTTCCGTGATGGCTGCCTGGTCGGTGCGGTTCTGGTCGGCGACGCCGAGGCCGGCGCCGCAGCGCGTCAGGCTGTGGAAGAATACCTTGACTTCTCCGACCTGCTTCAAAAGCACCCCGAGCCGGAAGAAATCCTTGAGCGCCTGCATTCCGTGCAGGCCTAAACCCTGTACCGCTTTAACCTATTTGTACTCGATAAAGTCAAAGTAGAGGACTCGCCTTTATGATGCGGCCTAAAGGCCGCGGATACTATGGGGTCTGGGGCGGCGCCATTTGGTACCCGCGGGCTTCAGCCCGCGCATCCGGTTCATGCGGCCTAAAGGCCGCGGGTACTCTTGGTTGACGTTTCGTATCCATATATGATAAGTGGTCCTGAATTGTCAATCACGAAAACCGGAGCACTGGGTCGCCAATTCGCGATTGAACTCCTCGTGATCGCGGATTCAACAAGCCAATCCCCTGAACAACAGGGGTGGGGGGCACACCGAAATCCCCCCCTGGGCTGATAATGGGGCGGGCCGTTGGCCCGAGAACCATGCTGACCACCACAGTTGTACCACCTCCTTTTCACGCAACTGGAACGCCGTTCGAGGTCAAACTGCGGCAATCGAACAAGAGATTTGGCCCTGGCGCTTCAGGAATTTGAAAAACGCGCGGTTTGATCCGTCTATTGTGCATGAGGTCAGCAAAATCTATGTCCGCAGTCGTTGGTTGGATATGAACATCCAAGCTAATTTGGCGAACAGAACAAACAGGAGGATGCGAACG
>CAZSBQ010000033.1:0-23867 GCA_964604795.1 uncultured Victivallales bacterium | reverse complement strand
AACGATGGATTTGACTACGCGGTATCTCGGGTTGGAGCTTCGCAATCCGATCATTGTCGGCGCAAGCCCGCTGACCAAAAGCGTCGACTCGGTGCGCGAGTGTGCGGAAGCCGGGGCGGGAGCGGTTGTGCTGCGCTCGCTGTTCGAAGAGCAGATTCGCGCGGAAAACCAGGGGGTGGACGATGCACTGAACAGCGAAACCTCCTGGCATACCGAGGCCTACGAATACATGCAGGCGCAAATCGGCCTTCGCTACGGCACGCGCGAGTACCTGCGGATGCTGCGCGACTGCAAAAGCGCCGCAGACATCCCCGTCATCGCCAGCGTCAACTGCATCAGCCCCGAATGGTGGCAGGATTTCGCCCAGGAGGCCGAAGCCGCCGGCGCCGACGCGTTGGAGCTGAACATCGCCATCATGCCCATGGACCTTCGCCGCACCGGTGCAGACGTGGAAGCCGAATACCGGGCCATCATCGAAAACACCGTCAACGCGGTGTCCATCCCGGTCAGCATCAAATTGCCGCCCTACTTCACCGCTTTGGGGACAACCATTTTGGCGCAGCGTCAGGCCGGCGCCGCCGGATTTGTCCTGTTCAACCGCCTCTATCGGCCGACGGTGTGCATCAACAACCTTTCGCTGACCGTCCGCGAGCAGGACCGCTACAGCCGCCCGGGCGAACTCAGTCCCGCGCTGCGCTGGCTTTCCCTGGTTTGCGGACGCGTGGATGCGGACTTCGCGGCCAATACCGGCGTGCACAGCGGCGAGGATGTGATCCGCGCCCTGCTGGTCGGCGCCCAGGCGGTCCAGTGCGTCTCCACGTTTCTGCAAAACGGGCTCCCGCATCTGAACAATATGCTCAAGGACCTGGAGACGTGGATGGAGCAGCACGACATGGAATCTCTGCAGGATTTCCGCGGCCGCCTCAGCCAGGCTCGAAATCCCGATGA
Organism: uncultured Victivallales bacterium; assembly: GCA_964604795.1. GTDB lineage: Bacteria > Verrucomicrobiota > Lentisphaeria > Oligosphaerales > CAZSBQ01 > CAZSBQ01. The sequence goes on along the minus strand of CAZSBQ010000033.1, from coordinate 22,919 downwards.
CACGCTGTTCGGACGCGTGCAATACATCGAAGGACTCGTCGGCGCCGCCGACTGAAACGCCCATGCCCTGCACGTTTGTACATGCCGCCGACATTCACTTGGACAGCCCGATGGAGGGCTTGACCGCGGATGCGCATCAGGCCCCGGCCGTTGCGCGTGCTGCCCGTGAAGCCACATTCGCGGTTCTCGAGCGCATTGTGCAAACCTGCATCGAGTTGAACGCCGATTTTCTCCTGCTCGCCGGGGACGTCTACGACCGCGAATACCGCAGCGCCCGCGCCCAGCTGCACTTGCACGGCGCACTTGCAAAACTGGCCGAGTACGGCATTCGCACCTTCATGGTCCACGGCAATCACGACCCGGCCTCGGGCAGTCTGGGGGCGCTGGACTGGCCGGACAAAGTCGTCGTATTCGGCAGCGAGGAGGTCGAAACCCGCGAATTCCAAACTGCGGACGGAGACGCCGTGACCGTTTCGGGGATCAGCTACCGCGCCGCGGACGAGCGTCGGAAACTGCATCGCCTGTTCAAACAGCCGGAGAGTTCCGCCTACCACATCGCCATGCTCCACTGCAGCCTGGCGTCCCACCGCGCCCTCCAAGCCTATTGCGAATGCACCTTGGGCGACCTCACCGAACGCGGCTTTGACTACTGGGCGCTGGGTCACGTCCACACGCGGGCAGTCCTGTCGGAGCAACCGCCCTGCGTGGTCTACCCCGGCAATCCGCAGGGCCGCGAAATCCGCGAATCCGGGCCGCGCGGATGCATGATCGTGCGTGCCGACGCCGCCAGCCGCGACACGCAGATCGAATTCCGCGCGCTGGACGTGGTTCGCTGGGAGAGAGACGATGTCCCGCTGGACGGGGTCGAAACCCTGGACCAGGCGGAATGGCGCCTGTTTCAGCAATGCGAGCAATTGCGCGCGGCCGCGGACGACCGCCCGGTCATCTGCCGCCTTCGCCTGACCGGACGCACCCCGCTGTTTCACCAGTTGTGCAAGCCCGAAGCACTTCGCGACCTCACCGAGCGCGCCCGCGAACAGCTGGCCCATGACGATGCGTTTGTGTGGGTGGAAAAAATAGAAGCCGCCGTACGCCCCCCCGTGGACTTGGAGGAGCGGGCACGAGAAGAGGACCTTTTGGGCGAAGTTCTCCGCTACGCCTGCTCGCTGGAGGACACCGGGGAGCACGCACAGGTGCTGAGCCGGGCATGCGCCGAACTGCTCGAGCACACCCGCATGGCCAAAGCCATTGATCAGCCCGACGACGCCGAATGGGCCGACATTCTCGATCAGGCGCGCCTGCTCTGCGTCGATCTGCTCGAACCCGAACAGCCGGAGTGAAGGCGTAATGCGCATCACCGAAATCCATATCGATCACTTCGGCTCACTCCGTGATCTGACCGTGCCGGTGCCCGACGACGGCCCATTCGTGCTGCTGGGCAACAACGAGGCCGGCAAGTCGACCCTCCTGGCCTTCCTGCGCGCCATGCTGTTCGGCATCCCGCGCGGACGCCCCAAGGACGAGAGAATCTACCCCATGGCGGAGCACCGCATCGGCGTGCTCAAGCTGCAAACGCAGTCCCACGGCGAACTGCGTCTGGAACGCCGGCGAGGACCCCACGGCGGGCCCGTCACCATCACCGACGCCGACGGTGCCGAGCGCCCCGCCGAAATCCTGCATCAGCTGGTCGGCGGAGTCGACCGCGAAATCTATCGAACCATCTACGGCTTCAGCCTGGACGAACTGCAGAACATCCGCACCGTCACGGGCGAGTCGGTCGCCAACGCCTTCCACGCCGCCAGCCTGGGCACCGACCGTGACGCCCTCCAGCGCGCCCGCAACACCCTCGAAAAACAGCTGGCGAACCTGTTCAAACCCAGCGGACGCACCCAGGAGGCGGCCCTCGCGCTCGGCGAACTTGACACCGTGGAAAAACAGCTGCGCGAACACGAGGGAGAGCTGGAGAAATTCAACCGCATGCTCCGGCAAAAAGCCGAACGAACCAAGCAGCGAGACACCCTGCATGAGCAGGCCGAAACCCTGCGCCTGAGCCTCGCCGAGCTGAACAAAGCCGCCTCCGCCTGGGACAACTGGGTCGACCTCCGCCAGGTGGAATCCCAGCTGGCCGAATTGCCGCCGGTCCCCGACGAGTTTCCCGACGACGGCGCCGCACGAATCCAATCCCTCCGCGAAACCCTGGACAAACTGGAGTCCGAAAAGCGAACCGCGGAAGCCGAGCGCACGCAGCTCGAAACCGAATGGCGCCAGCTGAACGCCGAAAAACGCCTCGCGCCCGAAGCCCCCCGCATCCATTCACTCCTGCGCCGCATTCCGGCCATCCAAGCCGCGCGCGAGGAAATTCCGGCTCTCCAGGAATCCATCCAGCGCGACGAGCGCCGACTCGCCGAACTGCTCCCTAACCTGGGAGCGGACTGCACGGTCGACGATCTCGACCGCGTGGACCGCTCGGTGGACGCCCAGCACAAGCTTCGCTCCTTTCGCGAACTCCGCAATGCCGCGCAGGAAGCGGTCGCGGACGCGCGCCGGCAACTCGACACCCTCCACACGCAGCAGCAGGACCTGCAACAGCGCATCCGGAGCACCAACACCGAAATCCAGGAGCGACTCGCCGAAATCCTGACGGCCGAGAAACTCGCCCACGCGCCGGAAACCGACACGATGCTGGACACCCTGGCTCGCATCCCGAGCACTCTGCGCCAACTCGAAGCCGCCCGCACCCCCTCCCCTTCAAATTCCCCATTTGCTGGCGTGGACATCACAATGGCGCGACGAACCGAACGCGCCGGTGCCGCGCTCGCCCTGACGTGCTTCGCCGGCAGCGCCCTTCTGGCACTGGCGCAGTTGCATGCCTGGAGCGCAAGCCTTTTTGCAGGCGGCATCCTCTGCACCTGCGCGGCCGCCATCCTGCGCGTCATCCGGCGCGGACAGGACACCGCACGACACGCCAAATCCGAAGCGTCCGCCGAGCTGATCGCCACCGTCGAGGCACTTCTCGGCCCCGGCGCGGCGGAGTGCTGGACAGCCATGGACCTGGAACCGCGCGTCCGTCAACTCGAAACCCTCCGCGACCGCCTGCAGACCCTCCAGCGAGAGGAAGCACCGCTGCACCAGCAGATCGACCAAACCAAAAGCGCAGTTGAAGCCGCCGATGCCGACTTCGAGGACAAGCAGCGCCAGTGGCGCCGATGGCGGGCCGAGCACGGGTTCCCGGAGGAGGCCACCCCCGAAATGGCGCTGGATATCCTGCACGCCGTCGAACAGGCCGTCCAAGTGCGCGACCATCGCGACGAGGCCCGCACCCAACTAGCCAAACGACAATCCGTGCTCGACCAATGCCAAGCCGAACTGACCGAACTTCAAGCTCTAATCCCCGAAAATCGGCGCGACGAAGCCGCCGAAATGCAAATCCAAACCCTCGCCGACAACCTCGAAGCCGAACGCGAAAACCAACGGCAAGCCGGCGAATTCCAGCGCCGAAAACGCGCTCTGAACAACCACATCCAGGAACTCGATCACAAAATACAAAATGCCCGAACCGCGCGAAGCCAACTCCTGAAGCAGGCCCGCGTCGACTCCGACGAGGGGTTTCTCCGGCTCGACCAAGTCCGCCGCGAACGCCAACGGCTCACCCAGCAAAAACTCTCCCACGAGCGCGCGCTCCGCGCCATCTACGGCCCCGAAAACCTCGAAGACGCCCGCCAAACTCTCGCCGACACCGAGCCCGACCGCCTTCATGCCCGCATCGACGAAACAACCGGCGCGCTGACCGAAGCCAACGACCAACTCCGCGACCTGGACCAAACCATCGGTGAGCTGAACAAGGAAATTCAGCTTCTGTCCACCGACACCGAATTGTCCCGACTCAAAGCCGAGCGCGCCGCACTTCGCACACGCCTCCGGAACATCAGCAGACAATGGCTTGTCCACCGCAGCGCCGAACACCTCATCGCCGAAGCGAGGCGACGCTTCGAGGAGGAACGCCAACCCGAAGTCGTCCGCTCAGCCTCCGAATTCCTGCAAACCTTCACACAAGGACGCTACACCCGCATAATCGCCGAACTCGAGGACGCCGGCGCTCTCGCCATCCTCCACCAAAGCGGCGAACGCGTGCCCACCCAGGCGCTCAGCCGCGGCACCGCCGAGCAACTCTACCTGGCCCTGCGCCTCGGCTACATCACCGCCACCCGCGCAGGCGCCGAAGCCCTGCCGGTCGTCATGGACGACATCCTCGTCAATTTCGATTCCGCACGACGCGCCGCCGCAACCGAAGCCATCGCGCAGTTCGCAAACCGCACGCAAGTGCTGTATTTTACCTGCCACCCGGACACGGCAAGCCAGTTCGGCGCGAACCACCCCGCCGCCGCAGCCGTTTGCGAACTCCGCAACGGGGCTGTGCAGGTCAGGGCTGCAACAAACGGATCGCATTCGTCTCAGAATTGAAACACCAAACGCCCTGCCTGAGCAGGGCCGGGGATGGCACAACAAATGCTGGTTAAATCACACTATGAAATCGGTCAAGGTTAACTGCAGATTCACACTCATCGAAGTTCTTGTTGCCATGGCGATTCTGGCGCTGCTGGGCACCAGCAGCTATTCCGGGCTGTTGATGGCCTATCGCATGATCAACTCCGCGGCGTGCCGGCAGGAGGCTCAAACGTTGGCTTTGGACAACGCATTTGCCGTTTTTCATCAAGACTATGAAGATGTCTTCAACGAACCGGCGGTGAACACCGAGCCCGTGCCCCCCTACAGCAAACTGCACGAACTTGGCGGCACCATCCGCACCGCCGTCAGCCATGAGGATTCCCACTGCAGAATCACCGTCCGAGTGGACTGGAACGATGTGGCGCTCGGCGGCAGCAACCGCGTGGGCAGCGAAACCGCAACCTTGAGGCGATATAACAACGAATTGTGAGCGGCACTGAGCAAACGCGGCCGTCCGCAAGCCCGGATCCGCACATTGAATACTCAGGCATCGGCGTCGGCCGCAAAAAGCAAAACAGGAGCATGGATACGATGAATGCACACACACGCAGCAATCCGAGGCAAGAAAGCGGCACCGTGCTCCTGGCGGTTTTGCTTGTGGGTTTGGTCACGGGCTTGATCGTCGCTTCCTTCATGCAGGCCGCGGGCAATGCCATGCACAACGTCAGGCTATGGAGCCAGACGGACGAGGCGCTGTCCATCGCCATGTCCGCCATGGAAAAGGCCAAATGGGACATCTACGAGGAATTCCATACTCATTTTCACTCCGCGCCCATACCCCAAAGCCAGCAAAAATTCGACTGGTTTGAGAGCTTCGCCCCCAGCTGGATCGGCGACAGCAGCACCTACAATGCTCCACAGGAGGAGGAATTTGACGGCGGCACAGTGACTGTCACCATCCGAGACGTATCCCGAACGGATCGCGCCGTCGCCGATGTCCTTCTGGAGGCATCCGCCAAAAACGGGATTGCCGAGCGCACCGTACAGGAGGTCGTCCGCTATCAATTGACGGCTTCACCGGTGTTCGACTATTCCTATTTCGTCAACAACTTCGGCTGGTTGTGGGGCAGCAGCATCACCTCGCACGGCAGCGTCCGGGCCAACGGCGACTTCAGTACCCGCTACGGCCCGACCATCAACGGGGACGTGTATGCCGCAGCCAACCCCGATTTGGGCGCCGCCGGCAATGTCGACGGCAGTTGGGATTCCTGGTCGCTGAGCCAGTACTACAGCTACGCGCCGGACCAGGCACGTCCCGGAGATCCGCCTTCCGAAGCCTTCACGGGAAACTGGCCGATGGGCTATGACCCCGAGACAAGCGCATACGAACAGGTTTCCGAATTGCCCATGCCCTATCTGGGCGACCTGCAGTGGTACGAAACCTTGGCCGCCAACCACGGAAGCACCCTCAAAGTGAAAAACAAAATCGTCGTCGACCAAGTCTACGACGGACCCGGTCCGGATGGGCTATCGGACACTCCGGACGACGGCATGATCGTGCTCGAGGGCACAGAATCCGAACCGTTGGTGATCGACGGTCCCGTCGTGGTCCGAGGCGACGTCGCCATCAGGGGAGTCATCTCCGGACAGGGAACGATCTACGCCGGGCGCAACATCCACATCGCCGGCCCGCTGACCTACGTCAATCCCCCCGAATGGGACAAACCGGACAGCGATCCCATGGTCGCCGTCGAGGACAACCAGGACGCCGACATGGTCGGTCTGGCGGCCAAGGGCAACATCATCCTCGGCGACTACACCGACAGCACGTGGTACAGCAACGTGAACAGCTACATCCAGCCAAGCTTTACTGCGGCCTACGACACCGATCCCAGCGACTTCGACAACGGCTATGATTCCGATGACGACCCCGGCAACGGCTATCGGTTCAACGGCGACTACACCGCTACCGACGGCAGCAAGAGAATCAATGCCGCCGGCAATGTCGGCGACCGACGGTATTTCCAATCGAGCAGCGACCAGGCGTTTCGGACCCTCAATCCCACCAATGACGTGGAACAGGTCGACGCCGTCTGCTACACCAACCACCTGTTCGGAGGAAAAACGCAGCAAATCCAATTCAACGGCTCCATCATAGCCCGCGACGAAGCCGTTATTTTCGCCAATTCCGCAAAATTTGCCTGGGACATCCGGCTGGGCAGTCCGCTGTATGAGGATGCTCGCGTCAACTTTGCCCTGCCGCAGACGCTCAATGTCCCGATCACGATGTATTGGAGAGAACTCTAAGAGTACCGATTCTCATGCAGCATGTCCCCGGCCCCACAAGCCCTCACGTCCCTTCCTGCAGTCGCGCCCCCGTTCCACCCCGTCGAGCGATGCGGGCTGCGGCCCTGGCGTGGATTTGCCTGGCTTCGACCGCCTTTGGCCTGATCCCCGAGGAAGCCGCCATCCTCCAGCGCGAGGAAATCCTCAAGGCCGTCGAGGAAGCCCGCGAATCATCTCCCGAGGACGTTGACCGGCAAAGAGAAGAAAACCGCGAAGAGCGCAACCGGCAAATCCGGGAGGAAATGTCTCGGCCGCCCGCTGATTTCGCCCACTTCAACCAACCGCGCAACCCCTCAGCCCGTCGCCAGGCAAAGCGGAGAATTCAAGAAGCATCATCGGCCGAAGCAGCGGTGTCAGACAAGCCCCCTTTGCTTTCCCCCCTGCCATCGATCATCGGTCTCACCTTGTTTGCCGGCGTGGTGGCTCTGCACCCCGTTCTCTCCCGACGCCGCCGGAGCAACCCCAGCAAACCGAAGGAAACCGAGGGAAGCTTCTGACAAGCAACGAAACCACTTCCGACGGTGTGCGCTTGCGCGCAACATAAGGGGCGGGCCTTCAGCCCGCAATTTCCGGTGTGCCTTCAACCCGGGGCTGCGAACTCTGCGCGCCTGTGAGCGATCGCGGACCCCACTGGCGCGCGGTCGTTCGCAGGCTCACTCCGGGGACATGAAACTGGGCCGGGCTTTCAGCCCGAAGCCAATTCGGCATCACCGAATCTTCCGCAAGATCAAGAGTTCTGATTTCCGGTCGTCTCGCTTTGGGCATTGGGTTCTGTCAAGTGGAAACCATACACGTTGGTTGATTGTGCACCGTGGAGGTTGGTGATGCTCATGCGCACGCCTGCAACACTCTGACCGATGGGGACCCTCACTTGGCGCTGGTGGTTGAGATCGAAGCTCCGGCATATCTCCCACGTGCCATTGCGCAGAATTTCCACCCGGAAGGCCTTGGGCAGGGGCGGCGGCCGTTCCTGACGGTTGCCGGGATGTGCGAATCCGCGTTCAAGGCTGCTGTCGAGGATCAATGTGACGGAGTCGACGAATCGCGGGATCTCGATATGGTAGGCAATCCAATCGCCGGGCTCCGCCTGCCAACTGTGCATGTCGAAGGCCACGAGTTCCTCTTCGGTCGCCCGCGACCAGGCCGGTTTGCGCTGCCAGAGGAAGGGATCGTCGGAGATCGGGCGGTTGATCCCGTCGCGCACCGGTTCGGGATCGCCCTGGCTGGCTTCGAGGCGTGCCGAGCGCGTGAGGTCGTTCATCCGCAAGGGGACGCCGGGAATGAAGACATCGTCCGCCAGCAGTCGCTGCTGCAGTTCACCGATGTGGTCGAGCACACCGGCCGGGGATATCCGCTTCTCGCAGGCCATCGCCGCGGCCGTGCCGAGGGCTTGCCCCATGACCCCGCAGGTGCCCATGACCCGCGTGCTGCTCATGGCCACGTGCGTGCAGCTTGCTACGCGGCCGGCGAACATCAGGTTGTCGATGTCCTTGGATACCAGGCAGCGATAGGGTATCCCATATGGCGACGGCGCCGGGTGATGGATCGTCGGCGGCTGCCCGTATGTCCGGAACGATTCGCAGCCGCCGGGGTGATGGTCGTCCATGGTCCAACCGCCGTGGCAGACCGCATCGTCGAACTGCCCGCCGGCGGCGATCTCGTTCTGGCTGAGCATGTGCAGTCCCGCATAGCGATAACTTTCCCGGCGTCCGGGGACGAAATTGATGCGGTCAAGCGCCCAGTTTTTCGCCCGTTCGCGGTGTTCGCAGTTGCCGTTTTTGATGTGGTTCCAGAGGCCAAGGTTGTGTTTGAACAGTTCGTCGCGCAGCTGCTCGCTGTCGTGGATGGCATGATGTTCGCCGCCCATTTCCGCCCACCAGGGGCTGCAGCCGAGTCCCGCGTGATTGCCCGCGCCCCAGGGGAGATCGTCGCAACTGTCGAAACGCCTTTCCCAACCGAAGGGGGCGTAAGGCATCTCCTGCTCGTGTTCCCGGGCATAATAGATATAGCTCATGCCCATGGTCTTGTCGTCGGCCTCGGCGGGCGCGAAGGACTCGCCGAACTCGCCGGCCGCTTCGCGCCCCATGCGGGTTTCGGCACCGGTCAGGGACGCCAGGATGGCGTCGCCGGAGCAGTCGGCGAAGATTTTCGCCTCGATCGTCCGCCAGGTCTGGGTGGAGAGCTGCCAGCCGGTGACCGAGGCGATGCGCCTGCCATCCATGTCCGCATCCAGGCAGGAGCAGTTCAGCAGCAGGGTTACGTTCGGTTCGCGCTTGACGAAATCGTAGACCACCAAATCCCAGTACTGAAGACTGGCCTGAGGATTGCGGTGCAGATTCTCAAGGCGGAGCTCTTCGAGAATGCCGGTCTCGCGGGCGTAGGGGATGAAGCCGTTGCGGTCGGCCCCGAGAATGTGGACGCCGATCTCGCCCGACGCATTGCCGCCGAGCACCGGGCGATCCTGCATCAGCACGACCTTGGCGCCGTGACGCGCCGCGGCCACCGCCGTGCAAAGCCCGGCCATGCCGCCGCCGACCACGCAGAGGTCCGCCTGGTGGGTCACTTTCCGGAAAGGAGATTTTTTCGGTAGTGTCATTTCAGGTTCCCTGTTTCGACATTGTCATGTCTGTGATCATCCCGCGGCAGCGGTTGCGGGAAGCCGCGGGTGCTGCGGGTCCAGGGCACGACGTCGCTGGTGTGGATATACCAGTCGAGCAAGCGGCGTTCGAGCTGTTGTCCAATGTCGGCCTGCTCAGGTTGGCCATGGAGATTGTGAAGCTCGCGCGGATCGTTGGCGAGGTCGTAAAGCTCGCCGACATCGCCGGGCCGGTGAACGAGTTTGTGGGTGGCGGTGCGGATCATCGCGCAGCGGCAGACCGACTCCGGATGCTCCTGCTGTTGCCGCGCCTTCTCATAGTAAATGCCATTCGGATCGCCCACGTCCTGGAAGCCGTCGGGCAGCCCCTCGAAACAGTGCGGCTCGTGCGGATCGTAGCCGCCCTCCGCGAAGACCGCGCGCGTCGCATCGCCCGGCGCGCCGCCCAACTGCGGCAGCAGCGAGCGTGCGAAATGCGTGTGTCGGCATTCCACCCCCGCCAGCTCCAGGGTCGTCGGCATGATGTCGAAACATTCGACCGGTTCCGCGACAACATGGCCCGCCTTGACGCCGGGGGCGCGAATGATCAGCGGCACGCGGGTCAGGCAATCGTCGAGGCCGCTCGGCCACTTCTCGACCAAGCCGTAGTCGCCGGCCCACTCGCCATGGTCGGAGAAGGCGAACAGCGCCGTGTTGCCCGCCAGGCCGGTCTCGTCCAACGCGTCAAGCAGTCGCCCGAGAATCGTGTCCACATACGTGACCATCCCCATGTATACCGCGCGCAGCTTGCGCAGGGTCGCCTCGTCCAGTTCGTCAATGCGGCGATACCGGCGGATCAGGCGTCGGAAAGCCGGCAGGTCGGGCAGTTCGGCCGGCCGCATGGGGGGGAGGGAATCAGGGTCGTACATGTCGTACCACGGTTGCGGGCAGGAAAAGGGGCAATGCGGCAGGACGAACGGCAGGAACAGCATGAACGGGGGGTCGGCGTCGCCGCGCGACTTGAGAAACTCGACCGCCTGGTCCATCTGAAACCAGTCGGTCATGTGTCCCGGCGACGGGCCAAAGAGAAAGCTCTGATAGCCTGGATGGTCCTTGGCGAAGATGTCGCGCGAGCCGCCACCCTGCCAGGTCCAGTCGTGGACGCGGGTGACCGAGTCGGCAAACGAGTCGGGCGCCAGCAGGTCGTTCTTGCCGATCCAGTGAACGTCGTAGCCGGCCTGCTTGAGGTACTTGAGGGTATTGGGTTCGTCGGGCTGCAGCGTGTGCCAGAGTGTCCGGTGTCCGCGCACGTGCGGATACCATCCGGTCATGAAGCTGCAGCGCGACGGCGTGCACACGGTATGCTGCACATGGCACTGGTCGAAGCGCACGCCTTCACGCGCCAGCCGGTCGAAGTTCGGCGTCTGCACCAACGGATCGCCGTAGCAGCCGAGCAGGTCGGCGCGAAGCTGGTCCGGGTTGAAATAGATAATGTTGGGTTGAGTAGGGCATGGTTTTGGCGCTTGCGTGCCTTGGTGTTCAGCTCTGTTTGTCTTCATCACCGCTGTCTTCTCCGCATCGTTTAGGTTTTCCGAGCGTGTTCGCAATCCGTAAGGGCCGCCGCCAGATCCGGGTGGCGTTCAATCATCCTCTCGATCCAATGTCCGCGTCCGGTTTCGCGCAGTCGTTGCAGATACTGTCGACGCTGTTCGACCACGCCGCCGACGCACGTCGCCGCATGGAACGGACCGTTTTCCTTGAGAACCTGCTCCATCGGATCCGCAGTATAGCCCCATGGCATGGTGCGCATCTGCTTGTCGCGCCAGGCCAGCAAACGCGAGGCCCCCTCGCGTGCGACTTCCGGAAGATCCGCCGCCAAATTCGTGGTTTCGTGCGGATCTTTGGCGACATTGAACAGCATTTCGGGTCCGAAATGCGGGTGCAGGCCATCGTGATAGGTGCGCATGTACAGCCAATCTTCCCAACGCACGGAGCGTTGGCAGACATGAGCGCACTGGCTGACGACCAGTTCTTCACGGCCCGTCTCGGCGCCGGTGAGGATACTGGCGGCATAACTGCGCCCGTCCCAGTGCGCGGGCGGCGGCCCCGGCTGCTCGAACAACTCCTTGAGGGTGGGAAGCAGGTCCACGCTGTAATGCAGCCCGCGGTCCACGTGGCCTTTTTTGCCGCCGGGGTACCGAATGATCATGGGAATACGGCAGGTGGTGCGGTCGGCCGTGCCGTGTTCGGAGTAGATGCCCAGTTCGCCGAAGTTTTCGCCGTGATCGCCGGTGACAATGATCATCGTTTCGTCGAGTACGTCCATCTCGTCAAGCTTGGCGAGAATCGTGCCGATATGCTCGTCCATGTAGCGGATTCCGCAGTCGTAGCCGTCGATGCAATCGCGCAGGCGCGTCATGTCTTGAATATCGTTAACCATCCGGGGGAATGCCGGATGCTCCTTGCCGTCATACATGCCGTTGTCCCTGGCTGTATGCGGACCGGCAAGGCTCTTGTGGTGTTCAAGCCGCTCCTCTGTCAGCCACTCCGGGAGGGGATCGTCGCGGAAGGGGTTCCCGTAGTCTGTCGGTGCTCGGTAAGGGGTATGCGGATCCCAGTAATTCACATGCAGCAGCCAGTTTTCGCGGTCCTTGTTGGCGTCGAGCCAGGACAGGACATCGGGGGTGACATGCTCGGCCGATTCCATGCCTCCACCGCCGGTGTGGTTGTGCATCTCGTTGAGGCCGTTCAGGAACCAGTTGGAGGTATGCCGCTCGGCAAAGGGCGAGATGGAGCAGGTGTGCATGCCGGCCCGGCGGAAGATGTTCCACAGGCAGCCGTTGGCGACCGCGTCGCGAAAACTCCGGTCGGCACCTTGCAGGCGCATGTCGGCATGTGTGCCGCCATGGTTGACGGCGCCGTTATGGATGCCGAAAGCGCCGCTGATCAAAGCCGCCCGCGCCGGCAGGCAGGGCGCATCCGACACGTAGTACTCGTCGAAACGCATGCCTTCGCCGGCAATGCGGTCGATGTTGGGGCTGGTATGGCGATGATAGCCGTAGCAGCCGAGATGATCCGGACGCAGGGTGTCCAAGTCCAAAAACAGCACTTTCATTTTTCTTCCTTTCTCGTTATTATTCCTTAATTGCCGCCACGCTGGCCAGGGCGGGTGTCGCCCCGGCGTTTCGGAACCTCGCTCAGGTCCGGCATGGCCCAGTCGCGGCAGACACGCGCATCCAGTTCAGCGCAGACATCGGCATGAGCCGGATCATCGATCAGGTTGATGTTTTCACGGGGATCTTTCTCCAAATCGTAGAGCTGGTGCAGGTCGCCTTCGCTGTGGACATACTTCCAGCGTTCGGTGCGGATCATCCGTTCGGCGGCGCCGAATTCATAGAACTCGCTGAAGACGGCGTCGCGCAGCGGTGCGTCCTGGCGAATCGCCGGCAGCAGGGATTGCCCGTCAAGCCCGTCAGGCGGCGTGATCCCGCAGGCATCACAGAAGGTGGGCAGCAGATCGAGCAGGCCGGCGAACTGGTTCCGCGCCGTCCCCGCCCCGGTCACCCCGGGAATCCGGAGGATGAGCGGGACGCGGACCGCCTCTTCGAAGAAACATTGCTTCTGCACCATTTGGTGGCTGAACAGGTTTTCGCCGTGATCGGTGGCGTAGGCCACGATGGTGTTGTCGCTGAGCCCCAGTTCATCCAGCGCGTCCAGCACCCGCCCGACTTGCTCGTCCATGAAACTCACGTTGGCCAGGTAGGCTGCCGTGGCGTGGCGCATTTGGTCGTCGGTCAGGCCGTCCGCGATGGGAAAGAAGGGGTTGTCCTGGATGGTGTCCGGCAGCCGGGCACGATTAAATTCGCGGTTCTCCCGCAGTGCCACAGTGGCCGGATCGTACAGGTCGTGGAAGCGCTTGGGCGCGTACATCTCGTTGTGGGGTTTCTCCAACCCCACCCAGAGGAAAAACGGGTTGTGGCCGGCGCTTCCAGCTCCCGTGTTTTCCGCGCCGGAGCAGGAAGCTCCGGTTGTCCTGGCGCCGGAGCTGGAAGCCCCGGCCACCTTCCTCATAAACGCAATCGAGCGGTCGGCGGTCATGTGATCGAGGATGAGTTCCTCCTCGAGCTGGATAGGTTCGTTGTTGAGGTTGTAGTCATGACGGCGTTTGGCTTCGGGGCAGGGTTTGTACTGGGGCAGGTAGCTGCAGTACTGCCAGAACTTCTCCAGTCCGATGGTGTGCTGGTAGTCATTCTTCATGGGGGTGTAGATGCGCAGGGCGCGCTCGTCGAAACCGAGATCCCGGTCGTCATTCTCGCCGGCCACATGAACCTTGCCGAAGGCGCCGGTCGCATACCCGGCATTCCTGAAAAGGGTTGCCATTGTGGGGAGGCCCATGTCCCGGTGCATGTGGCCATGGGTCAGTGTTCCGCAGTTGGCGACGGTACGGCCGGTGATCATCGCCGAACGGCAGGGGCCGCAGATCGGAGCGGCCGCATAGGTCCGTTCGAAGCGGGTGCCACTGGCGGCCAGCCGATCCAGGTTCGGAGTTTGCACCAGCGGATGCCCGGCGCAGCCCATGGCGTCGGCCCGGTGTTGGTCCGAAAGTAAAAACACGATGTTGGGCCGGTTGGTCATGGTTCAAGCCCCTGTCGATCCTGGCATATCGAAGCGGTCGCTCGCCGCCCGGCGCTCTATCCTATGTCCACAGAATTTGGTGCAGGTAACGAAGGCGGGCTGAAGACCCGCCTCAAATGCGCTTGCAGGCGCACTTGTGGGGGGTCTTCAGCCCGCAATGATGTGCTTCATACGATGGCATTCATGTGCCGGCGTGTCAAGCGAGGTCTTTCACAAAATTGGGCAACCGTTCACGGCACCCGATGTCCCTCTCATTTTCGCCGCCGCCCGCCGATCGCCAGCAGGAAGGAGGCCAGGAACAGGATCCCCGCAGCCGGCTCCGGAATCACGACGAGAACAACATTGTCGTCGGTGATGGAGAGGGTGCCGTCCAGCCCGTCAATCAATCCTGTCTGGTCGCCATCGTCCAGGGTTCCGAGCAGCGAGCTGCTTTCGAACAGCGTGTAGTCGCCTGCGCCGAAGTTGCCCAGGGCCGTAAAGTCGAAATCCGAGAAGCCAAGGGTTCCGATTTCCAGATCGCCGCCGCTGACCCGCACGAGGTCGCTCGTGGTCCCGAGTTCGAAAAGCAGGGTCTCGGCCCCGCTGACATCCAGGCCGTCGGCGAAGGTCAGTGTGCCGGCGCTCGTTCCGGGCGAGAGGATGCCGGACACCGTGGCGGCGCCGCCGACGGTTCCGGTTCCGCCGAGGGTGGCGCCCGCGTCGACCGTCACCGCGCCCGTGGCGCCGGACTGGTCCCCGTTGATCAGCAGCGTGCCGGCGGTCACGGATGTGGCGCCGGTGTAGGTGTTGTCCCCGGACAGGATCCACTTGCCGTCGCCTGATTTGTCAACACTCAGTATGTCGTTGGCACCGAAATTTCGAAAGACGCTCTGCCATTCGTTGTCGTCGGCGTTGGTGCCGCCGAGGGTGAAGGTTCTCGATGTGTCCCCGTTTGATGTACCCGCCTGCGCGCCAGTCCAGGTCACGGCGCCGGTCCCGTTATTGAGAAATGTCGCCGAGCCTGTGTAAGAGCCGGCCCGACCCAGTTCAAACTGCTTGTCCGTGCTTGTTGCGCCGCCGGTGTACACGATGGAGCCGCTGTTATCATTGTGCGAGAACTGGATGGTCGTTCCCGTTCCCAGCGATTGGGCGATGCCGATATTGTCAAGGGTGTTGATGTAAACGGTGGGGGTGCCGTTGATCCCGAGATGGGCCTTGCCGGAGATGGTGTTGGCTCCGCTGAGGTTGATCGTGTCACTGTTGAGTCGAAGGTCTCGGCTACTGGCATCTTCGCTGATGACACCGTTGATCGTCAAGGGCGTACCATCCTCGATGGCTACGATGCCCTCGGCCTGTATTGGGAGATTGATGATGGCACTATTCCCATAGCCGTCAATGGTTCCCGCTAGGGAAATTTGATTGCCGTTGAGGACAACTCCCGAAGACGGACCCCCTTGCAACGAGATTCCAGCGATGGACAGTCCGTCCAGATCATTGTTGCTGTTTAGGTTGCCCGCGTCGCTGGGAAACCAGCGCAGACTGTCGCCGTCCTGCGGAACATACGTTTCGCCGTCGACCGTTGAGTCGTCGTCCCAGTTGTCCGCATCCGACCAGTTGGCGGTTTCGCCTTGTCCATGCCAGAATGCTGTGGCGGCATCTGTGCTGGCAGATACCATGACCAGCAGGGCGGCGAAGATGATTGCTGAAAAGAAAGAGTGGACTTTCATGTGGTGCTCCTTTTGTGTTTCTCCTGAACATTCCGAGTTGCGGGGGTTGCTTTCTCCGGTGGTTGAGGGGGAGGGGCGCATGTTCATTTTCTCCTTTGTTCGAGTCTCTGTTCGTGAACATCTCCTGCTTTCACGCAATCGTCCTGTGCATCGGCGCCTTTTTCTGTTGTCGGTCCGTTCGCACGCGCCGTAGGGGACGCGGGTGCGCCGTACATGTCCTCCACGCGGGAGGAGGGGACAATCGTTCGACGCGCCAGAGAGGCGACCGGGTTGGACGGTTGCGGAACCCGCACCCGCACCCGGTCCATCAGCATGGAGACGTACGTTTCGGCGATCTCGTGCGGATCCGTCTCGTAGGCGGTGACCGGGACGCGAACGGGCGGGTTGCAGCCGCGGTTGGTCAGAACGGCGATGCGCAGGTCCGCGGGAACCCGGACTCCGAGTTCCAGCAGTGCAAGCTGTGCGTCCGCAAAAAGCATGCTGTCGGAAATCACCAGGCCGTCGAGTCGGCCCGCCGCCGCCGACCAAATCTCGCGAAACTCCTCCCAACCGGTGCCGCGAACCGCAGGGTCCAAATCCTGGCGTATCCAGGCCTCCGAAGTGATGCCTCCGCAGGCCGCCACACTTGCTTCGAATGCCTCGGCATGATGCCACGACAAAAGCCCCAGTCGTCGACAGCCCGCCTCGCAAAGATCCTCCACTGCCGAACGCATGAAACCCTCGGTGTCCACATGCACCGAAAAGCCCGTGTGCGACCCGACCATGGGAATAGCGCATGCCCGCACCCGCGCGTACCAGGCCTGCGTCGAGGGTACGTCGAGAAGAATCGCCGCATCCAGAAAGCCCGAATCCACGTCCGTCCAGAATTGGGGGCAGGTCGGCTTGTCCAGCTTTCCGGGGCCCGGTTCGGCATGGCCCACATACAGATGGGAGCGGGTCCCCCGTTCCTCCAGGCACGACTGCAGGAGACTGGCCACCGCGCGCCACTGATCGCTGATGCGCGGATCCAACAGGTCCAATTCGGAGAGAATGCCGATCCGCAACACCTCGTCGGACTCGGTCAGATACACGCCGCTGCCCTGCCGGGATATCACCACCCCCTGCTGACTCAACACCGCGACCACGGATTGCAGCGTGCTCACACTCACCCGAAAATCGCGGGCCAGTTCGCGCAGCGGCGGAAGCCGATCCCCCGGCTGCAAATCCGCCAGAACCTGCTCGCGAATCTCCTTCGCCAGCGTCTCCGCCAGGCGCGCACCCTTCTGTCTGGAAACCGTCCTCATCAATCGCTGTCCTCGTCTGCCGAGATGGCTGTTTGACTATGTGGCACAATATATCACCTTAAAAACAAAACGCAACCCCGGTGCTTGCATTTTGTCAGCGCAAAGGCGGGGTCATACTGGGCGACAAGGGGGTGGCACTATGTCCACAGATTTTGGTTGGATCCGGTCAGCTGAGTTCGCAATGGCTTTAGTGTCAACGGGCATCCCTGCCTGTTGTGAAGTTCTCCGCAGCCAGGATGGCCGCAGTACGCAAGCAATCCAACCAAATTCTGTGGACATAGGGGCGGCAACCGCTTTTTCGTGCAAGCACCATGCCGGTGCAGGGGCGGACAACGGACGCATTTCTCTTCAAACTCCTCATTTCCGGATCAAATCCGGAAATTCGAACAGCCGCGCCGAGCGTGGCGGCAGCAGCAACGACAACGCCCCCTCCCGGAATTCCACCGGCTCGCCGCTCCAGAAATCCGTTCCCCGCAGGGTTTCGTTGTCAATTCCAAGCGCGGAGGTGGTCACTCCCGCGCATTCCGGCGTATCCTTCCAGTTGAACAATGCCACATGCATCGCAACACCCCTTCGACGGGTCCGGCTTTCCTCCGGGTACCGCACATACAGACAGGACGGCAACGGCGTTCCGCAAAAGGCGCCGCGGTCAAGGCAGTGCACCGTATGCCCGCGGTCCATATCGGCCAGCATCCGATTCAACCGTTTTATCGCATCAGCAGGAAGCTCCTCCAATCGTCCATCCACCTCCAGACTGCCCATGGTGATAAAGGCATAGGTGAGCCGATGCATGTTCTCGTTGTCCGTCATTTCGCGACTCCAGCCGATCCCGTCCACATTCGGCAGAATCAAGGATGGAGAAGTCCATGCATGCAGGGGCAGATTCCAAACGCATGAAGCAACATGATCCGGCCAGCGGCAAGCCCCGACGTCGATCGAACAGCGATATGTCTGAGCCGCTTTTCCCAGAAACGGATTTCCCATCGCCGCCGCAACGCAGGTCATGAGGAACCCGTCATCCGGCATGTATGAACGAATCGTATCAAGCAGCCAGTCCCGCCATTGTATGCCGGTCCCCGTGGCATAGCGGATGGTGTCCGACTCCACGCTTTGGGACCAGAAGTCCATTTTCATGCCTTCAAATCCCCATTTCTCAAAAAGAATCTCAAAGATTCGGCGCAAATACTTCTGGACCGGGGGAAGGGAATAATCAAGATATCCGGAGTCGCCGATTCGGTAGACATTCCCCGAGGCATCCTTGGCCAGCCATTCAGGGTGCTCCAAGGCGAGCCGGCTATGCAGGCCGACGCCCGGACTCCACCAGATTGCGGGGCGCAATCCCGTCTGGCGGATCCGGTCGGCCATCACCTTCAGGCCATTGGGAAAGCGTTCGGCATGATGCCACTCCGCTTCCGGCAGATGGAAATTGGCGCAACTCGGGCACATGACCGGCTCCGAGCTCTGCCAACCGCCATCAATCAGAAAAAACCGGATAGCCGGCATCTCCGCGGCCACAAAACGGGCTGTCCTCATCAGTTTCTCTTCACTGATATCATGGAACACACCGTAGTTCCAGGAACAGTAAAACGCCTGCGACTGCAAGCTGTTCGTCACGCCTTCAAGATCATTCTCTTCGATGACCGCATGACGGTATCCATCCCAGCAATGATCAGGAGCGGTATTCTCAAATATTTCAAAATAAAACGGTTCCAATTCGAGAACCGCACCCGGGGCAATCTCGAATCCGCCTTGCGGCATCCCCCACTGCACGCTGTAGTGATCAACGATTTGCCCGGCACCGGCACACAACTCCCAGCATGCCCTTGTCCGGTCTTGTCGCAACTGCCCTTCCAACAGCAATTCGCTGTAGGTGTCGTTGGTCAGAATCATTGCCGGAACCGGTTGGGTCTCCTGCGCCCCAAAACGAGTTTTTGTCTTCGGGATGGGACGAACATACGGATATTCGGGTCGGCACCAGGGGAACTGATCCGTGCGCACGTTGTCCATGTGCGCAAAACGAGCCCGCCAGATGTGATTGTCGCGAAAGACAGGACCGCCACCGGCGGCGCCGCCGGCCGCCGCCCCGCGAATCACATGGGAATGCACACCGGTGTTGTGAATCCGGCGATCGAGCCGAAGCGCTCCGTTTTTCAAAAACCGCAACCGCACGGTTTCCTCCAACCCCGGCGTCCGATACCGCCCCTGAAGTTGAAGGCCTCCGTCTATTTCGCTCGCCGCACATTCCCGAAGACAATCGTCACCGGTCACCATGTAATATTCAAATCCGCCTTTGCCGGTGCCGTGCGAGGTTGCCAGCGAAAGCCCGAGCGACTTCCATCCCGTCTTTCCATGTTCCCGTGTATAACTGAAGGAGGATTCCGACACCTCCAGCAGTCTTCCCTTATCGATGCGCTTCATATCACTCTCCGTGCTGTTTGGATTCCATATCATTTGTTCGTGTTCCCTTGCTTTCGGCCTGTTGCCGGCCGGCAGGCACACACGCCACTCAACGGGGTCCATATTGTGCGCCAAACAACCGGAACTCGCAGTTTCGAGCACGCTGAACGCCGTAAAATGGCGGCTTCAGGGGATGGCTGAAAAAGGCAGAACTCTGCGTGCGGGTTGTCAGTCCGCGACGACGACAAGCCAACACGCAGAGCTCACCGGCACGACTATAAAGCCCGTTCTCACGGATGGCAAGGCCGTCGTCTCCGATTTGTCTTTTGAGCCGGTTCGACACTGAAATATGCCGTGAAAATGTCGAATTCAGAGGGAGAATGAACTTCGGGAGCTGCATGTTTCAACTGCGCGGCAAGCGGGCCGACGCACACGCACCCGCATCGTTGGTTCTGTTCGTCGAGCAACACATGTGCGATTTGTCTGAGATCGTCTATAGTGTTGGTGTTCGCGGGCGGGACAGTTCGAGGAGTCATTCGGCGAGAGAGCAGGTTTTTTTGATGCGCATACCGTCCTCCGCCAACCCGTGGCGATGTCTCCGACTGGAGATTGGAAAGCAAGAGCATAGGGACAAATCAAATTGAAGGTGGTTTTTTATGAAAGCAGCCGTTGTTGAAGAAGTTGGAAAGCTGGCGGTTCGAGAGCTTGCCGAGCCGGAAATGGGCGACTATCAGGCTAGGTGCCGGATGCTCTACGGCGCCGTATGCGCCGGGACGGACTCGCACCTGATCAATTTTCACGCCCCCTTCTGTTACTGGATGAAGATGCCGTACATCCTTGGTCATGAGAGCATCGGCACGGTGACTGCAGTCGGCGCCAAGGTGCGCAATCTGAAACCCGGCGACATGGTCACGCGCGTCGGTTGTCCGGATGTGGGCGGCGTCTCAAGCGGGTGGGGCGGATTTGCCGAAGTCGGCATCGCCACCGACTGGCGCGCCATGCAGGAAGACGGTGTGAATGGATGGCAGGACTCAACGGTCAACCAGATTCTGCCCCCGGACATCGATCCGGCGGTGGGCACGCTGTTCATCACGTGGCGCGAGACGTTGAGCTACAGCCGCCGCATGGGGATAACGCCAGGCGTGTCGGTGCTGGTGATCGGCTCGGGCGGCAACGGGCTGTCCTTTGTCTCGCATGCCTGCAATCTGGGGGCCGCCAAGGTCGTCTTGGTGGGGGCCGCCAACCGTGCCGCCGAGGGCAGGTTGGCCGGCGCCGCGGCCTGTCTCGACTACCGCCAGGAGAACTGCTGGCAGCAGGTGAAAGCCGAAGTCGCGGACGGCTATGACTTTGTCATCGACGCCGTCGGCAAGGCCGACATGGTTGCCAAGGGGCAGGATTGTCTCAAGGCGGGCGGCACCATCGGCGTCTACGGACTGGACGAGTGCGGCAAGATCAGCCTCGCTCCCGACAAGACGTTCACCTTTTACGGCGGCGGCTACGACGAGGCAGAGACGCACGAGCCGGTTCTGAATTTCTACCGCGCGGGCCAACTGAACCCCTCGGTCTGGCTTGATCGCGGCCGAATCTTTCCCCTGGCCGACATAGGGCAGGCCTTCGCGGCGTTGCGGGACCGCACCCTGGTCAAGCCATTAATCAAACTCCAACCCTGAGTTGCGGAACCTCCGATGAGCATTCCATATCGTCGGGTCCACCTGACTTTCCGCGAGATCAAGAGGTCTGAGGTTCTGTTCCTGATTTCTGATCTTCGGCTTGCTCGGCATGCTCTTTCCTTGGCCTATTGACAGCGCAGGACCGTCAGTTCTCTTGGGTTGAGGGTCATTGCGGCTGTCCTGTCGGTTACCGTCTGGGGCTGCCAAAGCCGTGACCTCCATACCCTCCTGCCGCATCTGGGTGTTGGTCCACGGCGACATGCAGATGTTGATCGGGATCCCCAGGCCATCGAGGCGCTTGAGCCCGGCCAACTGCCGCTGAAACTCGGCTCGTTCCCACTCGTAGGTGTGGGCGTCAAAGCTCGGATTGAAATCGCTTACGGCAACGAAGACCCGGGCCGCACCGGGTCGCAGGGCTGCCAGCCGCTGCTCGTACAGAGCGATATCCTCGGCGGTCACGCCGGCTTCCCGGTTGGTCTCATCATAGAGAAAACAATCGACCTGGACGCCCACGCCGCGAAAGAGGCGCTTGCTCAATGGCTGCTTCGCTGCATGGATGTTCTGATTCATGGAATTACCTCTGTCCGCTTGGTTGACATGCATTTATCCGGTGCACTCGCGCCTCCCAGGGCCTCAGGGAGAAACGGCGCACTTGATCGAGTGGCGCATCGCCGAAATTGCCGAGAACGAGATCGCCAATCTGCCCGGTGATCGAATCGGGCAGTTCAAAGGACTCCTCCTCCCCGCTGAAATTGCAGACCACCAGCCAGCATTAATCCTCCAGCACGCGCAGATAGGCGAAGAGTCGGGAGTGATCGGGGATGAGGGGCACGTAACGTCCCCCGGTGAGAATGGCGTGCTCCCTGCGCAGGGCGATCAGCCGACGGTAGTGATGAAAGACGGAGCCGGAGTCGGCCACCGCGGCCGCGGCATTCACTTCGCGATAGTCGGGGTGAACGCCAAGCCAGGGGGGCGCGGCGCCGAAGCCGCCGTTCGGGCCGGCGTCCCAGGGCATGGGCACGCGGGCGTTGTCCCGTCCCTTGGCGCGGATTGAAGCCATGGTCTGAGCGTCGCTCCAGCCCCGCTCGGCGGTCGCCAAGCGGTGAAAATTCAGGCTCTCCACGTCGCGGCAGTCAGCGATGGAGGCAAAGGGGACGTTGGTCATGCCCAGCTCTTCGCCCTGGTAAATGAAGGGTGTGCCGCGCATCAGGTGCAGACAGGTGGCCAGCATGGTGGCGGATTCGACCCGGCGGGCAGGGTCGCCGAAGCGGCTGACCGGCCGGGGTTGGTCGTGGTTGCACCAGTAGAGGCTGTTCCAACCCCGTTCCGCCAGCCCCTCCTGCCAGCGGTTGAGGATGCTTTTGAGCGCCGGCAACTCCAGGGTGAACATGTGCAGGTAGTACTCGCCAGTGGGCTCGTTCCATTCCCAGGCCGAACCTCCTAAGACCGACTCCCAGTTGTTCGGCTCTCGACGGCCGCCATATGCACCCGCACGCGTCACCGGCTCGCGCCAAATGAACCAATCGTGGTAGCCTTCGCCGCAGGCATGATAGCCTTGCCCGTTGGCCAGCTTGTGCGGGGGCGCGGGATGGTTCTCGTTGAGCCGGGGGCGTATTGGCCGAAAGCGCAGGTGACATGCCCACCGACAAAATCCGCATCTGGTCGACGCGGAGGACCAGGAAGTTGGGACATCGGCATCTACTCCTTCCTTCCCCTCGGCATGGGAACATTCTGGGTGTTGATCATCCAGTCGAGCAGCGCCTTGCGGAACCCCTGGATGCGCTCGGCGTGCTCCGGTCGGGAGGTTAGCGTGAGTTTATTATAGCGGGAATGCTCGCGTCGCCTTAACCGCTCCTTCCAC
>CAZSBQ010000032.1:0-24038 GCA_964604795.1 uncultured Victivallales bacterium | reverse complement strand
ATCATCATCGTTTCCCCGTCGAAGGGCACCTCGCGAACCTCCGGCTTTTTCTCAAGCAACGCGGATCGCTCGAGGCCAAACTGCAGGCCGGCTTGGAGAAACGCTGTCTCGGTAGGATCGCCCTGTTCCTCCTCCGCCACACTGTCGCCGTCGTTGTCGTGCAGAGAGGCGTTGTTGCACAGGACGCCGATTTCCACAATTCGGCGGGCGATAGCATTTCGGGTCGGATCGTCGGCTGTTTCATCAGCGCCTCCGTCCGGCAGGCGAACATCTCCGCCAGGGGTGGCGATTTGTCGAAGGGTCATGTGGTTTTCGGTCAGCGTACCGGTCTTGTCGGTAAAGATCACGCTGGTGGCCCCGAGGGTTTCCACGGCGGGCAACCGGTTGATGAGGGCATTGCGCCGAGCCATTCTGTGCATACCTCTGGCGAGCGCGATGGTGGCAACGATGGGCAACCCTTCGGGGATGGCCGCGACGCCGAGGGCGATGGCGGTCTCGATCATCTTTTCCGGATCCTGTCCGACGAGCAGGCCCACCGCACCGATCACCGCGGCGATGCAGATTGTGATCCAAGCCAATCGTCGACCCAGCTGGTCCAGGCGCTGCTGCAGGGGCGTGGACTCCTCTTCCGCGCTTTGGGCCAGTTCGGAAATATGCCCCAACTCCGTCTCCATGCCGGTCTTCGCCACCACGCCTTCACCCGAGCCCTCGGTGATCGTCGTCCCCTTGAAAAGCATGCATGTTCGGTCAGCCAGGACCGCATCGTCGTGCGCGGCGTCTGTCGTCTTGCGCACGGGAACCGACTCGCCGGTCAGGGAGGATTCATTAACCCGCAGACTGTTGGCCTCGAGAAGGCGAACGTCCGCAGGGACCAAATCGCCTCCTTCCACGACCACCACGTCGCCCGGGACCAAGTCTTCGGCGTCCACATCCCTCTCCTTCCCGTCGCGCCGCACGCGGATCGTGTCTCCTCCCATGGCCGCCAAGGCTTCCATGGAGCGCACCGCCTTCCATTCGGCGAAGAACCCCAGGAATGCGTTAACCAAAAGGACCGCCACGATGGCGATTCCCTCCACCCAATGCTGAAAGGCGAAGGCGGCTATCGCCGCCCCGACCAGGACCAGAATCACGATGCTTCTGAACTGCCCGAACAGGATTTCCAGGGTGTTGCGCTGCTCGGCCTCGCGTACTTTGTTCGCCCCCCACTTCTCCACACGGTCCAGCGCTTGCTGCTCGGTCAATCCCGAATCGCGGTCCGAGGATAGTTCACGCAACACCTCTTCCGCAGAGCGGGAATGAATTGCCGCTGTTCGCGATTCAGCAGAAGTCATGATTTTCCTCCGCCTGCATAGTATCCTGTCCAAAATTGCTGCATCAAAACACAATCCCCGCTTTGTCTCATTCGTGCTCTGAAGCAGTGCCACTGTCCGGAGTTGGCAGATCAACGTGAATGCGGGTGAACTCGCCTTTCTCCGACTCGACCGAGATCGTTCCGCCATGGTCAGTC
The DNA here is from genome assembly GCA_964604795.1 of uncultured Victivallales bacterium. GTDB lineage: Bacteria > Verrucomicrobiota > Lentisphaeria > Oligosphaerales > CAZSBQ01 > CAZSBQ01. The sequence goes on along the minus strand of CAZSBQ010000032.1, from coordinate 22,531 downwards.
ACGATGCCGTGGACGATGGACATCCCCAACCCGGTCCCCACGCCTTCGCCCTTGGTGGTATAGAAAGGCTCGAAGATGTGTTCGCGCGTGTCGTCGGAGATGCCCGTTCCCCGGTCTTCAATGGTCAGTCGGACCCATTCGCCGTCCTCTTTCTTCAGGGGCTCTGCAACCAGCCGAATTCGCTTGTTCTCGTGAGCGTCTGGATATTTTTCGTTCAGTGCGTCCCGCGCGTTGATGAGCAGGTTCATCAACACCTGTTGAATTTGTCGCTGGCGGCACAACACCGGGGGAAGAGATTCGGGGATCTCCACGTCGAGAACGATGTTGTCGTGGCGTATGATGGTTCGGATGAGAGAAAGCGTGGCTTCGACAATGGCGGGCAAGCTGGTGGCTTCTGGAGGGCGATCCTCTTCCTCCGTACGAGCGAAAGTGAGAAGATTGCGGATAAGGGAATGGACTTTGTTGGTTTCGCGCTTGATGGCTGATGTGTATTCCAGTATGTCCGTTCCTTCCAGCGCCTCCTGAGAGATGAGGTCGGCATAACCGGTGATGCCCATGATGGGATTGTTGATTTCGTGTGCGACTCCTCCGGCGAAGACCCCGAGTGATTCAAGACGCTGGGACTGAAGAAGTTGGGCTTCCAATGTCTTCTTGTGCTCCTGAAGCTGTTTTCGTTCGGTTACGTCCCGAAAGAACCCAACGTTGCACGATCTGTCGTCAATGGTCATGGGGGCCGCAGTGATGTCTGCGTACCGGATTTCGCCGTGCTTTGTGACCACCGGCTGCTCCGTAGGGGAAAAGTGATGTTTCCCTCTAATGGCATGGTATTCGCGGAGAACCCCGTCACACGAGTCCTTCGGATGGATGTCGCGAACCTGCATGTGCCGTAGTTCCGCCTGGGAGTAGCCGAGCATTCGGCACATTGCCGGGTTCGCGTAGAGAAGCTCGGTGGTCTCGGCGTCCCCGATTATGACTCCCTCCGCCGCCTCTTCGAAAAGGGTGCGAAAGCGTCGCTCCGATTTTTCAAGCTCCTTCCGGACTTCTTTGCGTTCGGAGATGTCGCGGGTTGTTCCCTGCAAGCCGACGGGGTTGCCATGTTTGTCGTATAGGACGGTTCCGTGGACCTCGACAGGAACGTGGGTGCCGTTTTTGTGAAGCATTTCGGTTTCAAGCAGGACACCGTGTTCCGTGCCATGGCTGGCGATTTCATTGCCGATCACATCATGAAGCCGCTTCATTTCCTCCGGGGGGCAGTGGTGCGCCAAATTTGTGCCCGCAAATTCCTCTGGCGTATAGCCCATTTGGTTCTTCACAGCCGGGTTCACGAAGGTGAAGTCCAGTTCCATAGTCATGGACCAAATCAAGTCAAGCGTGTTTTCAGCTAACAGGCGGTACTGTTCCCCGTGACGCTGAAGCTTCTCCTGGCTATTGGAAGCACGCCACGCCAGCCAGTAAACAAAGACGGCGGTGAACGCGACATACAGCATTCCCTTGAGGATCTGCGCAATGGCGTATAAACCGCCATCGGCAAACATCCACTCCACCCCAATATCTGTGACAACGATCCACAGCCCACCAATGCCCGCATACAACAAGGACACCAAGCCTGGCCTAATGCAAATACCTTCGCACGGTCCGCCCCCCTTTGAAGAGGCGGGGGCGGTTTTGCCTGTGACGGGAACTTCCAGTGTCCTTGATCGATGTTGCATGAGAGCCTTTCCTTCGTTGAAGCTGTGATTGTTTTACACTTCGGCACCTCGAACCGGTCCAGCTCCGTCTGGAAGCTGTAGATGAGTATCAAATCCAGTTCTCTACAAGGTGATGCAGCAAAATCGATTTTCAACAGTACCATTCAATAGTATGCCTTGCCGTGGGACTCTGCTTTAATCCGCCGCCCGGGACGAAAACCGATCCATACCCTCAATCTATGCCCGCAGAATTTGGTTGGATGGCTTACGTACTGCGACCACCTGCCTGTCGCGATGCGACGCAGACAGGTCCTGGGTGCAGAGGACCTCACAACAGGCAGGGATGCCCGTTGATACTGATGCCAGTGCGAACTCAGCTGACCAAATCCAACCAAATTCTGTGGACATAGCCCTCAATGGCACGACCGCTGCGGATTACGCCATCACTGCATGAAATCAGGGTTTTCCATACCTACAATCGGTGTTTCCCTTATTTCGTCTCCACCGCATGCGCCATATAATGAATGGACACTGGCCGCGATATCTCCGTATCGCAAAACGGCGCAGTTTCGTCAGTCAAGCAAACAGAAAACAGGCAAGGAGAGAGACCATGCAGACGCGACGCGAACAAGTGGACGAATGCCAAGAGGATCTGATGTGCGGCGTGAACGTGCCGGTGGAAACAGATCCCGCACGAATGTCGGACCTGGAAAAGAAGCATGTTCCGGTGATCGGAGCTCCCTCCACAGTGACCAAGGGGGAATGCTTCGAGGTGACGGTGGAGGTTGGAAAGCACTTGCCCCATCCCTCCGAACCGGGACATTTTATCAGCTTCATTGAATTGTACGCGGATCACACGTATCTTGGTCGCCAGCATTTCGTGCATACCGCAGTGTGTCCCGTGGCAAAATTCTGCGTGCAACTGGACCATGTCCACAAGGAGCTGCGGGCCTTCGAATGGTGCAACCTTCATGGCACGTGGGAAGGCACGCTTCCCCTGACCGTGCAATGAGCGAAGGAAAAGGGAAACAAAACAATGCCAGGCAACTTGGACGTGTTCGATTTCGAGCTGTCGGCGGACGAAATGAGGCAAATTCACGCACTGGACCGGGGAGAGCGGGTCATCGATCCCGAATGGCCGCCGGATTGGGACTGAAGCTGGATATGCCGAAACAGAACACAGATAACACACAGACAACGGTGAGCAAAACGCAGAGATGATCGTGGCGTACACGTCGGGCACCCGGGATTTTCAACAGGACTAACCCCGTCGACCAACCCGAAAATCCCACATACAATTGCCGGATATTCCATATACTCCTGTTTCCCATTGATTATAAAATAGCCTAAAAGGCCCCTGATTTTCAACATTCGCAGTACGGCTGCAAGAACCTATGTCCACATAATTTGGTTGGATTGCTTACGTACTGCGGCCATCCTGGGTGCAGAGAACTTCACAACAGGCAGGGATGCCCGTTGATACTAAAGCCATTGCTAACTCAACTGACCGGATCCAACCAAATTCTGTAGACATAGGCAAGAACTGCTCCAACATCTGGACAGGATATTGGACCTTTCAAAAAAACCGTTGAATAGCACGCCATGCTTCATGCACAACATGCCGCAAAGAATCGAGTTGCGACTTGTATTCGCGTCCGTGAAGCGTAGATTGTGGCTTGAACCAAGATCGTTGTCACTACAATGACGACACCCCCTCAATCCGTACCGTGACTCTAGAAAAAGGAAAATTCCCATGTGGCCAGCCATCATTTCCGCCGTTGTCGTTCTGGCGCTTGTCGCCTTCCTCGTCAAACTCCACAACCGCCTCGTATCTCTCCGCAACCGGTTCAAAAACGCATTCGCGCAGATCGACGTCCAGCTCAAACGACGCTACGACCTCATCCCCAATCTGGTTGAGACCGCCAAAGGATACATCAAGCATGAGCGGGAAACCCTCGAGGCCGTCATCAACGCCCGCAATCAGGCGGCTTCCGCCGACCAGCAAGCCGCCGCCAACCCCGGCGATCCCGAAGCCATGCAGAAGCTCATGGGCGCGGAAGCAGGCCTGACCGGCAGCCTGGGTCGGCTCTTCGCCCTGGTCGAAAACTACCCCGACCTCAAAGCCAATCAAAACATGATGCAGCTCAGCGAGGAGCTGACCTCCACCGAAAACAAGGTCGCCTTCGCCCGCCAAGCCTACAACGACGCGGTCACAACCTACAACACCGCACGAGAGAAATTTCCCGCGGTCATAGTCGCCAACACCCTAGGGTTCCAGCCCGCCGAACTCTTCGAGATCACCGAACCCGACGAGCGCGAAGCCGTCAACGTATCCTTCACCTGATCCCCGCGGATACTCATAACGGATCCCAGCCCCCATGGATTTTTTCCAATATCAGGAAGACGCCCGCAAACGGACCAAGCTGCTGATCTTCTACTACGCGCTGGCCGTGGCCATGATCATCGCAGGCGTCTACGCCGTGCTCATTCTGGGCATGGCGTTTAGCGGCAACAACGTTCAAACCGGCGGCGCCCCTCCCCCACCTCCACCTCCGCTGTGGCAACCCGAACTGCTGCTTTGGACCGTCTTGGGCGTCGGCGGCATCATCGGTTTGGGAACCCTCGTCAAAATCGCCACTCTTTCCGGCGGCGGCAAATCCGTGGCCGAGATGATGGGAGGCACCCCCATCGCCGCGGAAACCTCCGACTTCAACGAGCGCAAACTGCTCAACGTTGTCGAGGAAATGGCCATCGCCTCCGGCACCCCCGTGCCGCCGGTCTACATCATCGAGGAAGAGGGCATCAACGCCTTCGCCGCCGGCTTCCACGCCTCCGACGCCGTCATCGGAGTCACCCGCGGCTGCGCGGAGAAACTCGACCGCGACGAACTGCAGGGCGTCATCGCCCACGAATTCAGCCACATCCTCAACGGCGACATGCGCCTCAACATCCGGCTGATCGGCGTCCTGTTCGGGATTCTGCTGATCACAGTGTGCGGGCGCATGCTTTTGCGCATCGGCTTTTACTCCGGCATGGGCGGCCGGCGGCGCTCTTCCGGCAACGGCAAAGGCAACAACGGCCTGCCGCTGCTCCTGCTGGGAATCGCCCTCCTGATCATCGGCGCCATCGGCGTCTTCTTCGGCCGGCTGATCAAAAGCGCGGTTTCCCGACAGCGCGAATTTCTCGCCGACGCCGCCGCGGTACAATTCACCCGCAACCCCGACGGACTGGCCGGCGCCCTGAAGAAAATCGGCGGCTACACCTCGCAGCTTCAGTCGGTGCACGCCGAGGAGGCCAGTCACATGTTCTTCGCCAACAGCCTGAAAAGCTCGCTGGGCGGCCTGCTCGCCACCCACCCGCCGTTGGAAACCCGCATCCAACGCCTCGACGCACAATTCAAACACAACGCCGACCAAGCCGCCGCGGACTCCGCAACCGCCGCCGGCCACCCCAACGCCGCCGTCAGCGGACTGGCAGGCGAAACTGCAGCCCACGACAATCGCGAACCTCGCATCTCGGCCCATCAAGTCACCGCCGGCATCGGCACCCTGCAGGCCCAAAGCCTGGACCGAGCCACCCGCCTTATCAAAACAATTCCCGAGTCGGTGCGCTCCGCCGTGCGGACTCCGCACGGTGCCCGAGCCGCCGTCTACTGCCTGCTGTTCACCGAAGAGCAACAAGCGCTCGAAAAACAGCAACAATGCCTCAACACCGCTGCGGATCAGGCGGCGCTGGACTGCATCCCAACGCTGCGCGATCCCATCGCAGACCTTCCGCCGGGCGCTCGCATGCCCCTCGTTGACCTGGCGATGACCGCACTGCAGCAGCAGGGAGTCGAACAGTACCGCCGATTCAAGCAAACCGTGGAGGAACTTATCGACGCCGACAACCATGTCGGCATCTTTGAGTTCGCACTGAGCCGCAGCCTCATGCGCAACCTCGATCCGGTTTTCGGACGCCCCGAAGCCCCCAATGTCAGCCACACCCGCTTATCCGCCATCCTCCCCCATTGTCTGCCCCTGCTGGCCTTTCTCGCCCGATATGGCAACGAAAACGATCCCGAACAGGCCGCCGCCGACTTCGCCGCCGGCCTTGCCGAACTCGACGGCGATCCCCAGCGCACCGCCATGCCCGCCCCCGACTCCGATCCCGTTCAGGCCTTCCAGCAGTCCCTGAGCGTGCTCCGTCGAGCCAACGGCCCTCTAAAAAAGCGCGTGGTGGCCGCCTGCGTCAGCGCCGTCCTCGGCAACCGCAACGTGACCGCCCGCGAAGCCGACCTGCTCCGGGCTGTCGCCGACAGCCTCGACTGCCCCCTCCCCCCCCTTGTCACCTGATTTCCAAGCCATGTGCGCCTTCGTTTCCTTCAACCGGATGCAGGGTGATGATGACTTCGCCTTCAAAAAGAACCTCGAGTTGTTTGACCACTTTCGGTTCGAAGGCATCCCTTGATATTGCAATGCCGTGTTACCTGAATATAGTATGCGCTTGCATGCGCGAAAGCAACGCCAATTCAGGACAGGAGCGAACAATGCCCGACGACCTACAGGCTCTGTTGGACCGAATTCAGGATGAGGGGGTCAAGGAGGCGGACGCCGAGCGCGACCGCATTGTCAAGGAAGCCAAGGATGAGGCTGATCGCCTTCTGTCCGAGGCCAGGGAAGAAGCCGAAAAAATCCGGTCGGATGCCCGGCAGGAGGCCGATCTGCTCAAGCAAAAGGGCGATGAGGCTCTGCGTCAGGCCGCGCGCGACACGCTGTTGTCACTGCGTCGGCAATTGGAGGATCGCATGCAACGGATTGCGAAGGCCACCGCCGGCGACTCGTTGAGCGACAAGGACATTGCCGCGCTGGTTGTCGAACTCGCCCGCCAGGCCGCCACCACCGAGGACGAAGAGCCGTCGGTCGAGGTGTTGCTGCCCGCGGAAAAGGTCGAAACCCTGCAGAAGGGGCTTCTCCAGCAGCTCCGTTCCGATCTGAAAACGACTCCCGAACTCAAGCCGGTGGACTCTCTCGAGGGCGGGTTCCAGGTACGCTTCGAGGGCGAGGACATGCTGTACGACTTCTCCGACGAGGCTCTGTCGGAGGTGCTCACGCGCTTTTTGAATCCCCGGCTCGCCAAGATTCTCAACAACAACGACGGCAACGGCGAAAAGTCCTGAGCGGAGGCGCACCTTGGCGGCCCACTACTACTATTTGATCAGCACGCTGCCGCTGCTTCGCCTGGAGGACGCGCCCGCATTGTCCTCGGAGGACTTTTTGCTGCACGTTGCCGACCACGTCACCGAGACGCAGCTCGAACAGCTGCGCGCCCTGGCGGAAACCCCTCCAGTTCCCGAGTTCTGCCCGGCCGCACAGCGTTGGAACGAAATCGAGATTTATATCCGCAACTCCGTGTTGCGCAATCGCAGCGACACCGACCGCAGGCGCATCGAGGAATGGACGCGCGAGGAACAGGACGTGTTTCCCGGACTCGATCCGCAAATCGACGATGCCGTCAACGCCCCGAACCCGCTTGAGCGCGAACGACGGCTGGACCGCATCCGCTGGACGGCTCTGGAGGAGGCACGCTTTGCGCGTCCCTTCGAAATCGACGCGTTGGCGGTCTACCGGCTATGCCTGCTCATGGCGGAGAAATGGGCGGCCGTCGATCCGGAGGCGGGCATCGAGCGTGTCCGCGAAATTGCCGACGCCCTTCGCCCCAATGAGCAATTGCGGGAGGCGGGGGTCGCCTGAGCGAACACTCCGACCGATTCCGCTCCGGCGACGACCCGGCGATCTTTGAACGAGCGAGCCGTTTTGACAAGCAAGCATGCGCGGGTGCGCTTGTCAGCCGGCGCACCGCATTCGGCGAGAGACTTTTGAACCAACGGTGAACGAATGGACAACGAACGAAAACTCGGCACGGTCGTCGGCGTCAACGGGAACATGCTGGTAACCCGTTTCGAAGGCAACGTGATCCAGAACGAGGTGGCCTACGTCCGGGTCGGCGACTCGCGACTCAAAAGCGAGGTGATCCGAGTGCGCGGAACCGAGGCCGACCTGCAGGTCTTCGAGAGCACGCGCGACATTGAGGTGGGCGACCGGGTGGAATTCACAGGCGAGCTTCTGTCGGTCGACCTGGGGCCGGGCCTGCTCACGCAGGTTTTCGACGGGCTCCAGAACCCGCTGCCCAAGCTGGCCGAGCAGACCGGCTTCTTCCTTCAGCGCGGCATCTACGCCGAACCGCTCGACCGCGAAGCCAAATGGGAGTTCACTCCCAAGGCCAAGACAAGCGATGAACTGCAGGCCGGCGACACGCTCGGCACCGTGCCGGAGGGCATCTTCGAGCATCGCATCATGATCCCTTTCGACTGGAAGGGTACATGGACGCTGTCCTGGGTGGCCGACGCGGGCGAATACACCATCGACGAGCCCGTCGCCAAAGCCGAAAACGGTCGCGAAGAGCGCGAAATCGCAATGTGTCAGCGCTGGCCCGTCAAAATTCCCATCACCGCCTATGGTGAAAAGCAGTTGCCCAGCGAGCCGCTGGTCACGCAGCAGCGGATTATCGACTCATTCTTCCCCGTGGCCAAGGGGGGGACTTTCTGCACGCCGGGGCCGTTCGGGGCGGGCAAGACGGTATTGCAGCATGCCCTCGCACGCTATTCCGAGGTTGACATCGTCGTCGTGGCCGCCTGCGGCGAGCGCGCCGGCGAGGTGGTCGAAATCCTGCGCGAATATCCCCACCTTGAGGACCCGCGCACGGGGCGCAGCCTGATGGACCGAACCATCATCATCTGCAATACCAGCTCCATGCCCGTGGCCGCCCGCGAAGCATCCGTGTACACCTCGGTGACCATCGCGGAGTACTACCGCCAAATGGGGCTGAACGTGCTGATGCTGGCCGATTCGACGTCCCGCTGGGCGCAGGCCCTGCGCGAAATGTCCGGACGGCTCGAGGAAATCCCCGGCGAGGAAGCCTTCCCCGCCTACCTGGAAACCCTGGTCGCAGCCTTCTACGAGCGGGCGGGCCTGGTTGAATTGAACGACGGCAGCATGGGATCGATCACCATCGGCGGCGCCGTCAGCCCGGCGGGCGGCAACTTCGAGGAACCGGTCACCCAGGCCACGCTGAAGGTGGTCGGCTGCTTCCTGGGACTTTCGCGCGACCGCGCCAACGCCCGGCGCTACCCGGCCATCCATCCCCTCGACAGCTGGAGCCACTACCCCACCCTGGTCGAGAAGGAGCAGGCCGACATCGCCCGCGCAACCCTCCGGCGCGGCAATGAAATCGACCAGATGATGAAGGTCGTCGGCGAGGAGGGCACCCCTGTATCCGACTTCGTTATCTACCTGAAAAGCGAGTTCGTCGACGCCGCCTACCTGCAGCAGAACACCTTCGACGAGGTCGACGCGGCCACATCCGCGGAACGACAGAAATACGTCTTCGACAAAATCGTCGGCATCCTCAATCACGATTTCAAATTCGACACGCGCGAACAGGCGCGGCACTTCTTCCAAACCCTGCGGCAGACCGTGGTCGACTGGAACTATGCCGCCTGGGACTCCGAGGAGTTCCAAAGCCTGGAGAAACGCATCGACGAGCTTGTGACCGGCGGAGAAGCATCATCATGAGAAAGGTCTATCATCGCATCATCCAAATTGCCGGGAATGTCATCACGGTGGAAGCCGAGAACATCCCCAACGAATCGCTGGCCGTGGTGACCGGCAGCCGCGAAACCTCGCTGGCCCAGGTGATTCGCCTGGACAACAAGCGGGTTTCGCTGCAGGTTTTCACCGGCAGCCGCGGCGTGTCCACCGACAGCGAAGTGCGCTTTCTCGGCCATCCCATGCGGGTGTCCTCGAGCAGCGACCTGATGGGGCGCATCTTCACCGGCAGCGGCCTGCCGCGCGACGGCGGCCCCGAACTCGGCGAGGACCTCATCGACATTGGCGGACCGTCGGTCAACCCCGCCAAGCGCATCATTCCGCGCAACATGATCCGCACCGGCATCCCCATGATCGACGTGTTCAACTCGCTGGTCGAAAGCCAGAAGCTGCCGATCTTCTCGGTTGCCGGCGAACCCTACAATCCTTTGCTGGCGCGCATTGCCATGCAGGCCGAGGTCGATATGATCCTGGTCGGCGGCATGGGATTGAAGTACGACGACTACCTGTTTTTCCGCAACACGCTGGACGAGCAGGGCGCGCTCTCGCGCTCGGCCATGTTCGTGCACACCGCCGCCGACCCGACCGTCGAGTGCCTGCTGGTGCCGGACATGACCCTGGCGGTAGCCGAAAACTACGCCCTGGAGGGCAAGCGCGTGCTGGTGTTGCTCACCGACATGACCAACTACTGCGACGCACTCAAGGAAATCGCCATCACCATGGAGCAGATTCCCTCCAACCGCGGGTACCCCGGCGACCTCTACAGCCAGCTCGCCGCCCGCTATGAAAAGGCCGTGGACTTCGATACCGCCGGCTCCATCACCATCCTGGCCGTCACCACCATGCCGGGCAATGACGTCACCCACCCCGTGCCCGACAACACCGGCTACATCACCGAAGGACAGTTCTACCTGGTCAACGGGCGCATCGAGCCCTTCGGCTCGCTCAGCCGACTCAAGCAGCAGGTCAATGCCGACACCCGCGATGACCACCGCGCGCTTATGGACACCATGATTCGCCTGTACGCCGATTGCCGCGAGTCTCAGGAAAAACAGTCCATGGGCTTCCGCATGAGCGAATGGGACGAAAAACTGCTCAAATACGGCGACCTGTTCGAAAAGCGCATGATGGACCTGGACGTTAACCTGATGCTCGAACAAGCACTGGACCTGGGATGGAAAACCCTCGCCGAGTGCTTCGAACCCAATGAAACCGGAGTCAAAACCGACCTGATCAACCAATTCTGGCCTAAGGACTAACAATGGCCAAAGTCAGTTTGACAAAAGGCGAGCTGAAGAATCAGCGGGACGCGCTGAAGCGCTTCACGCGCTACCTGCCGACGCTCCAGCTCAAAAAACAGCAGTTGCAGCTTGAAGTCCGGCGCGCCCGCGAGCGTCTGGCCGAAGCCCGCAGCGAAGCGGACGCGATGCGCGCCGACGCCGAGCAGTGGGCCGGTCTGATCCACGCCGAAGCCGCGGAGCACCTCCGGTCGCTGGTCTCGGTTCGCGAATGCCGCATCGGCTGGCGCAACATCGCCGGCATCGAAGTCCCGTACCTGGAGGACATCGCGCTCGAAACCGCCGAATACGATCCCTTCGCCAACCCGCTGTGGTACCCGGAGGCCGTCGAACTGATCCGCGACATGCTGGAAAAGGAACTGCGACGCCTCCTCCTCGAAGACCAGGTGCGACGCATCGAAGACGAATTGCGCAGCACAACCCAACGCGTCAACCTGTTCGAAAAAGTCAAAATCCCCGAAACCCGGGAAAATATCCGCATCATCCAAATCTATCTCGGCGACCAGCAGGCCAACGCCGTCGCCCGCGCGAAGATCGCAAAAGGAAAAGCACAAGCCAGAGAAACCGCAAATGCGTGATGCGTGAGAGTGAAACGTACGACGTGACATCCGACACCTGATCACTGACAACCGATAACTGATTACTGCTAACTGAACACTGATAACTGATAACCGCCCCCCCGGACCCAAAGGCCATGATTGAACCGATGAGCAACGTGACGGTGATTTGCCTGGCGCAGGACCGCCAGGTCACCGTCGACCGACTCGCCGACCTCGGCTTGGTTCACGTCAGCGACGTGCGCCCGCCGGCATCGGACGAACTGGACCGCCTGACCGAACGGCGGGAACGGCTCCGCCGCGCCCAACTTGTCCTGCAGGCAACGGCCGAGGAACTCGACGAAACCCCGGAAGCGCCGGCCACCGAACCCGATACCGCCGATGCCCTTGCCGAAGCCGTCAACACCGCCGTCACCGAACGAAGCCAAGCCACCGACCACCGCCTGCGTCTCAAGCGCATCGCCGAAGAACTTGCCCCCTGGGGCAGCTTCACACAGGAACGCCTCAACGCGCTCGAATCCGCGGGCTACGCTCTTCAACTGGGCATGGCGCGCGAAGACAACCTCCCCGTTCTGCCCGACGACGCCTACCTCCACGAAATCAGCCGCAGCGGCAAAACTGTCCGCTTCGCCGTCATCGCCCCGAGCGTCGAGGAACTGCCCTTCGAGCCCATCCCCTTTCCCGAAATCACCGATGCCGACGAGCTGCAGCGCAAAATCGCGGAAAGCGAAACCCGGCAGGCCGAAGCCGAGCAACGCCTGGCTGGTCTGACGCTGTACCGCGACATGCTCAACTCCGAGATTTCGACCCTCGACAGCCACGTCGCCCTCTGCCGGGCTCGGGACGGCATGGGCGAAGACCGCCGCCTCGCCTACCTCCAAGGGTATGCCCCCCACCGACACCTCGCTCCCATCCGCGAAGCCGCCGCGGACGCGGGCTGGGGGCTGCAGATCGAAGACGCCGATCCCGACAACCCCGAGGTGCCCACCAAGCTGCGCATCCCGAAAGTCTTCCAGCTCTCCCGTCCGATCTTCGAGTTTCTCGGCATCCTGCCCGGCTATCACGAAACCGACGTCAGCATTCCGTTTCTGGTGTTTCTCACCCTGTTCTTCGGCATGATCGTCGGGGACGCCGGCTACGGGCTGCTGTTTCTGGCCGTCGCCATCCCCCTGCGGCTGACCAATAAAAAATCCGAGCGGGTTCTGGCGCTCAATCTGTTTCTGCTGATGAGTCTCGTGACCGTTATTTGGGGCATGCTGTCCGGGAACGTCTTCGCGTTGCCGCGCGACTACTTGCCGAGTGCGCTGCACGGCATTGAAGCCCTGACAGGCACCATGCAGTACGAAAACCTGCAGTGGTTCTGCTTCCTGGTGGCCGCCATCCACCTTTCTTTGGCTCGCCTGGGCAACACCGTTCTGCGCTTTGGCCAGCGCCAGGCCATCGGGCACCTGGGCTGGGCGATGATCATCTGGGGCAACTTCTTCACAGCCTCGGCGCTGGTAGTGGGCAACGCCTTCCCGCAGTTCGTCTACGGCCTGTACGCGGTCGGCGCGCTGCTGGTGCTGACCTGCGCGGTCAAGTGGAGCGATTTCGGCGAAGTCTTCGGCCTGCCCTTCGACGCCATCAACAGCTTTGTGGATTTGCTTTCCTACATTCGCCTGTTCGCCGTCGGCCTGTCCACCTACTTCATCGCCGACAGCTTCAACGACATGGGCGCTATGGTCTTCGACCTCAATCCTTGGCTGCTGCCCGGTGCCGTCGTGATCATTCTGCTGGGACACACCCTCAACATAGGCCTGGCGTTTTTGGGCGTTCTGGTGCACGGCGTGCGCCTCAACGCCTTGGAATTCTCCAACCAAATGGGACTGACGTGGAGCGGCCATCCCTACACCCCGCTGTCCAGAAATCCCCAACCAGAAGCATAAGAGGAAACACACCATGGAAGAAGCACTCACACAGGCAAGCGCATTCTGCGCCATCGGATTCGCGGCCATCGGATCGGCATTGGGCACCGGAGCGGCGGGCGCCGCCGCCGTCGGCGCCTGGAAGCGCTGCTACGCGCAGAACCGCCAGGCGCCATTCCAGCTTGCGGTCTTCGCGGGCATGCCACTGTCGCAGACGATCTACGGCATGATCCTGATGTTTCTAATCAGCGCCAAAGCCGCGGAATCGGCCGCGGCCTGGCCCGCCTACTTGTTCATGGGCATCGTCGGCGGCATCGGCATGGGCGTGTCCGCCTGGATGCAGGGACGAGCGGGCGCAGGCGCTTGCGACGCCTTCGGCGAAACCGGCAAGGGCTTCACAAACTACCTGATGGCCCTCGGCATCATCGAAACCGTCGCCATCTTCGTCATGGCCTTCGCCATCGTCCTGCTCGCCGCCATCGCCGCCTGAGTGTTGCGGAGCGGACGAGACTCCGTCGAGCTGGACCTCCAGACACGGGCCCCCCGGGGGTACGGCGGCAATCAGTCCTCCACTTTAAATTTGACTTTTTAGAGTCACTCAAATAAGAAGAGTTATGACTGGCTTGCATCAGGGCTGGATTATGCTATACTTGGGTTAATGCAGTAAGGTCTGTGCTGCATTCCTCAAGGTGCCGCATCGACGGCGGGCGGCGCCTTGAGAGATTGATTAGATGCCGTGTTAGACGGAGATGAGTGATGAAAACCACAGTCGTGATCTTCACCGTTTGCATTGTCGGCCTGTTGGCTGGCTCCGCCCAAGCCGCCATCGTCATCGACAATGCCGACGGCGACCCGACCTACACCGAGACCGGAAGCTGGCAGCAACGCACGGACACCGGCAGCTATGACGGCACGTCCCGGCTCGACGGTTCGACCGCCACTTTCACTCCCAATATCAGCACAGCCGGCATCTACGGCATCGAATCGTGGTGGCCCTCTCAGTACGCATATGCCTCCAACGCCAAGTACAACGTCACCCACAGCGATGGGACAGACACGGTCTACGTCAGTCAAGTCGCGTTCGGTGGCGCATCGTGGTTCGGCGTGGGCATCTACGAGTTCGATACCGGCACCGGCAGCGACCTCACCATCGAGGCCCATGACGATGACGGTGGCAAGGTCATGTCCGACGCGGCCCGATTCAACGAAACCTTAAAAGGTCTGGTCTTTGGCATGAGCGCCACGATGTCGAGCGTGTATTCGGAAACGGGAACCGGCTGGGACGACTACAGCAGTGGTCGCCTGACCGAGTCGACGGACGATACCGCGACTTATTCCCAGAAGTTCATCAACGCCCCCTCCCTGGCATCGGTCGACCTGAAGATCACCGGCGCATGGAACATAGGCGGGCGCACCAGCGACTCGACCTACAACATCTACGACGGCAGCACGAGCAACCTGCTGCACACCGGCACGCTGAATCAGTCGTCGGGCGGCACCACGGACCTCGGCACGTTCTCCTTCACCAGCGGACAGCCGATCATCGAGTTCATCGCCTCGGGCAACGGCTACATGGAAGCCGGGCTTAACAGGCTCGAGGTCGTAGACTACACGTTGGTGCCCGAACCCGCATCACTGGCGCTGCTCGGCCTCGGCGGCCTGATGATAGGGGTAGTGCGCCGTCGGCGACGGTGACTGGGTTTGACAAAAAAAGATGGGTATTGGATCCGCTCCAAAGCCAGTGTCCTGACACTAGTAGTTCGGCTTAAAACTTCGCACTCGACATCTGCTTTGCCCCCTTCACACATGCATGCTAAAGCATGAACTCCGACCAAGGTGGGACGGCCGACTCAATCCTTGTCCTGGGCCAGCCACCAGAGCTGCTGCCAGGGAAATTCGCCGCTGTTGGGCTGATCGGGTCCGGGGGTGCTGCGTCCTCTCCGGATGATATCGGTCAGTTTCTCCTTCAACTCGGCGGCGACCTTGGGATGCAGGTCGATCAGGTTGGTGGTCTCGGCGACATCAGCGTCCAGGTCGTAGAGTTGGCACGGCGGCAGGCCGTCGGTTTCGGGGCCGGGGCGGGGAAAGCTCCAGCCGCCGGAACCGGGGCACATCTCCAGCTTCCATTTTCCTTTGCGGATGGAGAGCGATCCGTTTATCGAGGTGTGCACGGTGGTTTCCCGAAGGGGGACGTCGTCGGGTTCGCCGCGCCAAATCGGCAGGTTGCTGACGCTGTCCTCGCCGGTGTCGGCGGGCAGGTCCTCGCCCACGATGTCGGCGCAGGTGGCCAGCAGATCGCTCAGACACACCGTCTGGTCGCTGACGGATCCGGCGGTGATGGTTTCCGGCCAGCGGACAATCAGGGGAATTCGGTGCCCGCCCTCGTAGATATCCGCCTTGTGTCCGCGGAAAACATAGCTGGGCTGGTGTCCGACGGCGGCCAGCTCGTCGAAATCCGCCTGCGGCGAGCAGCCGTTGTCGCTGGTAAAGATCAGGATTGTGTTGTCAGCCAGGTCGTTGCGCTCGAGGGCTTCCATGACGCGGCCGACGACAGCGTCGACCTGCAGACAGAAATCGCCATATTCGTTGGTTCCGGACTTGCCGCGAAACTCGATGGTGGGCAGAATGGGCGTGTGGGGGGCATTGAGGGAGAGATACAGAAAAAACGGTTTCCCGCTCTGCTGTTGGTCGATGAATTCCACCGCCTTTTGCTCGAAGGTGGGCAGGACCGTTTCGGGCTGGAAATCGGGGGCGATGGGACCCTCGCGAAAGAGCAGCTTGTCGTCGTTGCCCGCAATGGTCCGGTCCGGAGTGGCGGTGGGCCGGTCGTTCTCGACATACACGTACGGCGGCATGTCCAGCGATGCCGGAATGCCGAAGTAGGTGTCAAAGCCGAAATCGGTGGGGCCCATGGTGATTGGCGCGGTGAAATCGATGGCGTCGCCTTCCGCGACGCGCGGCCAGGTCCAGCCCAGGTGCCATTTGCCCACGCATGCGGTGGAGTAGCCGTGTTGCCGCAGGAACGAGGCTACAGTCATGCGGCCTGGCTCGACGATGGACTTTGACTCGCCGTCTGTAACTCCCTGCTTCAGGACCGAACGCCAGTTGTACCGACCGGTGAGGATGCTGTAGCGCGAGGGCGTGCAGACGGCGGAACTGGCATGGGCATCCCGGCAAATCAGGCCCCCGGCGGCCAGGCGGTCGAGGTGCGGCGTGCGGATGCCGGAGCGGGGATTGAGCGCGGAAACGTCGCCATAGCCCATGTCGTCGGCGAGGATGTAGACAATGTTGGGGTTCGGAAGCGGATGCGGCATCACTGAGTTCTCCACCTGAATTCGATACGTGCACGATTTCCGGCAATCGGGAAAAGCGGCAACCCCCGCAAAAATCGGACAGTGGTGCTCGGGGCGGGACTCGAACCCGCATGGGTTTTACCCCACATGGCCCTCAACCATGCGCGTCTGCCAGTTCCGCCACCCGAGCATCAGATTGGTCCGGAACGCAAAGGCACGTACTGTAGCACCTGAGTATGCGTGTGCAAGCCCGACAAACCAAAAAATCGGAGGCCCATCACACGGGTGCGTGAGCCGCGCAAACGCAACCGAGGATCAACAGCACCAGAATGACTCCGACGCGGACGGTCTCCGGAAGCCGGCGCCACTTGGCTTCAAGCCCCCTAGCGCTCAGCATGGCCAACCCGGCAGGACGGGTGGGCGCGCTGAAGTCCTCATCCAGCAATTTCAGCGCGAGGGGCAAAAGTGCAAGCATTGCGCCCCTCAGGATGCGTCCCTGAATCAGTTCGGCAAGCGCCAATCCTGCGGCCAGCAGCGCGCCGACGGAGAGCAGGACGGCGTAGGCGCGCCGCGCCAGAATCTTGGCGCCGGCGGACAACAACGCCAGCACGAGAGCAATGCCCGCCAGGAATGCGACCGCAGTCGGGGTCACGCCGGGCACGGGCGCAATCTGATGCAGGGCGACGATCCCCAGCAGAAATGTTGCCGCACCCGTCTTCGCTTTGCCGAACAAATTGGCGCTTGTGCGCTGCACGAAGAGGCGGGACAGCTGCCCGCCAATGTCCACGAGCACGAAGGCAATGATGATGCCCGCCGGCGGGGACACTGTCACGGCCGGTTCCAGAGCGACATACAGAAGGGGGGGCAAAACCATGCATTTGTCGGAGAGTGGGTCCAACCACTTCCCACGCTCGGTGATCAAGCCGCAGCTTCGCGCAATTGTCCCGTCCGCAAGGTCGGTGCTCATCCAAAAGGCGAACCACACCAGCGCGGCGGAGGGACCGATCCATTCCCACAGCAGGATGCTCAGAACCCCCATCGGAATGCGGACCAGACAGATGGTGTTCGGATGCGCGAAGCGGTGGGAGCGCACCCAGTCTCGCCCCGCGGGCGAGCGGGTGAGCAACGTCACGCCGACACGCTCGAGCACAAGCAATCCGAGAGCCAGCAGGATGGGCAGGACAAGGTCACTCATCAACAGGCGAATCCGCAGTTTCCGCAGGCGGTTCAATGTCGGGCATCGCGGCGGCG
The DNA here is from genome assembly GCA_964604795.1 of uncultured Victivallales bacterium. Taxonomy (GTDB): domain Bacteria; phylum Verrucomicrobiota; class Lentisphaeria; order Oligosphaerales; family CAZSBQ01; genus CAZSBQ01. The sequence continues at coordinate 4,894 of CAZSBQ010000032.1, read as the reverse complement.
GGGATCGGCGGTTTTACGGCGCCGGCGCTGATGATCAGGCGCATGGCCTCGGGCACCGACAGCTTGAGGATGCTCACGCGTTCGCGCGGGATGAACAGCAGGTATCCGCTGGTTGGATTCGGCGTGGTGGGCAAAAAGATGCTGACCATGTCCTCGCCCACGGCGTCATTGCATTCGGCATAGGCATCGGCGGTGATGAAGCCCAGAGCGTAGGAGTCTTCCTTGGGGTACTCGATGAGGCCCACCTTGCGGAACATCGCCGTGTCCGGGCTGCTGAACAGGGCCTGGCCGATCTGCTTGACCGTGCCATGCACGCTGCCCAGCATGGGCACACGCTGAAAAAGATTCTCGGCAGACTGAATAATCCGTTTGCCGACCATATTGCGCGTCACAAGCCCGACCAGCCAAATGATGGCGATGGTGATTACCAGAGCCAGCAATCGAACCGCGAACTCGGGCGCGATATCGAACAGCTCATATCCCAAACGTCTGAGCAGTCTGGCGGTTCGGCCCGTGAGGAGATTGAAAATCCAGTTGGCCGCGTAGATGGTGACCATGATGGGCACCAGCGTCAGCAGGCCGGCCAGAAACGTGTTTCGGAAATGGGTGACCTGTTCGCTCATCCGCTCTGTCTCCCGCGTCCGTTGGTTTGGTTTTGCCCCAAGCTGTCGGACTGCTCCGGACTGCTGGGTCGAACGCGCGCCTTCAGCACGCGGCGCATGTCCGCCTCGAGTATATCGAAATCAAACCACGAGTTCTCCACCGTTTCCCCGCGGGCGGGAATTCGCCCGATGGACGAGGTGATGTAGCCGCCCAAGGTCTCGCAGTCGTTTTTTTCGGGCAATTCCATGTCCAGCAGTTCGAGGACGTCGCTCAGTGGCACGCGCGCCTCGGCAGTGACACTGCCGTCCTCGTTGCGAACCAGCACCGGTTCGGTTTCATGGATGTCATATTCATCGCGGATTTCACCGACGATTTCCTCCAGGACATCCTCGATGGAGACCACCCCGGCGGTTCCGCCGTACTCATCCAGAACGACGGCAAAGTGAATTTGGCTTTGCTGAAACTCCGCCAGCAAATCGCCGACGTTCTTTGATTCGGGAATGAACAAAGGTGTGTGAAACAGCTCATCCAGCCCCTTGGCGGCCCGGACGCGGGCTTCATTGATCAGGTCCTTGCTGTACAGGACCCCGACGATATGGTCGATGGACTCGTGATAGACCGGAATCCGTGAGTGACCGGTTTCGACAATGCAGGAGCGAACATCGTCCACTGTCGCGGTGTCGGGCAGGGTTTTGAGGTCCACTCGTGGCGTCATCACCTCGCGGACCAGGGTTTCATCCAGATCGAAGACGCCGCGGATCATCCGGCGCTCATCCTCTTCGAGTTCATTGGGCGAATCCTCCTCCTGGGAATCGGACTCGACCAGGAACATGATTTCGTCCTCCGCAGTGGCGCGTTCCTCCTCCTGGCCGCGCTCGCCCTGCCAGACTTCAATCCGATTGTGAAGCAGCCGGAGCGGCCACAGAATCGGAAACAGCGGTATGGCCAGCACCTGGGCGAGATAGGAGAAGGCGACCAGATAGCGGCCGGCGGCGAGGCCGGAGAGGTGCCGCCCGACAATCTCGCTGATCAAAAAGTACAGCACCACCCCGGCCGTCGTTCCGGCAAACAGTATGCCGCCATGCCCCGCGGCGGACGACGGCAACACCGCCGCATTGTACAGACAATAAAGAATGAACAGCACATCGACCAGAAGCAGCAGGCGCAAGGTCATCATTGCCGAATCCCGGCGCCGCAACAACAGGTCCAGTCTCTCGGCCAGTTTGCGGTGACGCGTCTCCAGCTTGCGGACCGTGCCGCAGCTCAGGTTGTTCAGGCTGACGGTCGCCACAGCCACCAGAGTGGCCAGGAACCCGGCACTTGCGGCCAGGGTGATACTCCAAAATAGCGGAATCATCAAGGGGTTTTGGATACCTCATGCGTGGGCTCTCCATTCGCGGGATCAGCGACAACGCAGGCGGCGCGTCGTCTGGAACGGAGTCGGGCCCGTTAACTGTGAAACACGTCCGCCGCGCCGAACTCGGCTTCCACTGCGGACATGACTTGTTGTTCTCGCCGTCGCATTCGACGGCGGTCCTGCTCGGAATGGTCGTCGAAACCGGCCAAATGCAGCAGTCCGTGGATACTATACAGTATGACTTCGAAACTGACAGACGTTCCGTGTTCGCAGGCGGCATCGGCCGCCACCGGCAGGCACACGTAGATTTCCCCGCTCACCACGCCCTCGTCCGGAGCGCCCTCCCCCGGCATCCGCTCAGCCCTCGTGTAGTCGAACGCGATGACATCGGTATCCCCGGCATGCCCGAGAAACTCTTCGTTGAGCCGCCGCATCAAGGGTCGGGAGGCCAGGACCATGTTGATCACACCGTCGGCAAGCACCGGGCCAGCGCTGATTTCTCCGACCAGTTCCACCGCGCGTCGAGTGATCCGCACCAAAGCCTGGCGGTCCTTGAACGCCGGAGTTCGGCACGGTTTGCTCAGATGGATCGTCATCACCTGTCAACCTCCGCCGCCGTCTCAACGAATTTTCGCCCCGTCCACCCCCGCAACTCCATCGCACCCCTGCGAACCGCGCAACCAGCCACCTCGCTCGCCCCCTTACACAGCACTGAAAATCAGGGCCGCATTGTGCCCGCCAAAGCCCAGATTGACGTTCAGGGCATTGCGGATGGACATCTCGCGGGCTTGATTGGGGACAAAATCAAGGTCACAGTCCGGATCGGGCACTTCGTAATTGATTGTCGGCGGCGCGATCCCGTGCTGCAAGGCCAGCACGCTGTAGACACACTCCAATCCGCCAGCTGCGCCCAAGGCATGACCGGTCATGGATTTCGTGCTGCTCACCGCCAACTTGTCCGCCGCCGAGCCGAAGGCGTTCCGCAGCGCCTTGCATTCCCCCTTGTCATTGAGCGGCGTGGACGTTCCGTGGGCGTTGACATAGTCGATGTCTTCCGGATTCAGCCCTGCCTGCGAGACGGCGTTTTTGATGGCGCGGGTGGCGCCCCCGCCCTCCGGGTCGGGGGCGGTGATGTGGTAGCCGTCTCCGGTCAATCCGTATCCCTTGAGTTCGGCCAGGATCGTCGCGCCGCGTTTACGGGCGCCCTCGAGCCGTTCCAGCACAACAAGACCGGCGCCTTCGGACGGCACGAATCCGTCGCGCTCGGCATCGAAGGGACGACTGGCGTGGTCCGGATCGTCATTGCGTCCGGAGAGCGCCTTCATGGCGGCAAACCCGGTGAGCCCCAGACCGTCGATGCAGGCTTCGGTGCCGCCGGCGATCATGATGTCGGCATCGCCGCGGCGCAGCATCCACGCGGCTTCCCCGATCGCGTGGGAACCGGACGCGCAGGCGGTGACCACACAGAGATTTGGACCGCGGAACCCATGACGGATGGAGACGATTCCCGAGGCCATGTCCACGATCATCATGGGCACAGTCAGGGGGCTGGATTTCGACGGTCCGCGTTCGCGCAACACATCCGCCTGCTTGGACAGCGTGCTGATCCCGCCGATGCCGCTGGCAATCAGCACACCGCCGCGGTCAAGGTCAAAATCCCCCTCACGCAATCCCGCTTGGGCGATCGCCTCGTCCGCCGCAGCCACCGCATAATGACAGAAAGGATCCATGCGGCGAGCTTCCTTCGCCGTCATGTATTCCGTAACATCAAAGTCGCGGACCTCGCCGGCGATGCGGCAGCGGAATTTCGAGGCGTCGAACTTGGTGATCGGTCCAATCCCGGAACGCCCTGCACACAAGGCATCCCAATTCTTTGCCGCCCCGTTTCCGAGACAGGAAACCGCTCCGAGTCCGGTTACGACTATTCGCTCACCGTCCGTCGTCATTGATTAAACCTCCGAATCTACCGCCAAAACCATTTTTGCAAATCGTTTGGAGAAGAACGTTAGAAGCATACGTGGGGAGCGCACGACCGCGACGATGCCGGAGGACGGCGCTCCTGAAACGGACTGGGTCCGTCGCCTACTTCAGCTCTTGACGTTCTCAATATAGGTCACTGCTTCGGCCACAGTGGTGAGTTTCTCCGCCTCTTCATCCGGAATCTCGGTTCCGAACTCCTCTTCCAGCGCCATGACCAGTTCGACGGTATCCAGGGAATCCGCACCCAAGTCCTCGACAAATTTTGCTTCAGGCACGACCTGGTCGGCGTTGACTCCCAGCTGCTCGGCAACCTTTTCCTTGACACGTTCGGCGATAGACGACATTTGTCATGTCCTCCTGGTGAAATTGGAGTGTAACTCTTTTGAACAACGATTTTTCCTTCTTCATCCGGCCCATCCACCAATCAGACGGATGGCAAACGGCAAGTAATGTAGAGTGCCGAAACCGAATTGCAAATCAAGAAAAGATCGCCGCGGGGCAACCTTTTTCTGAGGGAGGGGAGCGGCGTGATCCCGCCCCCCCCAACGCGCCTTGGCGCGTGCCGCCACACGCACCAGTGATCAGTGACCAGTGACCAGTGATCAGTGACCAGTACCCCACACACCCACACACACCCCACACACCCCCACACACCCACACACTGGAGGGCGAGACTCCGTCGAGCCGGGGGGCGGCCGACACTGGAACCCCGGGGTGTCCCTTCGAGAAGGTGGCGGCGTCCCACGGATATAGAGGGAATCCCACGGATGGCAAAGCCGACCCGCGGATAAAGAAGGCACAGGAAGAAGGGGAAGGCGCTTGCAGGCATCAATGATCTGCGAAGAGACCGGCATAATGTTGCCGTATGTTATTTACCCTATTTCCCTTGATCCATCCGTGGGTCGGCTTTGCCATCCGTGGGACCAAACTCCCCGGCTTTCCATCCGCGGGTCG
>CAZSBQ010000031.1:0-24264 GCA_964604795.1 uncultured Victivallales bacterium | reverse complement strand
AAAAAATGTCGTTCAACTTGCGCACCCCTTGAGGCTACTGTACTGAGTTCTGGTGGTCATTGGGGAAAAACCGTGGCACTGGCTTTCCAGCCGGTGGTCATTGGGGAAAAACCGTGGCACTGGCTTTCCAGCCGGTGCGTGGGCGGCGGGATTTGAGTCCCACTAATTTGGCGCATGACCGATAGTGGGTACTTGCGCCAAGGGGACACCCTGTTTCCGGTATTCTCTGCCGCTGCCGCCCGGGCAGGGCGCGTTGCGTCCGATTCGTGTCATGGTCGTCTTCTACGGAGTGTCTTCGTGCAACTTTCATAGGAGCAGAACGAGAGTACGTCAAACGTCTCAGCCGCGAACGCCGAAGCACGCATCAGATGATGCGGAAGCTCACCTATGGATTCCTGCCAAGCGGCGAGGCGATTGTGACAGACAGATGCCGTGGATTCACATATCTCGATACCATCCAGACGAGAAAGCCTACCGCCAGTGCGTTGCATCCGCTCTATTACACCGTCCAGCAGATCTCCTGTACCCGCCATTGGATCGATTACCGAGTCACAACGGTCATTGACGCTTAGGGCGGCCAGAATTCGGGCAAGCGGAACTCCGGTGAAGAACTGCCCCAGTTCTTTGCGAGCTCTTTGTAGTCTTCTACTGACTTGTCCTGATGGGGACTCACGATGGCCTCGTCTGCCGAATCGGTGGTCTGCCCCAGCCACGCCTCATTGAGGAAATTGACTTCCGAATACGGGATGTTCCCCCCAAATGGCGGATCGGTGAACACATAGTCAACCGATCCCGTCGGGATATCCAGGTTCAGACATGAGGCGTTACGGATTTCCACACCGTCGCCGCGCCCATGGGTTATGGAAAAAGCCCTGGCCATGGTGCCGATCTTGCGCTGCACTCCAGTGAAGATGTTCTTCTCAACCGGCAACCCGCTCACGTACAGCACGCCCGGCTGCGCACTCGTAACAACCAGGTCGTCCTGCCCCTTCTTGGCCACGACTCTCGTTTGATATGGTTGGAACAGGCGGGGATGCCTGTTTTACTTTTTAGGGGTGTCGTTCACGGTGATCTGATCCCGCAAGCGATCAAGGGTTTTTTGTGCGATTCCGTGTATGTCCTTCAGCTCGTCCGTGGTCTTGAATGGGCGCGCCTCGATAATGCGCTTTGCCAGTACTGGTCCGATCCCCGTCAGTTGCTGAAGTTCTTTTTCAGTGGCTTTGTTGATGTTTACGGGGTTCGCGGCTGTGACCTTGTGGCGGGTCGAAGTCCGAACCTTCCCGAGTTCGGAGTCATCGCGGCGCTGCTCGGCCCGCAATTTCACAATGCGCTCGGCATCGGACTTCTTCCAGATGCCTGCGCGCCTGATTGTCGCGGACACCTCGATATCGCCAAGTTGCGCCTTTGCTTCATCGCGGTCCGGACCGTCCGGCATTGCTCTACCCAAGCCATGGTTTCGGGCCAAGCCGTGTCGAACCAGTTCCGTGCCCAAATCTTTGCCCTCGGCGGTGGTGACGAAGGCGTAGTACCGCGGTGTTTTGGACCGGCCGCCCGCAGTTGCAAATGCGGTGTGAACTGTGAATGGTTCGGCCAGCGCATCCTCGGTGAATTGGCTTGCCTGCTGTGCATATTCAGTTAACGGCTTCGCCTCGACTCCGAAGTGGCGCATCTGCTCGCGCAGCCGACGGGCATCCGCTTTGGAATCCGCACGGGTTTCCGGACAATCCACAAAATACAGGCGGAGGATGCATTTCCGATCGCCCAGGTCAACCCGAAAGCTGTCGCCGTCATTGTGGCTGCTTGCCTGAAGCGTGGCCTGAGGAAACGTCTTCAGCTCACCGGCCCACACTCCGACCTGCATTGCCGTCCAGACAGCCAGGAAGAGGCAAAGCCCAAACGCCGAGTGTGTCATTTCTTGTGGATGCTGGTGTGGAGAGGTTTTCGACATTGCTTCAGAGGGCGGTGGGGTCGATTGCTGGGTGGTCGATTTTCGGGCAGGCTTCCCGGAACGAGCAGCGTCTGCAGGGGCGGTCGTTGTCGGCAACGGGGAAATCCTCTTCGCGGGCGACGTTGTTTTCGGCGTCTACCAGGCAGGCGCGCATTTCCGCGGCGCTGTCGACGATGGTTTGACGGGTTTCGAGGAGGATGTCGGGGGTCAGGGTGTATTCGCTGACTCTGGCGTTGTCGCGCAGAAACACGCCCATGAGGCGCTGCTGTTCGAGTGGCACGTGCCAGACGTCGGCGGCGTAGAAGGCGTAGCAGGCCAGCTGCATGCGCAAAGCGTCCTCGTCTTCGCCGCCGGTTTTCCAGTCCAGAATCCGGGTTTTGCCTGCCGGATCCTGGTAGGCGAAGTCGATGGCGCACCAGAGTTTGAGTCCGTCGAAGGAAAAGGAGTCGAGGGTGTCGACGGGATGCCAGTTCAGGTGTGAGACGGCGGTGATCTCGGCGAGTGTCTGGGAGTCGGCAAAGGCTTCGAGGCAGCCGTAGACGCGTTTTTTCGCGCGCTCGGTCTGTTCGGCGGGCAGGGTTTTGCCGTTGCCGTAGTAGAGTCGGAACAGGTTGGTTTTCTTGGGTGATTTCTGCCAGGCTTTGGCGACGGCATCCTTCCATCCGCTGCGCAGTTTTTCGCGTGCTCGCGCCTGCAGCTCCCCGGTTCGGATGGGGGTGTCCTTGAGGGCACGGCGGCGGAGGGCTTCGGCGATGACGTCGTGAACGATGCTGCCGCCCCACATTTCCAGGGAGGTCATGTTTTTGAGGATGTAGAGTTGCCGGGTCTTCGGCTCTGCGCCGGCTTCCCAGCCGCCCCAGGAACCGTAGTAGTTGTAAAAGTAGGCGCGCCTGCAGGAATGGAAGAGGCGGTCGCGGGAGACCGACCAACTGAATTGATTGACGAGTTTTCGCATTACACCTGGTCGTGTTTGGGGATGAAGTCGGAGGGGTATCCGACAATGTTTTTAAGGTGTTCGAGAAGGCGGTTGAGTTTGTCGCCGCAGTCGGCGACGGTTTGCATGACGTCGGCCTGATCCGGGGGCAGGGGGCCGAACATGCCCTCCTGCAGCATCATGGCCGAGCAGCTGATGGCGGTGGCGGGCTGGCACAGCTCCTGGACGATTTCGGCGAGCAGTTCGCGTCCGGCCAGTTTTTGCGGCGGCCTCTTGCCGGCGGCTTGCGCTTCACTCACATCTGTTTCGGCTTGGTCCAGGGTTTCGCCGAGTTCATTCATCTTGTCCTTGGTGGCTTCCGTCAGGCTGGAGACCTGGCTGCCGACTTCCTTGACGGTTTCGCCGACGCTTTTCGGGTCGGGTTGACCGCCCTCCATGAGGCGGTCCAGCTGGCTCAGCAGCATGGTCAGCGCACCGAGATCGGCCCCGCCGCCCGGACTGCCGCCGGCACCGCTTTTGGCGACCAGCTCTCGCCATCCGGACTCGGGCAATCCCGCCTCCTGAAATGCGGACTGCAGGCGGTCATCCTGTTGGGCGCGGCTCGAACTACCCTTTATGTAGCTCATGACTTCCTTTTCCATGCGCTCGAGGGATTCTCGGCGGCGGACGTATTCGGAGGTCATGGTCGCGACTTCGAGTTCGTCGACTTCCTCGCCGAAGTCGTCGGGCACCTGCGCCTCCATGTTGTCGACGCCCTCCATCATCTTGTGGAGTCGGTCGAGGACATTTTTCTCGAGCATGAGAAGGCTTTTGCGGGCGTCAAGCTGGCGACTCGGATCGGAGACGGGGCGGCGCAAACCATTGTAGGTTCGGCGCAGGGCGCCGACGACCAGGTCGGCGAGAGATTCTCCGGAAGCCATCTCCTGATTGCGCTGCTGGACGGTGGTCGATTCCATGATCAGGTTGGCGAGCTTTTCGGAGTCGGAAGCCACCTGTTGCAATTCGGCGCTGGAGGGGATCGAGGACAGGGAGTCGCTGCCCTTCAAAAAGGCCAGAATCTTCTCCACGTCCGGCCCTTTTTCGCCACGTTCGCCGCCGGACGTCCCCTCTCCTCCGCTGCCGCCGCCCGGCTGATTGCTTGCTCCGCTCATGCCTGCAGCCAGATTCCGCAAAAAGGCTTCGGATTCCTGTTCAGTACTTGTGTCGGCTGCGTCTTTTTTGTCGCTCTTTGCTTGGGCGGCGGCTCTCTGCGCTTCGCGGCGGCCGACCACAGTTTCGTCTTCGCCCAGCCGGGTCAGCTCTCCTTTGGTCTCGGATTGCACATGCTGCACGCCTCGCCGCCGAAGCTGTTCATTAAAGTCTTCTCCGCTGGGCGCTTCGCGGGCGGAAAGCATCTGCATGAGGCTATCGAAGTCTTCGCGCGTCATGCCCCGCAGGAGGCTGAAGCCGGAGACGTCCAGCTTTTTCATTTGGCGGACAACCACCTGGACGAGCGCACCGCTTCGTTCCAGAGGATTGCCGTCCACATGCAGCGTACCTTCAAACAGGCTGATCCGCAGCCGCGCGCGGTTTTGCAGCACTGAACTCAGAGCTTGGTATGCCTCATCATGGGCCACCTCGGTCATTCGGTGGTTCGGCCCATAGAGCGTGGAGCTGTTGATGACTTTGCCCAGCAAGCCGATCAGGTCGAACACCGCTTTCTCGGTCGGGGGAGATTTCGGATCGGGGTTGTTTTTAGTTTTTTTGGGGGAGAACATCTGTGTTTCCCTCCTGCCGGTTAGGCTGTTGTTCTGGAGCGATCCTCCAGGAATGCTCTGTACCCCTTGTACATCATAAACGTGTCCAGCTTGGACGCAACCTCCCAAGGGGCGTGCATGCTGAGCAGCCCGGCGCCGCAGTCGACAACGTCCATGCCGTAGCGGGCGAGAAACATCGAGATGGTTCCGCCGCCGCCCTGGTCAACCTTGCCCAGTTCGCCGGTCTGCCAAATGACGCCGGCGCCGTTGAAGATTCTGCGCAGGTCCGCCATGAACTCCGCGGATGCTTCGCTGCAGCCGGATTTTCCGCGCGCGCCGGTATATTTGTCGACCACCACACCGGCGTTCATGCGCCCCATGTTGTTGGGCGAGCTGACCTCGGGGTAGTTGGGATCGTGGAGGGGGCTGACGTCGGCGGAGATCATCCGCGAGGCTTCGAGGCTGCGCCGGACAAGCAGGTCGCTGTACGGCTCGCCGCAGCGGGACAGCACCTCGGCGACCGTGTTCTCGAAGAACAGCGAATCCATGCCGGTGGCGCCGACCGAGCCGACTTCCTCGCGGTCCGCGAGGAGAACGACGGCGGTGTGTTCCGGCGTTTGGTCAAGTTCGAGCAGAGCCGCCAGCGAGGCGTAGGCGCAGATGCGATCGTCGTGGGCGTACGCGAGCATCATGGAACGGTCCAGCCCGAGTTCGCGTGCGGGGCCGGCGGGCACGACCTCCAGCTCCGCGCTGGCCAAGTCCTCCTCCTCGATGTCGTACTTTTCCTTGAGGATGTCGAGCAGACGGCTCTTGACCTTTTCCTTGCCGCCATTTTTCTTTTCCCCTTCGTCATCCTCCTCGTCCTTCTGCTCCTTTTCAAATCGACTGCCGAGCAGGACGTTGAGGTTTTCGCCGGTGATTCCTTCCGAGAGGGTCTTTTTGTTTTGGTCCTTGGCCAGGTGGGGCAGCAGGTCGGTAATCACGAAGACCGGATCGTCGGCATCCTCGCCGATGGCCACGGGGACGAGTGTGCCGTCCTGCCGGACCACCACGCCGTGAATGGCCAGGGGCATGGTCACCCACTGGTATTTGCGGATGCCGCCATAGTAGTGAGTGTCCAGCAGCACCAGTTCACTGTCCTCATAGAGCGGTTTCGGCTTGGCGTCCAGGCGGGGAGCGTCAATGTGTCCGCCCAGGATGCGCACGCCCTCGTGAACCGGCTTTTCGCCGATGTGAGCCAGAAACAGGGATTTGCCGCGCGTGGAGCGGACCACTTTGTCGCCAGCCGACAGGGAGCTCATACTGTCCAGATGCTGGTAGCCTGCCTCCAGGGCTGCGCCCAACGCCAAGTCGTGCGCTTCGCGTTCGGTTTTGGCCCGGCTGACGAAATCGAGATATTTCGAGCAGTACGCGTCCATGCTCTTCGCGTCGTCGTCGGAAAGACAGCCCCATGCGCTTTCGCGCTTCCAGAACAGGTCCTTCTTCGTGGTCTTCTGCTTGTTCTTGGCGTTGCTTTTGGCCATTGAGTTCTCCGTAAGCGTTAGTGTTTGAGGTTGGAGGGATGCTCCACCTGCATTTTATCTGTTGGATTCGAAAGGGTGGCTTTAGTAACTATTGTATCCGCTTTCCGACGACAGTGCGTCCGTCACTGCTCAAACTACACGCCAACAACGATTCGGCAAGTCCGCAAACGTATTTTTCATGAAGCCAATGCCGCAGGGATTTTTCATTACCTTAGAAGGCCCCGAGGGAGCGGGCAAGAGCACCCAGGCCCAACTGCTGGTCGCCGCCCTCGAGAAGCGGGGGCGGGATGCGATCCTGCTGCGCGAACCCGGCGGCTGCCCGCTGTCCGAGGAGCTGCGTCGGCTGTTGAAGCATTTCGGCCAGCCGGGCGATGTCTGCGCGGAGGCGGAGCTGTTGATGTTCGGCGCCGGCCGCGCCCAGCTCATGCGCCAGGTCATCCTGCCGCATCTGAGCCGCGGAGGCATCGTGGTCTGCGACCGGTTCGCGGACTCCACAACCGTCTACCAGGGAACGGCGCGGAACCTGTCCCCGAAGTTCATTCAAACCCTGCACGAGTTCACCATCGAAGACCGCTGGCCCGACCTGACGTTCCTGCTCGACTTGAGCGTCGAGGAAACCCTTGCGCGAATGTGCGGACGCCGTGCGGAAACCGACGAGCACGACCGCATGGAGGACGAGGGGCGTGGTTTCTACCGCGCGGTGCGGGACGGCTTTCTGGCCTTGGCGAGCGCCGAGCCAAACCGCTTTCGAATCATCGAGGCCAGGCAGACCGTCGACGCAATTCACCAGCGCATCATCAAGGAGGCACTTCGTGCTCTGGACCCGTCTTAACGACCGCTTTCCCACCATTGCCGCCCTGCTGAGCACGGCCGTGCGCACCGAACGTACCGGACATGCCTATTTGTTCGGCGGCGACAATCCGGACCTGCTTGCCGACTGCGCGCAGGCCTGGGGCGAAGCCTGCGCTTGCCTGACACCCACCACCACGGGCGAACCCTGCGGGCAGTGCCGAAACTGCCGGCTGCACGAATCGCAAAACTACCCCGAACTGCACATCCTGCGCCCCCAATCCAAAAGCCGGGCGATCGTGGTCGACCGCATTCGCGAATTCGAGCATCAGTTGAACCTGAGCGCCGAGCGTGGACACCTCAAAATCGGCTTGATCCGCGAGGCCGAATGCATGAATGCCCAGGCGCAGAACGCGTTTCTGAAAACCCTTGAGGAGCCGCCGCCCCGGACGCTGCTGCTGCTGACCAGCACGCGCCCGCAGTGGTTGCTGCCCACCATCCGGTCGCGCTGTCAGCAGGTTTCCCTGGTGGAAAACCGCCGGGACTACAGCTTGGCAGTGGAGGCCGATCTGCCGGCGTTGCTGAGCAAGCTTCGCCCCGGCGGCGGAGCGCAGTCCGCACTCCAGGTGGCCTCCGGCCTGTGCTCGGTGTTCGCCGGCTTGCGTGAACGGGCCGCAGGCGAGGCGGACGAGGACGAAGACGACCGATGGCAGCAGGCCGCCGAAAGCGACTCCCAGCTGCGCAAGGAGCTGGAAAAGGAACAAAAGGCGCGGGAGTCCGCCCGATATCTGACCCTGCGCGAACAAATGGTCGAGGCCATCCAAACGTGGGCGCACCAGGAGTACCTCCGGGCGATGGGGGTGCCGCTGGAGGACCTGCCGCATCCCGAGATCGTCGGCGCGGAGGCCGAAAGCCGCCCTGCGAATCCGCCGCCTGCCGAGCAAGCGGAACAGCTCATGCGCGCTGTGCAGCGCTTCTCCCAGGTCATGAGAACCAACGCCGATGAAACCCTGATCATCAACGCCTTCTGCCTGGAAGTCGCCAAAAAACCGACACCAAAAACATAGGAGCGCACAATGATTTCCCGCAGCCAACTGGTTACCTATTTGGATGAATTGCTGATTCCCGACGGAGCAGTCGAGGATCCGTCCAACAACGGACTGCAGGTCGAGGGGCTCGAAGAAGTGAATCGAATCATTTTCGGCGTGGACGCCTGCCAGGCGCTGTTTGACGCGGCGGCGGACGGCGACGCGGATTTCGTGTTTGTTCACCACGGTCTCTCGTGGGGCGGCGGAATCCAAGCGGTTGCCGGCGGCGTGGCGTGCCGGCTGCGGACGCTGTTGGCGAATGGCGTGTCTCTCTACGCCTCGCATTTGCCCTTGGACATGCATCCGGAAGTCGGGCACAACGCGGTGCTTGCACATGAATTGGGACTGGAGCAGCTTCGGGCGTTCTTTCCCTACCACGGCACGAAGATCGGCTGGGCCGGTGCGCTTTCCGAAGCCGCGCCAGTTGCGGAGATCGCCGGACGAATTGCGGAGTTCGCGGGATGCGAACCCGCCATTGTCGGTCCCGCCGACCGTTCGATTGTGAATGTGGGCATCGTATCCGGCGGCGGCGCGGACGCCGTAGAGTACTGTGCTGCGGCGGGCGTGGACTGCCTCGTCACCGGCGAATTCACCCATCAACACTACCACCCCGCAGTGGAGGCGGACATTCCCGTCATCGTCGGCGGACACTACGCCACGGAAACACCCGGCGTCAAGGCGGTCATGAGCCGCGTTCAGTCATTGTTCGATGTGCAGTGCGAATTCATCGACCTGCCCACCGGCCTGTAACGTCCGGTGGGCAGTGAGCGGTGTTCAGTAATCAGTAATCAGTGATCAGTAATCAGTGACCAGTAATCAGTTGTCAGTAATCAGTGATCAGTGATCGGCAACCCATAGTACCACCGGCCTTTAGGCCGCGTGAACCAGAGGCGCGGGCTGAAGCCCGCGGGTACCAGCTGGACCCGGCCTCGGGCGGAAAAGCGGCGGGGGCCCGCCGTCCCCATGGGGGGAGATCAGGTGATCAGTAATCAGTGATCGGTCATAACTGATCACTGATTACTGATTACTGATCACTGATAACTGCCCCTGACATTACCCAACTTTTACAGGAGCACACGAATGCGAGCTTTGATCCAGCGAGTTTCCGACGCGACGGTGCACATCGAGGGGGCCGCGAGCGCCCGCATCGGCCCCGGCCTGCTGATTTTTTTGGGTGTGCGCACCGGCGACACGGATGCCGAACTGCGCTTTGTGGCCGACAAATGCCTGAAATTGCGCATTTTCGAGGACGAGGAGGGCAAAATGAACCGCTCGGTCCTCGACATCGGCGGCGAAATACTGGTGGTGTCGCAATTCACACTGTACGGCGATACGCGCAAAGGCCGGCGGCCCAGCTTTGGCAGGGCCGCTCCCCCGCCGGAGTCCATCCCGATGTACGAGCATTTCGTGGAAATTCTTCGCGAAAGCGGGCTGCGGACGGAAACTGGCGAATTCGGTGCTATGATGCAGGTTGAACTGACCAACGACGGGCCGGTTACCCTGCTCGTCGAAAAGGAGGCCACGGAATGAACAGTCAAAGTCAACCGAAACGCACCCCCTGCCCATGGGATCCGGAACTGCGGCAAAGCACCCGATGGACTGCGGAACGAGCCCGCGAAATCACCCATCGCATCTGCGCCACTTACGAGGACGAAGAGGGCATCAATCACCTGGACGGCTCCAACATGCCTCAGCGCGAGGCCGTTCTCGATGTCCTGGAACGCCTCCTTGAAATCTGTTTTCCCGGCTATACCGGTCGGCAGTTTTTCGACCGGGCGGGGCTGCAGTTTGCCATCGGCGACTACGTCAACGGCGCCTTTCGGGATTTGACCGAGCAGGTGCGGCGCGCCATTGCATATCGCTGTCAGAATCGCTGCGAGGAGGTTCTGCAGTGCCGGCGCCAGGCCGAGGATGCCGTCATGGGCCTGCTCGACCGACTGCCGGAAATCCGCACCGTGCTCAAGACCGACATTCATGCCGCACTTGACGGCGATCCCGCCGCGCAGTCCACCGATGAAATCGTCATTGCCTATCCCGCGGCGCGCGCCATCGCGGTGCAGCGCATTGCTCACGAACTGTATCAGGCAGATGTCCCATTGATCCCGCGCGTCATGGGCGAGTTTGCCCACACCGAAACCGGTATCGACATTCATCCCGGCGCGACCATCGGCGAGCGCTTCTTCATCGACCACGGCACCGGTGTCGTGGTCGGCGAAACCGCCGTCATCGGACGCAACGTCAAACTCTACCAAGGGGTAACCCTGGGGGCGCTGAGCTTCCCCAAGGACGAGAGCGGACGGATCATCAAGGGCAAGAAGCGTCATCCCAATATCGAGGACGATGTGACCATCTACGCCGGGGCGACGATCCTCGGCGATGTGACCATTGGTGCGGGCTCGGTCATCGGCGGCAATGTTTGGCTGACCGAATCCGTTCCACCCGGCAGCAAGGTGACCATTTCCCCGCCCGACTTGACCATCCGAACCCCAAAGAAAAAGAGGAGAAACGTCGAATGACTCCCCCCCGCATTGCCATTTTGATGGGCAGCAAGTCGGATTTGCCCAAGTTGGAACCCGCCCTGGACACCCTGGATGAACTTAAGTTGGAGTACACAGTCCGTGTTATGTCCGCTCACCGCACGCCCGCGATCGTTGCGGAGTTCGCGGAAACGGCGCCCGACCAGGGGTTGCAGGTGATCTGTGCCGCTGCAGGCGGAGCGGCGCATCTCGCCGGCGTGGTGTCCGCGCATACGACCCTGCCTGTCATCGGGATTCCGGTGGAGGGCGGGGCGCTCAACGGCATGGATGCTCTGCTGGCTACGGTCCAGATGCCCGGCGGCATCCCTGTCGCAACCGTCGGCGTCGGGCGCGGCGGCGTCAAAAACGCCGCCCTGCTGGCCGCCCAGATTCTGGGGGTGTCCGATTCGGAGGTGAGGGCGCGCGTCGCCGAGTATCGCGCTCAGCAAAGCCAAAAGGTGCTGGACGCGGACCTGGAGGTCCGGGAGAGTCGACGATGAAGGTTTCCATTGCCGGTATTTTCGTGGTTGCGCTCAGCGGTTTTCTGAGTGCGCCTGTGGAGCTTGCGGCCGACGATGGCGGGCCCGAGGACGCCCCCGCGCCCGTCACGGATGCGGAGGCTTCCCCAGAGGCTGATTCAAACCGTTCCGCACGTGCGGACAAGGTGCTGCTTCGAGACATTGAAGCAGCGCTGACGCATCTCTCCGCGGGCGGCGTTCTCGGGGACGTCTCCGCAGATCAGCGTCGCGCCGTGGTGGAGGCGGTGCTGGAGGAACTGGGGGCTGCGCCTCACCCGTCGGCCGAGGCACGGGCGACAGACAGCGATGACGATTCGTCTGACCGTCCGCCCGCGGAGCGCATTCTTGCTCTCCGCGATTGGTGTCTGTACCTGCGAATCTTCCGGATGGACGCCGAGACCGCCGAAACGGTGGCGGAGGGGTTGCGAAAGGACGAGTGGAGCAGTGCCCGCTGGACCCTCCTCGATCTGCGACGGGTTGAAGGGGATGAGGCCGAAATTGTGGAGCGAATGGCGGATGCCCTTGCGTCACGGAAGACACCCCTGGTGGCGCTGGTGGGGGCAGGCACCCGGAAGGGGGGGGAGCGGCTCATCAAGCATCTTCGTTCGGAGCGCTCGGTTGTCACCATCGGCGATCCAACCCCAGCGTATGCGTACGACTCACGGCAGCTGTCCTTGCCCAGTGGAATTGAGGTGACTGTTCCAGACTTCAGCGATGCGTCGGACTCGACCGGCCGGCTTGTCCTCAAGCCGGACATCACCGTGTCGTACAGCGGGCGAGGACTGGACCCGGCGGTCTTCGAGCAGGGCGAAGAGGATTTGCGTCAGGCCCTGCTTCGGGATCCGCCGATCCGCCGAGCCTTGGACGCCCTTACGGCCGCGCGGGCGTTTGCCGAACCGCATTTTTGACTCCCTAAGCGGACAATCATGGAGGAAAACCGCGAAAACTCCGCCAGCGGCGGCCTCCCAGTAGCGGGCGCGGCCTCCGCGCCCGTGCCCGATCTTAACCATCCGAGTTTCCAGTTTCAATGCGTGCAGATTGCGGACAAAACAACCGAAAATCCTTGGCGTTGACGGTGTTGCTTGTGGCGTTGTCGAGTGTCGCTGCAACCTCTGCGGGGACGCCTGACCGGGAGACGCTCACAGACCGTTTTCGCCGAATCCGCATCAGCGCTCCACCCGGCGAAGTCACCAGCCTTGCCCGACTCACCAGGAACTGCCTGAATGAGTTTGAACGTCACGTTCCCCGTCCGCAGGCGAACGGCGGTTTGCCGTGGCTGCATATACAGTTGGGACTGGCGGAAAAAGACCGGCGGCTGACACCCACCTCCTACACCGTGACGCTGGCGCCCGAGGAAGGCTTGACCACGGCGGTGGATTCGATTATGCGGGGACTCATTGCCAGGCACTGCGGCCACTCGCTGCCGGATGACGAGGATGCCGCCTCCGATCCGTTTGCGTGGATCGCCGCCGGCCTCGGCTATCGCGTCCGGTACACTGACACCGGCTTGGATGCCGCGGGCAACCCGCGCTACGCTATCCTCGAGGAGCGGATTCGCGACGGAGAGCTGCCGGCAGTCGAGGTGTTGCCGAGGTCCGCTGTCCCCCCCCGCGAGGAACTGCTGTACCGCATCTATGCGCTTCACTGCCGCCTGTTGCTGGATATTCTTGCCGACAAGGAGGAAGGGGAGCGGGCGCGTCCGCCGGTGGCGCGCCTGCTGCAGCTGCTTGTACATGGGCGTCCGGCTGTTGATGCGCTGCGGTATTTGGCGTCGTCTTCCATGAAGGACCACGAAACGTTGTCGGAATGGGTTCATCGTCAAGCCGTCGCATGCATCCGCAGCGGTCGCGAGCCGGCTTCGCCCGCCTGGCTCGCCCAGTCCTTGGCTGAAGCCGAGGTTGTCACCTTGGTCCTGCCCGGTCAGGACGGCAATGCTCAGCGACGGGAGGTGCCCATCAGCGAACTGGGCGATGTCCTTGAAAGCCGGGAATCCCGCCGCTCGCTGGCCAGTCAGTTGGAAGCTGATTTCAATCGCCTTATCCGCATCGCCCCGCCACTGCTGCGCGAGGCTCTCATGGAGTACGCAAAAACCTTCGACTTGCTGCGGCATGGCCGCAGGCGCCGGTATGCGCGAGCCGTGAGCAAGGCGGAGGATGCCGCCTGGGCCGCCTTGCGCCGCTACAAGGCGCTGGTCCGTTATCTTCACGATGTCGAGCAGCAAAGCACCGAGTTCGAGCAAATGTATCCATTTCACCGATACGCCGTGCAGCAATGGATGAGACGGCGACAAAACCTCCTGCCCGAGTTCCAGGAGATGCTGGACAACGCCGCCGGCGCCCTCTGACCGCTCGCGGCAAGTTGCCGATATTCCCTCGGGTCTTCAGACCGAAGGCAATTCGGTACCACCTGATCTTCCGCAAGATCACGAGTTCTGAGGTTGCTGGGTCAATAGTTTCAGGACGCGATAGAGTTCGGTGACGCTCCAGGCCTGGGCGCCGCAGCCGCGGAAGGTGTGCGGCGCGTCGCCGTCGATGATTTCGGGCAGCTGGGCGATGCAGCCTCGGTTTAGCAGGTGAACGCTGGACTGCAGCAGACAGCGGGCTGTGAATTGTGCGGATTCGCCCTGCCATTTCGCCAGTGCTTCGCAGTAGGAAGGAAAGGGCCATGTCCAGGCCGTGCCGTTGTGGTAGGCCGGTTTGCGGCGGGTGTCCTCGTCGCCCTCGTAGCGTCCCCAGTAGGGATGGGTTGGATTGTTGAGAAGTCCCGCAGGGCCGCGGATGAGCAGTTGGTGCTGCACGGCGCGGTTGGCCAGGCTGCGGATTGCTCCCGGCACAAGGAGTTCCTCGCAGGCGTTGAGCGCCGCCTGCGCCATGTCGCGGTCGCGCACCGCACCCAGGGTCAGCGCAAACAGTTGATTGGGACGGAGGTGGTCGTCGGCCTGGGCCTCCGCCGCCGACATCCCCGGGCTCGCATGGAGGCAGTCGGAAAAGTAGCCCAGCTCGGGACGGAAGAAGAGGCGGGGAAGCGTCTCGCGGACTTGGTTGCGGAGTTCGCGCCAGTCCGTGTTTGCGTCGTCGATGCGGATGAGCAGATCGAGGGCGGCGTGCCAGAGCGCCTGGATTTCGACGGGGTAGCCTTCGCGCGGTGTGCCGGCGGGGTGGTTGGTGTCCATCCACGTGAAGTGGGGCGGGCTGAAGACCAGGCCGGTTTTCGGATCAACCGCAATGCCGTTGGGGGTGCCGGCGAGCAGGTTTTTGCCGATGGCGCCGAGGATGTCCCGGATGGGGCGACCGCCGGCGTCGGCATCGAGAAACGTGTCGCCGCCCTCGGCTTCGAGCAGGTCGTTCAGCGCCGTGAACAGCCAGAGTGGGGCGTCCGAGGTGTCGCGGTTCGATGCGTCGTCGCCGCGGATCATGTTCGGGATGGTTCCGTTTTGCTCGAAGCGGGCGAATTGGATGAGGATGTCGCGACTCTCTTCGAGACGGCCGGCCGCGATCAGCCCGCGCAGACAAATCAGCGTGTCCCGGCCCCAGTCGAGGAACCAGGGGTACCCCGCGATGACAGTGCGGTGTTTGCCGCGCCGTACGACGAAGCGGTCCATGGACTGTTCGAGGATGCGCAGAGTGGTTGACGCGTCGGGGGCGGGGGACGGCGGCGCGGTATTGTCGGCTGCCCCGTCCGCGGCGTGCGAGTTGGTGTCTGCGCGTTGATGGGCTTCGTGGTCGGCGCTGAAGTCGGTGTGCTCGTCGCCGTGCAGCTCGGCGTGAAGATAGCCCGGGCTGAACAGATCGGATAGATGTTCGAGATCGCGCGACGCCTCCACGGGGTGGGGAACGGCGTATAGCCACTCGGGCTCGCGCACGAATCCACCGTCGGTCAGGGACACGTGCAACGTGCGTTCGGGGGAGGGCTGAAACGTGAATCCGCCATTCTCGTCCGAGATTGCGTCTGGCCAGGTCTGTCCGGGGCCTTCGGATGCCTTGGTGACACCGTGACAGATGCGGTCCTCCAGATCGGGTCGCAGGACAAGGCGCACGGGCGCCGAGTCGGGCAGATCCTGTTCATCCTCGGCGGCCGGGCGGCTGAACCGCAGCTCGTTCCGGTTGCGGAGTTCGCAGAGCCGGAGCCGCACGCGCATTGTGACATAAAGTCCGTCGGCGGCCGGAAAGCGGAATTGCCAGACCACGGTGCCGTCCGGTTTTTGACCGAAGGAGTCCAGGGAGTCGGCTTTCAGCTCGGTCGAGTAGCCGCGCACGACGGCCCAGGCGCGCAGTCGCCGCAGCATGATGTGCCGGTCCACGGGGACGTTCGGGTTCAGGTTCGCCCCGAGCAGGCAGTCGTAGACGCTGTCCAGGCGCCCCCATTCTCCATTGACGTGAGCGACGGCGCCGTGCCGGTTTGCACAGACTGCGTACAGGTCGTTCTCAAGAACCAGTGCGCGCGGAGCGGACAAACGCACGGCGGAGCGTTCCGGTGGGGGGAGCAGAAGGATTGGCCCGTCGGAGCGCTGCACTTCGTTCTGTTCGTAGCAGTGCAGCTGGAGTTGACACTCGGCGAATGTATCGGTCGGGGCAGGGGGCATGAGGATCGCAAAATGGGTGTCCTCGGGCTCCGCTGCCAGGCTGTGTTCGTGGCAGAGAACAGCCTGCTCATGGAATATTCGCACCCGGAACGGCGCCGAGGCGACAACCAGCAGAAAGTGGTTGGGGGGAATCATTACTTGGCGGGTCTCATCGGTCCCGGCGCGCCATACGGCAACCCCGGCCCAAGAGAGGTCCGCCGCTGCGGCGCGCAGGGCGGTCTTCGGTGAATTCAT
Organism: uncultured Victivallales bacterium; assembly: GCA_964604795.1. GTDB lineage: Bacteria > Verrucomicrobiota > Lentisphaeria > Oligosphaerales > CAZSBQ01 > CAZSBQ01. The sequence continues at coordinate 8,396 of CAZSBQ010000031.1, read as the reverse complement.
GAGGCTCTGCGCCAGAGACTCCACGGCGCCTTCCGTGATTGACTGGCCGGGATGCAGGCGCTCGTGGACGGCGGCAGCCAGGGCGTGCGCGCGCTGCCGCATCACTCGTCCGCAGTGGGCCAGGGGCGCTTCGAGTTGATGCTCGAGGCGCGCGGAGTCCTCAGCTTCCGTCGTAAGACACAGGGCCTGACCGGGTTCGAGGGTGAGTTGGTGCAGATGACCGTTCGCCTTGATGTCCCGCTGTCCCTCGCCGAGGATGTCGAGTGCGGAATTTGAGGCCGGCGGAAAGACTTCTGCGGGCCAGACGACGGTTTGCTTCGCTGCGGCATCCAGATTGACCAGGACCAGCAGGCGGCGGTCGCCGTTTGTGCGGAGCAGGGCGATGGCGTTGCCGGTCTTCTTGTGATGAACCAGTTGCAGCGTTGCGCCGGGGTGGAAACAGGGGTGACATGCCAGCAGGGCGTTGAGACGGCGCAGTTCCTCGACCAGGTTGGGGGTTGCCCCCCAGTTCAGGCAGGAGGCGCCGTGCACGTCGACTTTCTCGCGGGCGAACCATTCGACCCCGTTGGTGATCCCGAAAGCGCCGTTCGGCGCGCACAGTGCGGCCAGGACAGTGCGCATCCGAGCGTGGGTTCGTCCGTTTGCGGCCAGTCGGTTGTTGTCGTGGGTTTCGGCGAAATGCAGCAGCAGTCCGCGCTGTTCGGACACCGTGTTGGCGTAGGGCAGGTAGCGGTCCATGGCTTTGCGGTCCTCGGTCTGAAACAGCTCCGAGTACGCCCAGTTCATGCCGCCGGGGCCCAGGAGAGCTTCGGTGGTGGACAGCTTGCCGCCGAGTCCCTCCAGGAAGAAGAGGGTTTCGGGATACTGCAGGCGCACCTTTGCGGTCAGGTATTCCCAGACCGGCTGCGGAATCATGTAGCCGGCGTCGCATCGGAACCCGTCCACGCCCTGACCGCACCAAAACAGCAGAAGATCGGCAATGGTTCTCCACAGTTCACGGTGCGTGTACTCCAACTCGGTGAGATCCTCCCAGACCACATCCCAGGCGCCGGGTGACTGGAAGGTGCCGTCCGGGTTGCGTTTGAACCACTCGGGGTGATGGCTTTGCAGCGCCGAACCCCAGCCCGTGTGGTTGAGCGGAATGTCCAGGATCACCTGTCCGCCGCGGGCGTGAACGGCGTCGGTCAGTTCGCGGAACTGGTCCAGGGGTGTGCTTTGCCGGTCGAATTCGGCCAGGGCGGGATCCGGGCTGAAAAAGTCCGTCGGGGCGAACGGACTGCCGAATCGCCCCATTCGGGCGTAGACTGTCGGTGCGGGAAAAATCGGCAGCAGCTGGAGGATTCGGAACCCCATGGCGTTCATGATCGTGTCCAGGTGGGGTATGAGATCCCGAAACGTTCCGGACGGGGGAATGGCGGCATATCCCGCCTCCTCGAGCGCGCGGGCGGAGCGTTCCCGGTTGCCGTCCAGCGGCTTCGACCGCGAGGGGCCGAACTGGCGGACAAAGGCGTTGTACAGCGAATTCTGCGCTGCGAACCCCGCGGGCTGCACGTGCAGATACACGTTGTCGCCCTCCACCCACTTCGGTTCGGTTTGACCGGGGGTAAGGACGAAAGCCTTGGCTTGAAAAAAGCCGGGCTCGGAGAGGGGAATGCGCGCCTCGAACACACCGGTTTCGGACTCGGTCATCGGCACGTCATGCCAGTCTGCATGAGCCAGGGGCGCTCCGGTCTCGACGCGGTTGACCACCTCCCGCCTGCGGACCGCGCCGCGCCCCAAATTCGTCCGCACGAAGCCGGTTGAATCTCCCTCAGCTTCGGAAGCTTCGAGGCGCAGAAAAAGCACATCCCCGCAGTAAAACAGTCGATGGCATCCCGGCGGCAAATTTTGCTTGAGCGTCATTGATTCCACCTTTGTGCTGAAAAGCCCAAAAACCATCATGAATTCGCCGAGGGAGTGTGCATGCCTCACCACGCGCGGCCTCCGCAATCGCAATCGTGCCATACTGTATGGTGTCTCTCCGCATACTCCAGCCGAACTGCAGGTCTTGGCCTGCATCCCTGCTCCCCATCGCGAAAATCGGCTACCCGCCGGTTTCGGGGAAAAATTGAAGCGATGTGGACAAATTCGGCTTGCAGCCGGAAAATTGGCGGCTAAAGTACGTGTCTACCCATGCCAGGGTGGCGGAATTGGCAGACGCGCTACGTTCAGGTCGTAGTGGCCGCAAGGTCGTGGGGGTTCGAGTCCCCCCCCTGGTACCACTCCCCCTTTTTTCAGCCTCAATTTGCAGCTTAATCGTCATTTCAAACGTGGACCCGCAATAGCCGAGTGCTATGTCCACGGAATTTGGCTGGAGCCGGTCAGTTGAGTTAGCAATGGCTTCAGTATCAACGGGCATCCCTGCCTGTTGTGAAGTTCTCCGCACCCAGGATGGCCGCAGTACGTAAGCAATCCAACCAAATTCTGTGGACATAGGCCGAGTGCCACATCACACCTTCGATTGTCTGAAAACTCTTCAGATTCCGCAGCAAGTAGGGCTGCCCTGCAGACTGTTTTCGCAGGCATTTTGGCGCGCGAAATCATCGTTCAGCCGGGAATCTTGAAGGTCTTTGTGACTATTATCCCCGCAGCGTGTTGTGTTCGGGGGGCCAGTGTTCCAGCGATCTTTCTTGAGATCACGAAGAAACAGGCTTGGTTGATTGACAGGATGATTTTTGCGGAGTAGGTTGTTCGACATTCTGTTTTCAGGAGGCGGCAATGAAGCTTTTCAACGGCGTAAAATCACGGTCACTCCAGCGTCCACCGGGCACGCCGGTGTTTGTCGGCAAGCATGGCGATGCGCCCGTGGAGTTGGAGCTTTTCGACTACGGTCCGGACGATCTGGTGGAGAAGACGCTTGCCGTTCCCGAAGAGGCGGCGGTGCATAGGGACACCAACACGGTCACGTGGCTCAATGTGACAGGGGTTCACGATATTGAGGTTCTCGAGGCCATCGGCGCGCACTACGGCATTCATCCGCTGGCGCAGGAGGATATTGCGAACACCGCACAGCGTCCCAAGGTCGAGGACTACCGCGACAATCTGTTTGTGGTGCTGCGCATGTTTCGCCTCGAGGAGCAAAGCGGGAGCGTTTGCTCCGAGCAGGTCAGCCTGGTGCTGGGCGAGCACAGCGTAATTACGTTTCAGGAGCGACCGGGGGATGTTTTCGACACTATTCGGGAGCGCATTCGTGCCGGAAAGGGCAGAATCCGCGGAATGGGCAGCGATTATCTGCTCTATGCGCTGCTGGATGCGGTGGTGGACAATTACTTTCTGGTTTTGGAGACGTTGGCCGAGCGAGTGGAATCCGCGGAGGACGCGGTTTTGGACGATCCTGCTCCGGAGACGCAGCACGAGCTGCACGCGCTCCGCAAGGAGATCATCGGCCTGCGCAAATCCGTGTGGCCTCTGCGCGAAGCCGTCAGTGCGCTGGAAAAGGGCGAATCGCCGCTGATCGACGCCTCCACGCGGGTTTTTCTGCGCGATCTCTATGATCACGTCATTCAGCTGCTCGACACTATTGAGACGCTCCGGGACATTCTTTCGGGGCTGTTCGATATGTATTTGTCCAGCGTCAGCAACCGTATGAACGAGGTCATGAAGGTGCTGACCATGATCGCGACCATCTTCATTCCAATCACCTTTATTGCGGGAATTTACGGAATGAACTTCACGCGCATGCCCGAACTCGACAAGCCGTGGGGCTACCCTGCGGCGCTGACGGCTATGGGGATCGTCGCCGCGGTCATGCTCGTGTTTTTCAGGAAAAAGCGTTGGTTTTAACATCTCTTCTGTAGCCCATGCCCGAGACGCGCATCATTCTGCATGTGGACATGGATGCGTTCTTCGCCTCCGTGGAGCAACTGGACCGCCCGGAGTTGCGGGGGCGTCCGGTGATTGTCGGATCGCCTCCCGATGCGCGCGGGGTGGTTTCCACCTGCTCGTACGAAGCCCGTCAGTTCGGCATACACTCGGCAATGCCCTCGCGCACGGCGGGGCGTCTGTGCCCGCACGGCTTTTTTGTCCGTCCCCGCATGGAACGTTACCGGGAGATTTCGCATCGAGTGTTCGACATCCTGCGCTCGTTCACCCCCCTTGTCGAGCCGGTGTCGATCGACGAGGCGTTCCTGGATTGTTCGGGGCGGACCGACATGCCCGAGCGAGTCGAGCCGCTCGCTCGGGAACTCAAGGAAAGTATCCGCCGTCGGCTCATGCTGACGGCCTCGGTCGGCGTGGCATCCAACAAGTTTCTGGCCAAAATCGCCAGCGATTTGGACAAACCCAACGGGTTGACCATGGTGCCGCGGAGCGAGCATGCCATCCGGGCATTTCTCGCCCCGCTCCCCATCGGTCGCATGTGGGGAGTGGGACCGAAGACCGAGGCCAAACTCGCGCAATGGCATATCCGCACCATTGGTGACCTGCAGCAGCGCAGCCGCCGGGAATTGACCGCGATCCTCGGCGCCGGCACCGGATTGGCCCTCGCCGAACTGGCTGTCGGGCGTGACGACCGGCCAGTGGTGCTCGATTCGGAGGAAAAAAGCATCTCCAACGAAATCACCTATCCCCTGGATATCACGGACTGGCGCGAGGTTGAACGGACCGTGGCCGCTTTGGCCGGCAAAGTGGGCCGCCGCCTTCGCGAGGCAGGCAAAACCGCACGCACCGTCCGTCTGAAAATACGCTGGACCGGATTCGAAACACAGACCCGCCAGCAGAGTCTGCCCCAGTTCACCGACAGCGACTCGGATATTTTGGCCGCCGCGCGGAATCTGCTTCAAACAGTGCGGCGCTCGACTCCTGTGCGACTCGTGGGCGTAGGCGTGGAAAATTTTCGGCAGAAAGAACTCCGTCACCAAGCCGAACTGCCGCTTTTTCCCGCTGAACGTCAACTCCGGCGGGAACAGCGTCAGCTGGACGAAGCTCTGGACACCATCCGCCGACGTTTTGGCGACGCTAGCATCCGCCGCGGATTGTAGATGTCGAAAAAGGAGGTAGGTTGGCAATCGGATTGGAGGTGCTACAGTACCATCAGTAATCGTTACTGATACTGTAATTGGCGATTCATTCGTCGAGCGGCACGTTAGTCGTGTCGTCTCCGGAGAAGAAAGGAAAGCAACAGGAGGACAACACAATGGCGACAATGGACAATCTTCAGGAAGCCTTTGCCGGCGAGAGCCAGGCAAACCGCAAGTATTTGGCGTATGCTCAGAAGGCGGATCAGGACGGCCTGCCCCAGGTGGCCAAGTTGTTTCGCGCCGCTGCGGAGGCCGAGACGGTGCATGCGCACGCGCACTTCCGAGTCATGGGCGGGATTCATGACACGGCAGCCAACCTGCAGGATGCGATCGAGGGAGAAGGTCACGAATTCCAGAAGATGTATCCGGAATTTCTGGCCGAAGCTCAGAAGGAGGGCAACAAGCCTGCCGAGCGCTCGTTCCAAAACGCGCTGGCAGTTGAGGAAATTCATCATGGGCTGTATTCCAAGGCTCTCGATGCGGTAAAGTCCGGCAAGGATTTGAGCAGCTCGGCCATCCACGTGTGCCCGGTTTGCGGAAACACAGTCGAGGGCGGAGTCCCCGACAAATGTGATGTCTGTGGAGTTCCCGGCAGTCGTTTCATGGAAATTTCCTGATCGGCGAGTTTGTTGATGGAAGTCCATCCTCGTTGTGGGGGCTGGGAGAAGTCGGAGGTGTCAGGTTTTCAGTGTTGACACCAAGGGAAGCATCACAGCGTGGTGCGATTTGATCACTTGCTCATCGAGACTGTCACGGCGGCGCGAGCATTGATGCACGTGACGCCGTTTTTTTTGCGTCATGCCGGGGGGTGGCATTATTTTCCGGAGTTTTCGCAAGAGCGGGCCGAGCTGTAGTTTTCCAGCTGGTAGTGGATGGTTTGCGAGGGCATGGGCAAGCGGTTCAGAGTGATGTCGCTTTCCCGGAAGAATCGTTCGGCGAGGGTGTCGTGGTAGTCCGAAAAGACGACGACGCGCTGGACACCGGCTGTGATCAGGGCTTTCGAGCATGCGGTGCAGGGCATGTTGGTGACGTAGGCGGTGGCGCCGATGAGGTTGACGCCGTGGCGGGCGGCCTGGCAGATGGCGTTGATTTCGGCGTGGTTGGCGCGCACGCAATGGTTGTCGACGATGATGCAGCCGGCTTCGGTGCAATGCGCAGCATTGGGCAGAGAGCCGTTGTAGCCGGTGGCCAGGACGAACTTGTCCTTCACCAGCACGCATCCGCAGTGCATGCGCGGACAGGTGGCTCGCTCGGAGGCGAGCATGGCGAGCTTGAGGAAGTACTCGTCCCAGCTGGGGCGGCGCGGTTCATGGTCGCAGTCAGTGGTGTTCATTGCGGAGCTTACTATACCGCGTGTTCAGTCGGATGTCACGTGGAACCGGAAGTCCTCGTCGTCGGCGCTGACGGTCAGGGAGTTCCCGGCGGCGACTTCGCCATGGATGATCATCCTGGAAATGTGGTTTTCCAGGTGACGGGCGATGACGCGCTTGAGGGGACGGGCGCCGTAGACGGGATCGAAGCCGAGTTCGGCGATCCGTTCTTGGGCCCGGCCGTTCACGTTCAGGTTGATGCCGAGGTCGTCCAGACGACGGGCGAATTGCTTGACCTGCAAACCGACGATTTCCAGGATTTCAGCGCGGCTGAGCGAATGGAAGACCACGATGTCGTCCACCCGGTTGAGAAATTCCGGCCGGAAGGACTGGCGCAGCTCGTTGAGGACGTCATGGCGCATGCTTTCGTAGTCGTCGGTCTGCGCCTCGGTGATTCGGCGGCTGCCGATGTTCGATGTCATGATGATAATCGTGTTGCGGAAGTCGACGGTGCGCCCGTGCGCGTCGGTGAGCCGGCCGTCGTCCATGATCTGCAGTAGAACGTTGAACACGTCCGCGTGCGCCTTTTCGATCTCGTCGAACAGGATCACGGAGTAGGGGCGACGGCGCACGGATTCGGAGAGCTGACCGCCTTCCTCGTAGCCCACGTATCCCGGCGGAGCGCCGATGAGACGCGCCACGGAGTGCTTCTCCATGTACTCGGACATGTCGAGGCGGATCATCGCGCGCTCGTCGTCGAACAGCTCTTCGGCCAGGGTGCGGGCCAGCTCGGTTTTGCCGACTCCGGTGGGCCCCAGAAAGATGAAGCTGCCGACGGGGCGCGTCGGGTCCTTCAGGCCGGCGCGGGTGCGCAGGACGGCGTCGGCCACGGCTTGGACGGCAGTGTCCTGGCCCACCACGCGTTCGTGCAGGCGCTCTCCCAGGTGCATGAGCTTCTCGCGTTCGCCGCGCACCAGCTTGCTGACCGGAATGCGGGTCCAGCGGCTGACGACTTCGGCCACGTCCTCTTCGGTGACCTCCTCCTTAAGCAGGCGCGGTCCTTCGGTCTTCTCCTGTTCGAGCCGCTGTTCCTCCTTCTCGATTTCGCGTTCGAGTTCGGGGATGGTGCCGTGGCGCAGCTGGGCCATGCGTTCGAGGTCGTACTCGCGCTCGGCGCGCGCCAGGGAATTGCGGGCGATCTCGAGATTTTCGCGGAGTTCGCGCAGGCTGGAGATGGCGTCCTTTTCCGCGTTCCAGGTTTGTTCGAGTTCGTCCTTGCGGCGCTTGACGGATTCGAGTTCCTGCTCGACGCGTTCCCGTCGGTCGCTGCTGGCCGGGTCATTTTCCTCGCGCAGGCTGGCCAGCTCGATTTCCAGCTGCATCTGTCGGCGCGAGACATCGTCGAGTTCCTGGGGTTTGCTGTCGATTTCCGTGCGCAGCTTGGCGGCGGCCTCGTCCATGAGGTCGATGGCCTTGTCGGGCAGGAAACGGTCTGTGATGTAGCGGTCCGAGAGGGTTGCGGCGGTCACCAGAGCGGTATCGCGGATTTTGACTCCGTGGTGCACCTCGTAGCGTTCGCGGAGTCCGCGCAGGATGGAGACGGTGTCCTCAACGGTCGGCTGCTCGACGACGACCGCTTGGAAGCGCCGTTCGAGGGCGGCGTCCTTTTCGATGTGTTTGCGGTACTCGTCGAGGGTGGTCGCGCCGATGCAGTGCAGCTCGCCGCGCGCCAGCATGGGCTTGAGGATGTTGCCCGCGTCCATGGCACCCTCGGCCGCGCCGGCGCCGACGACCGTGTGCAGCTCGTCGATGAACAGAATGATTTCCCCCTCGGAGGAGGTGACTTCCTTGAGCACGGCTTTGAGCCGCTCCTCGAATTCGCCGCGGTATTTCGCGCCGGCGATGAGCGAGCCCATGTCCAGAGCGATCACGCGGCGGTCCTTGAGCCCCTCGGGGACATCGCCGTTGATGATGCGCAGGGCCAGCCCCTCGACGATGGCGGTTTTGCCGACGCCGGGCTCGCCGATCA
>CAZSBQ010000030.1:4002-24306 GCA_964604795.1 uncultured Victivallales bacterium | reverse complement strand
GTGGGGGGACGTTTTCCGGTGGCGAAGTCTAGATTCCAGCGGCCGAGAACTACTCCCATCACCCCGGAGACATGCTTGATTGCGGTGTCTGTCAATACCGGCTCGGGAATCGCCCCTTGTTGCACCAACTCTTGCCAAGTTGAGGCCACGAAACCTGGTGTGACCTGATACAGGTGCGCAACAAGCTCAACTTTACGGTCCACAAGTTGGCAATTCTTGGTTATGTATCTGGCACCACCCCCCTTTGCCTCAGCAAGCCGTTGGATGATTGCATATTCGTCTACGGCATGGCAGTCTTGGATGGACTGGACTGTTTCTTTCGGAGCGCTATCGGGATACGCCGAGGCATCCGGTGCGGTCATCAAAGCAAGGAATTCCAGTCCGCTGTGCGACTCTAGTCCAGCCACCCTAAGTGCAATTCTTTCAAGCTGCCGAACATCGTCTGCCAAAGAGGACAGCGATTCCAGCCGCTCTGACTCGAGTCGGCGTGCCAGATTACGCAAAGAATGCTCGCCATGCAGATTTGGCATCCTGAAGAAACGACTCGTTTCGTCATCGCTGAAAAGCTCCCTTTTTCGCAAGACAATTGAGAGAGTGGTTTTTTCGATAAGGCTCGTAAAAGAAGATTGAAGCTGGGGTACGGGAAGCCTATTGAGCATCCCATTTGTGTAGTGTCGTGCTGCAGTACCTGATACGGAAGTGTCACCTGCACCAAGACTAATCTCAATCAACATCTGCCCAACTCGTGAGAGAAGAAATCCCAGGCAAACGAGTGTGTCTTCATCGCGCTTAAAGTGTACGGCGAGTCCAGCGGTGGAGTAAATACAGTCTGCTGGCAATACTCTCGGACCGAAACTACTTGTGGTTCGTTCCGGATAGGTTAGGCCTTGCTGAAAGTAGGTCTTCGTGTTGCGAAGTGTGCCGCCTGCCAAGTCAATGTCGATGCCCAGACGATCCCATTTGACAACGAGATGAATATCATCGTAGAATGGACTCCATTCACCGCCCTTTGCGAAGTGAATCCACTTCTTGTTCCTGCCGGTCAGCTCAGGTGGAACCTCCCAACACGTGCGGACAAATCTCAGATCGTCCGAGGTGTTCATCCCCTTTCGGGCCCGGGCCCCCTGGGCAGACAGTTGAACCCATGATGACATCTTTGCTCCGATTGACGGGGGCGTCATGTAAGCAAAAACACCGGCAGGCATGTACCGGAGCGAATGGGCATCTACGTCAAATACACTGGCAACGACTTCGCCCTTGGTGATCGCCTGAATCGCGCCAATCAGGCTTCCTTCCTTGTCTCTTGACTGGAGGCAGCAAACGCACGGACTACGCATCGGACGGTTGCTGCCAATCGTGTAGGCAGCCGCTTCCACCAACGCTTCATCAAGTACTCCATATCCCAGATCAGCCAATGTATGTATTACTCTTATGCCGGAGCATAGACTCCGTCGCCACTCTTGATAGGTAGGTAGAGTGAGCAGGACGCGGGTAGACAATACGCCGATGAGCCCATCTGGGCATAGCTTTGCAGCCCCCTCAACGAACGCCGCAGCCAAATCGTTCTTGCCGTTGGCATACTCTCGTTCGAGAAAGGTGCGAAGGCTTGGTGTAGCAAGACCAAAAGGTGGATTCATCAGGACAACGCCATAGCGCTTTCTGCAGACGTCCAAGAACGCGAATCCCCGGCCAGCGTCTTCTGCAAAGAGCCTTCGGCGATGTGAATGCTCCTTGTTCGCCTGCTCGGCATACCCATGTAAAGCCTCGAATATTCGCTCCTCGATCCCATCGAGGAATTGCTCGCTGTTTAGGTCGGCGAAATCAAGCAAATCAGGCTCTGATCGAGGAGCATACTCTTTGAACAGGAACGCTGCCGAAGCCTTCTGCTGCTTCTGCCAACGGATGTACTCGTCCCTAGCCTTGTTTGCAGCTGCACGAATCTCCTCCTCAATTCTCAGCAGACTGCCAGCCTCTCCCGCAAGCTTCATCTTGTCAAAGATATCTTCGACAAGCTGCCCCAGCACCTTTGGCTGGAGTTCAGACGTAAACTCACGGAGCATGTCAGCATCGCCAGGCATGGGTTCGGCGCAGACCACGTTGGACCGTGTTATCCGGGGGCGTTCGCCGTTTTGAAGTCTCATCTGCTGATAAGCACGCTGACAGCGGAGCCAAAGGGCTAACGCAGCGATCTGAGTGGCTCGGAGGTCGATGTCGATACCATGCAGATTGTGGCGGAGGATTAGCCCAGGGGTTGCCTTTCGGAGATCATCGAGGCTCGCGAAGTCTCTCCTCAATGCCGACCCAAGATCGGGATCGTCATAGGCCTCTTCGTAGATGACCACGAGCAGATCGAAGCAGTACAGCAGAAAATGGCCACTGCCGCAGGCGGGGTCAAGAACGCGGAGTTCGCGCGGATCCTTCTTAGGACGGAACGGAATGTGAACAGGCTGCCGCAACAGTTCTTCCTGGGAGAGGTCTTCTGTATCCTCCCCAGCCTTTTCGGGTGGCTCTTGTCCTTTGGCGAGGAAGACCTCGTTAGAACGACGAACCAGGTACTGGCACCGGTCCGTGAGAGCCGTGTCGCCCTGGCGCATTTCATACCAGATCCGCCCAAGCGTGTTGTCGGTGAGGAACTCGACCACGTAGCGGGGCGTGAAGAACTGATTGCGAAAGGCCAACTCGTAGGAGTTGCGTGGGGCGCTGCTTTCCTTCCGTGCTTTGTCCCGCAGTTCCTTGGGCGTGAAGTACTGGTAAACCCAGCCGATGGTCTCGTCCTGGTCCCAGATACCAGCCAGCGATTCGTCGTTGATCAAGGCCAGCACATCGTCCAACACCCGCTGCGGCGGGTAGACCCGGTTGGCAGGATCATTGGGATTGAACAGCACCCCGATCTCTTCGGACAGCGTTCCCCCTAGGAAGTCCAGGAACTGCCGATAGGCGGCCTCCTGCTGACCCGACGCGTGCAACTTCTCCGCCTCCGGGTGGTCGGCCAGGTAGAAGAAGAAGCCCTGGGACTTGAGCCCACGTCCAACGGCGTCCCGGATCAACCCACGGGCCTCCATCATCTTGTACGCACAGAGACGGTTGAGGTGGGTAAACGCGATCTCGCGGATGAGCTGTTCCAGCGCGGCGCGATCCTTGTAACCGAGCGAACGAATGTGCTCGTAATGATCGATCAGATCCTGACGGCACGCCCGATCCTCTTCGGAAAGGTGCCCCATCTGGACGTCGTCTTCGATCTGGACCTCGTTCTTGCGCCCGACCGCGAAGATGCCGAACTGTCCCTGTAGTGCCTGCGCCGTGGATTCTTCCAGCAACTTCCGGCACCGGGTGACCGTGTTGCGGAGTGTGTTTCGGGTGCCTTGGTCCATGCTAGATAAGCCTCCGCAGGAACTCACACAACGCAGCCACCTCAGGGTTCGACTTCTCCACTGCACCCCAGTCGGTGTGATCCAAGGCCTGTTGCAGTGCTGAACCACGTAGACGACCTTGGGACTCGATCCACGACTCGATCTCAGGTACGGCAATTGCCACATGGGCCTGCCAGCCAGCGGGAAGGTCCTCCAACGCTTTCTCCGCCTCCCTGCGTTGCCGTTCCACCGCCGTGCAGTCCTGCGTGTCTGAGTCAAATACAAGAACCACAGAACCATCGCCGCCGATTTCACTGGCCAGCAGCGAAGCCAAGGCCGGGATCAACCTCCCCATAAGGTCGCGTTTCCCTTGTGCCACCAAGAACTGGGGCGACATTGGCACTTGCACTGAAGCCGCAACATGGGCGACCAGATGCTGCAGTATGACCTTGTCGGATTTGCCCTCGCAGATGAAGACCGGCGATGAGACAAAACGACTTGTTCCACCTGCGACCCGTGTCTTCGCCACCTTCTTCGTGGCAGAAACTGTCCTTGCGACTCCCTGCAAGTTCGGCCAAGTTAAGTACACTTGGCCAGTTTGTCCGGCCGCAAACAGTTTTTCCTCAAGGACCTCCAGAAACGGTGTGCCATCAATGACCGCCAACACGTCATCTTTGTCGAAGAGCAGGATATCAAGCTCCTTACCGTGAACCAGAGCATCAACGCAGTCTTTTGAATAGCCAGACATCGAGACGAAGATGCCAATGGTGTTCTTGAACTTTCCGCTAACCTTTCCTTTGAATGCATATATGGAGGATGCCGGAATAGGCTTCTTGACCCATTTGGCTTCAAGGAGGATCGTCCTGTTCAACCACCAGAAAGCCCCATCGATCTCTTCACCTGCTGGCCTGTAGGAAAGAGCATGCCTAAGCTTGGCTTCTTCCAGCATCATGCCAAGCAGCCGCTCAAACGCCCTTCCTCGAGCCTGCGGCTCCAATTTCTGGATCTCATCATATTTCACGCGGAGAGCGGACATGATCTACTCCACCACAATCTTCACGCCTTCCTCAAGCAGCTTCAGGAGGTGATCCTGGAGCTTGAGAACGGCTTTTTTCACCTGGTCGGGGGACTCGAACGAGCCGGACAGATAGTCGCGCACACGCACGCGCTCGACCTTAACCTCAGGCGGCGTGGTCAGTCGCTGAACCTCGGACACAACCTTGGCGAAGAGCCCGCCGAGAGCTTCGATGTCCGACTCCATCTGGTTGATGCCCGCCCGGCATGCACTGCAAGCCTGGCCTTCATCCGGGAAGTCCAGGTCGGCGCAGGCGCGGCACACAAGCGGATAGAGCACAGGCTCCTGCATCGACTCGGGAACCTGTTCCCACTCGGCGAGGCCCTTGATCTTGTCGATGGCGGCCCGGTATTGGCTGGCCCGCTCTTCGTGCGTCTGCTCGTAGAGGGCCCGGTAAGCGGCAGTGATTTCGCCAGACAATGTCTCGATGTCCTTCAGCGATTCGTAGAAGGCTTCTGACGTTACAAGCTCCTGGAGCTGTGCCCCTTTCTCGGCCAGTTCCTTCTGGCCGTGGGCCTCGAGCTGGAAGCGCATCTCGCCGCAGGCCAACCGAGCCTTGCGAAGGGTGGCCAGTCCTTCATCCGTCAACGCCGACGCGATCTGGCGCACCTTCTCCCGCTGATCCTTCAGGGACTTCGCCCCGCTGGCGAGGAGTTTGACGCGGTCATCGGGTGTGCCGCTGGCGATCCCGGACAGGGCGTCCTGATATCCCTCGACGGCATCGAGAACGGGCAGCCCGTGAGCCCGGACGCGCTCGACCAGCGGCACGACATACTTGCCCTCTTCCTCCGCGACCTCCTGTGCTGCGGTGGCAATGGCGTTCTTCTCGACGTCCACCGTCTTGCCCGTGAGACCTTCGTAAGCCTGTACAGCCTGGGTCAACGTCTTCAGATCGATTGGCTTGACCGGCGTGAATGTTGCACTGCGGAACTTCGGATTGCTGGTGAAGGGCGGGCGGCTCTGGGGCTCGGTGTAGGAGGCAAACTTCTGGCCGCCGAACGACACCTCGATCACCCCGGCGCGGAAGAGCACGGCCAGAACCAGCCGTAGCATGTCGCGTTCCCATCCATAGGGTGTGCCGCTGAAGTGCCGCTCAACAGCCTTTCCCTGGCACTGCTCGCGGTTGCCGTAATCGTGCTGGCTCACGAGGTAGTCCAGCACTTCTTTCGCCACGTCGGCATTCGGGTTGGGCACGTGGTTCGCGCCCTCCTTCGTGACGAGTCCGAGACCGCGTTCGCCGGAGTAGAACACCTGCGGCAACGCCGTCAGGTCGGCAGCTTTCAGCAAGACCTCCGGCTCGTCGCCCTTCAGGGAGCAGACGCCCATGTCGAGCTTCGGATACAAATCGGGCACGACCTGCTCGAGCAGCTTACGGACGATTTCGCTCAGCGACCGTCCAAGAGACGAGGCATCCCTGGCGACGCCCCTGAACATGCCCGTGCCGTTCTCAAGGGTGGCAACCACCTTCTCGCGCAGGCGTGCCTCGTAGCCGAGGACGGTGTTCTTCTCGTCCTGCAGGCAGGAGGCTTCCTCGTTGGTGATACGGTTCTGTGCGCGCAGGAGATCGTACTTCTCAACCATCTTCCGGGAAGCGAACACATGGGCGACCAGCTCGTCGATCTCAGGCGTCAACGCAAATGCCCAGTAGATATCGTCCTCGTGTGCATTCTGCCTGCTCTCATTCCGCACCTCATTTACGAGCGCCGGAAGTGCAGAGTCATCTTCGGCACGGCGCAGCGACAACATGACGTCGCCTTCGTCGCCAACGACTGCGCCTTCCAACGTGACGCCGAGACGGAAGGTGCGGGCACCGCTGTGCCGGTACGTTCGCAGAGCCGGTTCACCGAAGATCTCGCGCAGGGTGTTCCGCACGATTTCGTTCCGGTCTCTTGGTTTCGGATCATGGGCACGCCGCTCTGTCTCCCAGTTCTTCTCCTGGGCCGTCTGCAGCTTCCAACCGTCCTCGGTGTTGCGGATGAACTGCCCCCCATGCAGGGCCTTGATGGCCTGCTGCACGTTGGCCAGCGGCGGCGCATCACCGACGCGGTCGACCAGGAAGGCCGCGATATTGGCCTCTGTCCTCGGTAGGTCGCGGACAAACTCAAGCAGGCAGATCGTTTTTGCCACGCGCAACGCCCAACGCTGAGCGTCCTTGTCCGCCTTGAATCGTTCGCCGATCTCATGGATGTCGCTGCGACGCTCATGCGAGAGGTTCCCCTCCACCAGTTCAAAGACCGCATCGAGGGTCACCAAGCTGCCGACGGGCTTGGCGGCGAGTGCGGTCCGTTCGTTCACCAGCATTTCGTGCGCCTGCTTGATGATCGTGCGGTTGCTGCCGCCAAGGTGGCGCGGCGCGCCCGGCTGCAATCGAATACCTGACATGACGCTAATGCAGATATCGATGTAATGGGGCGGATAGGGATAGAACTGGACGAAGTCGTCCTCCGTCAGGTCGGTGCGCCGGGTAGTGCGCCCCAGGCGAAGGGCGGTGTTCAGCGCGCCCTGGTTGTCATCGTACATCTTGCGCAGCACAGGGACGGCAGGATCGACCTTGGCAAGGATGCGCTTCGTGGCGACCTCGCGGATGTCGGACGGGGCCAGATCCACGCGGTACCGGAAGCGATCCTGGAGCTTGGCCAGGTCAACCCGTTTGGAGTCGATGGCAGCGACCACCTCGTCTAACTTCTCCTGGGACGTGATGACGATCCAGCACGGAGCGGGAATCTTGCGGGCCTTGAGCAAGTTCCGACCGACCTTGCCGAACTCCTCGACCGTCGCACGCAGGTCCTCTATCTTGTCGCCACTGCGCGCGACGTGCTGACCGACTTCGTCGATGACCAGAACGAGTGCCTTGCCAGGTCGGCGGCGGCCGAACAACTCGAAGGTCCGGTGAACGACCTTGCTGACCGACACTGCCGCGTCATGGGTCCGCTGGGTGTGTGCCCAGGAGTCGGGTGCGGGATAGGTGGTAGGGTCAATGGCGTGCAGCACCGCGCTCGCCCGGGAAAGTCGCTGAGCCCCCTTACGAACAATCCGCCAAGGTCGGCCGTGCATGTCCTCACAGCGAGTGACGAACGCGTCGAGCTTCCCCTCGGATTCCAGCTCGATTTCCAGTTCTGCCACGTCGAAATCTTCGGCATAATCCAGCTCGCGAAGCACCACCGTGTAGATGAACTCAGCGATACGCTCGGTGACCCGGCGGGTGTCCTGTTCCTTGGCGATGTCAAAGAGAATGACTTCCGATGGGAAGCGCGTGGTGATAAGATCAAGCAGATTGGCTACTTGGGGCGTATCGATCTGCTGCTTGAAGAGATCGGCGAATGGATGTCCGCACACCGGTGCGTTCTGGAGGGCATAGCCGAAGTTCTTGGCGAAGGAACTCTTACCAGAACCGAAGAAGCCCGATACCCAGACACCGACGCTCTCGTGTGGTTCGGACGGTGCCTCGGCGACCGCCTTCAACAACATCGCGTATTGATCGCGGATGCTGTCGGTCGCGATGTATTCGGTGATCTCCGAATAGACCGCTTGTTCGTCGGCTTGATCAACCTGGATGATCTCCTCGATTTTCCGGGTCAGGTCTCTGGATAGGAGTTCGCGGATTGTCTTCATATTGCCTCTCAACCTTCAGCCGTAGATTTTCACTCGATAGTTGCCCAGAGCGTCGCGTTCCTTCAGCGCCATGAAGCGCAAGCCAGTGGTCCCCTCGATGGAGCCTGGGTAGAAGAGAATAGTGGTCACCTCAGTCTTCCCCTGCATCTGGTCAAGCAGCTTGGACATTTCGTACATGCGGGGGGCCATGGATGCAACCCGCGTCAGAAACGCGATGTCGGTGGCAGGATTGAGAGTGCTTAGCCTTTCCTGGAGAAGTCGCCAGAGCGGACACCAGTCGGGGTCGGACAGGTACGTGGTGACCTGCTCCTGGGCGGCGGGGAAGCCGCGCTGCCTCTCGAGGTCAACCACCTCCTCAAGCCCCTCGCTTTCATCGATGGATCGCCAGAGGAGTTCGGCCATCGGGATGAAATGGACCTTCTTGCCCGACGCCTTGATGCGTGTTGCGAGCAGTTTGAGCTGGCGACGCAATTCCCACTCTTCCGGGGGGTCGTACCGCAGAATGGCAAACGGCATGTCGTGATAGACACTGACCCTCGGGGGGACTGCCACCAGATCGCTTTCCAGCAGGTCAATACGCTCTTTCAACGAGAACACGCGCGTATCCCTCCAAGTTGTCTGCGGGAAAGGTCAGGCGAGTGACGCTCCCTGCGGCATGCCACTCCAGCAGATTCCGCTGGTGCGCCTCAGCCATGAATCGTTCGACGCCTTCGGGCGGCAGGAAGAACAACTGCCAGTCGGGATGACGGATCAGCTCCTTGCCCGAAGGCTGGTCTTGCTTCATGTAGAAAGCGATGTATGCAAAGGCCTCCACGGGCAGATAGACTGCAGCCAGTCGTTTGTTGACGGCCCCCTCAAGGACACCAAAGTCACGCAACGTGGAGAGCAACCCCTGCATTACGCGACGTGTCGTCGGTTCCGACCACTCCGATGTCGTCTTGCCCTCCTCGACCCAGCGAATGAGCGCCGCCTCCAGCCGACTCGGCGAGACATCCATGATACCATTCTTGCGCTGAGGCAGCAGGAAATTGACCACTGTATCGTATAGCAATCGGTCACTGTGGGCGGAATGGAAGTAGAGCACCCGGTCGAGAGCAACGCTGTTCAGGCGTCCCCTGGCGAGGATGCTGAGCGCGGCAGCGACCTCACTGTTCGCCAGATACCGTTGGCGGAAAATGGCGAGGATGTCCTGGACCCGGGATCGAGAAGCCTTGCCGAAGATGTTCTCGGCGCGGAACCGCTCCAGGTTCTCGCGGGGCGGGCAAGACGAGTCCCAGTTCTCCAACAGAGTTCGGGTGTCGGGCAGCAACGCCCCCGCCTTGATGATCTTCGTCGAGTATCCTGGCGATGCACCCGAAGCAGTAGGGCTGCCGCCGGTACGACCTCGGCGTGATTTCTGTTTATTGGCCTTATTCGTCATCCGTGTCCTCTGGGGTCGCGCCTTCGTCTTCCGCGCTTCCGGCGCGCACCCATTCGTCGATCTCCGACAGCTTGAAGCGGAACAGGCGACCGACCTTGTGTGCTGGCAGCCCCTTGGCCTCGATCCAGCGATAGACCGACTCGCGCCGCACGCCCAAATGTGTCGCGACCTCGCCGACATCAACCCAGCGCTCTTCAGTGTTCATGATTCCAAATACCTTCTCCGGGTCGGGCAGTGGGAGTCCTCGAAAGTCAATGAGAATATATTGAACGCATCATCAATGTCAATCTCGGAAACAGCATTCAGAAGAGCCCGTCCTCCTCGTGGTCGGAGCGACCGGCCAACCACCGTGCCCGGAGATTTCGCATTGACGGGTTGACGGGTGCCCGGTGTGTACTATATTCTAAACAGTAATCACTCAACGGAGGGCACGACCATGTCAGGCAACCCGGTGTTCGGGCAGCGAATACGGGATCTGCGGGAGGCACGGAAACGCACCGACCCGAGTTTCTCGCTGCGCAAGTTCGCCAAGGCGGTGGGGATCAGTCCGACGTTCCTGAGCAAGATCGAGACGGGCGAGTTCGATCCGCCCGCCGCCGACAAGATCATCCGCATGGCCGAGCTGCTGGAGATCGATGCCGACGAGCTGCTGGCTATCGCCGAGAAGGTGGACCCGGAGCTGACGGAGATCATCCGGGAACGGCCTGTGGCCATGGCCGATTTCCTTCGTACCACGCGCGGCATGTCCGCCGAGAAACTGCAGGAACTGACCGAGCGCCTTCGGCGGGAGGTGGAGTCCGAGGAGGATGACCGGCAGTCATGAAGCGCGACTTCATTCCCATACAACGCATCGAGCGCGCGGCGTACAAGGTTCTGGCCGACTACGGGGAGAGCTACGGCAGGATCGCCATACCGCCCATCCCGGTCGAGGAGATCCTTGAGTGCCAGCTCGACCTGGCGATGGATTTCGACGACCTGGCGGCCCGCTTTGGTTCCGACGATGTGCTGGGCGCGTCGTTCATCGACAAGGGCAGCGTCGTTTTCGACACGTCCCTGGACCCGGAGGAGAACCCGCAGCGGGAGGGGCGCTACCGTTTCACCGTCGCCCACGAAGCGGGACACTGGGTGCTGCACGTTCCACAGATCCTGGCCGAGCGGAAGCAACTGACGCTCTTCGACCTCGGGGAGCCTCCGCCGCCCATCGTCTGCCGGTCATCGCAGTCCAAGGAGCCACGCGAGTGGCAGGCGGACAGCTTCGCCGGATTCCTACTGATGCCCGAACACATGGTCCGTGAAGCGTGGCAGGAACTGGGCAGTGACGACGGCGCGCTCAATGTGCATGAGGAAATCTGCGAACTGCGCGGCGTGTACGGACTGACGGACGACGAACTCGACCCGAGCTGCGAAGCGGCCAAGCGAATGGCCCGGTACTTCAACGTCTCGGCACAGGCAATGCAGATACGGCTGGTGGGTCTGAAGCTGCTGGACACCGAACCGCCACAGCATGGAGGGATCTTCTGAGGGGGGCGAAGCGTACCTCTCTTTTTTTGTGCAGCACCGTTTAGCGTTTATTGAACAGTGACAATTCAAGGAGTGACAGACAGATGAAGCAATACAACCCGAAAACCGTCCTGCGGCAGATCAGCAACACGATGCTGAAGGACCTCTTCGAGCACCACGGGCACACGGTCGACGCGGACTGGGAAGACCTCGGGCCGCGTCAGGTTCAGGACATCTATGACGCCTTCCTGAACCTGCCGGAGACCGCCCGCCGCGACTTCGAAGTCGAGCTGCAGGACATCCACACCGTGGCCCAGGTCGAGAACGGCATCCGCATCCTGATCGAGGAGGCCGTGTTCAATGGTCTTGATGTGGCCGCCGACCTCGACCGGCTCGACAGCCGGTACGACAAGGCGGTCTGGATGCTGCTGAACCACACGGCGGTGTGGGACAAGGCAGCCGTCCTGGCCCACGCAGAGACGCTGCAGAGCCGGTCCTGGCACAAGCGCAACGGCCTGCCCAAGAAAGCACCGGACCTGTCGCCCCTGGTGATCCAGGGGCTGCAGACCGACATCTCAGCCTTTTATTGGCAGGCGCAGGGACGGGGCCAGCTCTGCCGGATCGACCACCTGCGGCGCAATGCCCACCTGGACTACTTCTTCGTGTATCTGAGCGATCACCCGGACACGGAGATTATCTGGGACGAGGAAGGCAACTGGCAGCGGATCAAGCGGTGCCACGCGTTCGAGGTCGTGTTCGTCTACGACCGCGAGGTCGGCACCATGGACGTGTACGCGCAGGGCGGCCGCAAGATCGTGGAGCCATTGGAGGAACTGTTCGCCAAGGCTGTGCTGGATATCGCTCTCGAACCGGAAGACCCAGACGAGTGTCCCCACCGGTTGGACGGGCTCAAGGACCGCGCCTTCGGCTTCGAGACCGATCCCGAGGACGGGATCACGCAGGTGGCCATCCGCCTGCTGTGCGTGTCGCCCATGGGCAATCCCAAGAAGAAGATCACCGTGCAGTTGCCGCCGGAAGGCAATCCCGAGGACATCTATGTGGCGCTGGAGAACGACCTGAACCACGAGAAACTGCCGATCACGCTGCTGCGCGTTCAAAAGGCGCGGATCTGCATGGAACTGGAAGGGTACGGGCGGTCGAAGTCACTGACCTTCGACATCAGTCCGCGCACCTGCAGCCTGAAGAGCAAGCCCGAGCGTCTCCGCGAACTGGGCGAGAAATACCTGAGGAGGTGGGGCATTGAAGCAGCCTGACGCACTCCAATTGTTCTGGGACCTGGCGCAACTCGACAGCCCGGTCCTCACGCACGACGACGTGATGCGTTTCCCGAAGTCCGTCCGGGAAGCCCTGTTCGATGCGGGGCTTCTCAAACCGACGCGAACCGCCAGGTCGGCGGAATGCGACGGGTGTGACCTCGGGACCGTGGGAGAGGTGTTTCGCTTCAGCTATCCCGACGGGCGCACTCGGATGTTCATCATGTGTCCCGAGTGCGGTCGCGTCCCGATCCACCCGGACCGGCTTCGTCAATGGGTGCCGGACTACGCTCGTGTGGCTTCCCTGCTGGGCGACACGTTTGCCTGTACGGGCGGACCGCAGGAGGTCGTGCCCAACCGGCTGTGGAACCTGGGGCGCGCGCCCATCGCTCGCCAGTCGCGGACGCTGTGGCTGGCGCGTCGCGTGACCGAGGATCTCCACCCGAGCCTGCCGACGGACGGTGTTTCGGTTCTGTTCATCATGGGCGTCACGCCTCGAACACCACCGGCGCTCGACCCTGACCGGGTCTTCGAGGTGCGTCACCTGGCCATGCTCGAGGACGGCGGGCTCCGGTTCGACGCCAACGCGGTCACGGGCCAGGTCGCGAGCGTGGTGGCAGCGACCGAACCCGCTTCGGCACCGCCGAAGAAGCGCGCACCCCGGGCGGCGGCCATCGACCTGCTGAAGAAAGCCCTGCACGAGGAAATCCTGTCGCGGAAGAGCCTCCTGTCTCGTCGGTGGGACGACAACCTGCCCCCGGTACAGCAGAAGCAGCTCGCCGGTCTCATCGGGACCAGTCCCGCCTCCGTCTATCGCGCCCTGAAAGACGACGACCGCGAGCTGCAATGGCTCTGGCAGATCGTCCACGATCCCCGGCAGATCATCGAGTACCGGGGATAGCCCGATTTCACTTGTCGGTCCTTCGTGAAATCGACAAAGTGAAATCGCCAAGCGCAACCGCCTGAAGATACGGCGGTTGCGCTTTTCTTTTCAGGGCGGGTCGGTCTTTCGTGAAATCCGCCCCCCAGGCAGACGCCGAAGCACGGTGCGACGGCGCAGACGGTCAACCGAATCTGCCAGGGAGGCACGCTATGAAGGCCAGCCCGATCCGCAAGTCCCAGCTCTCCGCCCCGAAACGCCATCTCGTCGAGGTCATGCAGGAGGCCAATCACGCCTGCATCGAGAACCTGCTCGTCCGGGATGGCGAACCCGTATTCACCGACGACACCCGCGTGGTCCGCAAGATCAAGCTCGGGGGCGGGGACAACAGTCCGCGCCGCGAACTGGTGCAGGCGGACACCGAACTCAAGCGCGAGATCGTCGAGCTGTTCGATCACCTCCGCCGCGTCGGCGACGGCACGGTCAGTTCGCTCATCGTCGCGGCGGGACTGCCCCGCCACCTGGAAGTGGTCGATAACCGCCGGGCGGCTTCGCGGTAGACGGATTCTCCCCGAAATGCCCCCGCTTTTCCGCCAACCCGGAGAGTGACGGTGAATAAAATAAACAGAGCCATACAGAGCGCGTCACCTCGACGCCAGCCATTCGTCGGACGGCATTCCCGGCGCGAAGCGCAGGATTCCGTAGGCGGCAACGCCCGAACAAGGAGTTCTGCCATGTCGTATTTGACCGATCCGGTCCCGTCGTCAGCCGACGAGCGGCGCGAGGAAATCGTCCGCCTTTTCTCTTCCGCCATCGTCCGTCTTGCGCGTCGTCCGGGGGCACTTCGAGAAAGCTCGGAAAAACTCTCGGATTCCGGGAGAGGACGACTTGAGCTTTCGCCCTCTTCAGCGACTCATGTGGTTGTCCGGTAACGAGTTCCAAACCAACGGAGAACAACCATGCGAATCGATGTCGAACGTGAACTGGCCGCCCTTCAGGGGATGACCATCCCCGAGCTGCAGGAGCGGTACGAGCAGGTCTTTCACGAGACCAACACCACTAAGCACAAGCCCTACCTGATCAAGCGGATCATCTGGCGCATGCAGGCGAATGCCCGCGGGGGCATCTCCTACCGCGCCCGGCAGCGGGCCATCGAGCTGGCCAGGGACTCGGATGTCCGCCTGACCGCGCCCAAACCGCCGCCGCGCGGAGACGGGGACGTCGTCACCCGACCGGCACCCGCCGCCATCCTCGATCACGAGACGGACATTCTGCCGGGCACGAAGCTCGAGCGTGTCTACAAGGGGCGGCTGATCCTGGCGGAGATCGTCGAGAACGGGGTCCGGTGGGAGGGCGAGCTGTACGGCTCCCTTTCCGGAGTGGCCAAGGCCGTGACCGGCTCGCACTGGAATGGTCGCGCGTTTTTCGGACTCAAGAGCAAAACGAGGAGCACGGACAATGGCAACAACGACTGAAGCACAGAAGCCCGTGCGCTGCGCGATCTACACGCGCAAGAGCACGGATGAAGGACTGGACCAGGAATTCAACTCACTCGATGCCCAGCGCCTGGCGGGCGAGAACTTCATCGCCAGCCAGGTCGGCGAGGGATGGCAATGCCTCCCCGACCGCTACGACGATGGCGGCTACACCGGCGGCAATACCGACCGGCCCGCGCTCAAGCGTCTGCTGAAGCACGTTGAGGAGGAAGATATCGATTGCGTGGTCGTCTACAAAGTCGACCGCTTGTCCCGTTCCCTGCTCGACTTCGCCAAGATCATGGGCGTCTTCGAGGAACACGGCGTCGCCTTCGTCTCGGTCACCCAGAGCTTCAACTCCGCCAACAGCATGGGGCGGCTGACGCTGAACATCCTGCTTTCGTTCGCGCAGTTCGAGCGGGAGGTCATCTCCGAGCGCACCCGCGACAAGATTCACATGGCGCGCAAGCAGGGCAAGTGGTCGGGCGGTTCCCCGGTTCTCGGATACGACGTGGTGCCGCAGGGCGGGAAGATCCGCGTCAACCCCACCGAAGCCGACCAGGTCCGCCGCATCTTCGCCATGTACCTCGAACTCGGCACACTGCGCAAGGTCCTCGACGAACTCGACAGCCGGGGTTGGACCAACAAGACCTGGGTCACCCGCTCGGGGAAGGTCCACCAGGGCAAACCGTTCATGAAGACCTCGCTGCACAACCTGCTGACCAACCCGATCTACCTCGGCAAGGTGCGCCACCACGGGAAGGTCTATCCCGGCCAGCACGAGCCCATCGTCGACGAAAACACGTTCGCACGGGTGCAGCGCCTGCTCGCCCGCAACAGACGCTGCGGCGGCGAACTGCGCAACCGCTCCGGGTCCATGCTGAGCCACCTGCTCTGGTGCAAGGCCTGCGGGACACGCATGATCCACAGCTATTCGGTCAGCAACAACCGACGTTACCGCTACTACGTCTGCACCCATGCCCAGAGGCGTGGCTGGGCCAAGTGTCCGCAGCCGTCTCTGCCAGCTAACGAGATTGAGAGTTTCGTGATCGACGAAATCCGCGCCGTCGGTCGCGACGAAGAGCTGGTCCGTCGGGTGGTCGAGGAAAGCCAGCGAGTCCGGGCTGCGGAGATCATCGAGAAGGACAAGCACTGCCGCCTCCTGCGCCAGGACTTGGACGCGATGAAGAAGGAGATGGAATCCCTGTCTTTGAGCGCCGACCTGCCGACCTCGGCGTCCCGCCTGGCCTCGCTTCACGAACGCATCGATGCCACCACCCGCGACTTCGAGACGGCATCCGAGGAGCTGGAGAACCTGCGCGAAGGCGTCCTGACGGAGGACGAGATCACGACCGCCTGCGGGGAGTTCAACCCCGTGTGGGACACCCTCACCAGCAAGGAACAGTGGCGTCTGCTCATGCTCGTCATCGAGCGCGTCGAGTACGATGCCAATGAAGGCACCGTGTCCATCACCTTTCACCCCAACGGAATCAAGGCGCTCAACGAGGAGCGCGCCGCCAAGGAGGCATAGACACCATGAATCCGTACACCGTCACCAGGAGCGTCCACTTCAAGCGTGGCCGCAAGTACCACAACCACCTGCGCCGGGGCAAGCCCCCGAAGCGACCGAAGGGACGCATCCCGCGCCTGAGCCGACTCATGGCGCTGGCCATCACTTACGACGAGATGCTGCGTCAGGGGGAGGTGCGCGACATGGCGACACTCGCGCGCCGGGAGCAGGTGACCCGACCGCGCATGACCCAGATCATGGACCTGATCCTGCTCGCGCCGGATATCCAGGAAGAGATCCTGTTCTTCCCCAAGACCGACGGCAGGCGCTTCCCGATCAGCCAGAAGTACATCGAGCCGCTGACCCGCGTCCCGGACTGGAACCGGCAGCGTGAGCTGTGGGTGGAGATCAAGAAAGAGAAGCTCGACAGCAACGGGAACGAAACCGCCAACGCATAGCCGGAACCGGCACAGCCGAAGAGGACAACCACGCCTGACCACGGGGTAGGCTCCCGCCACAAGCAAGCGACCATTCAGGTATCGGACGATTATCAACCCCAGCCGCGAAGCGGAGGGAGTCGTAGGTGCCGCCGAAACAACGGCGTCCCTGCGGTTCCCTCCGCTTTCATTTTGCCCGCATTCGGTCGGCATCCGCCCCCCCCCGCCTCCTGGCCCGACAAGGAGGCTCCCAATGGATGCCAACCATCCCGAATTCACAGAGTATGCACGCACGAACATCGAAGTAACTGCGCAGAACATGATCGGCAAGTCCGGGCTCGGTCCGGCCGATCTCGAAGACGTCATCTCCGAACTCACGCTCGACCTGCTCGAGCATCTGCCCCTCTACAACGCCCGGCGCGGCAAGCTCACCACCTTCATCCAGCTCGTGGTTGACGGAAAATCCAGGCGCATTCTGCGCGACCGGTCCCGGCAGAAGCGCCGCTGCCACCGGGACGCCGAATCCCTCGACGCACGACATCGCGACGACACCGACGGCGAAACCGGCACGCTGCTGGACCTCCTGGGTGCCGACGAGATCGACATCCACCTCGGTCGCCGCAACCGGTCCCGGCACGACGAGACCATCCTGCGCATGGATGTGCATGCCGTGGTCGGTCGCCTTCCCGAATGCCTGCGCACCTGCTGCGACGGGATCATGGAGGGGCGCTCCATCAGCGACCTGGCGCGCACCGAAGGCATCCCCCGCAAGACCTTCTACGACCGCGTGATCGTACCGATTCGGCAGGCTTTCCGTGAGGCCGGATATGACGACTGGCGATGAGCGGAACGAGCTGTCAGCCCCGCCAACCGGACGCCCGGCGGTGAAAGAAATGAACAGCGCCGGTGCTTCGCAGAGAACCCCAACCACAGGAGACCACAAATGAGCAAGACTGTCTACCGCTACCAGTTCGAGAACGAGGTGCCGCTGGATCAGGCGGAAGCGACCCTGATCATGGCCATCATTGCCGCCGAGGCACTGCACGGCCAGGCCGAAGTACGGCTTTCCATGCGCTACCTCTTCGGTGACAAGAAGCACGCCTGCGTGATCGACGGCGACAACGAAGTCACCCGTCAGCTTGTCCTGATCTTCACCCAGTTCCTGATCCACGAGTTCGGCGAAGACGCCTTCCAGGTGACGCTGATCTCGAAGGACGACCGCGCCGAGCGCCCGGCTCCCGGCAACGGGAAGCGGATGTCCGGCGGTCGCGGGAATGGCGGCTGTAGCGGCTGCGAGACTGGTGCCTGCGCCGCCTGCGGGAAGGGGGTGGAAGCATGATCCGCCCCGACTTTCTGATCACCGAAGACGCGGCCGTCTACCACGCCCAGGCGCACAGCTATCTGAGCAGCCATCGCCTGGCCGACTTCCGCAAGTGCTCGGAGCTGTTCCATCGCAAGCAGCTCGGGCTGATCGAGGACAAGGACACCCCGGCCTACCTGCTCGGTCGTGCCGCCCATACGCTGATCCTCGAAGGTCGCGAGACATTCGAGGCGGAGTATGCGGTCGGCGGGCCGATCAATCCCCGGACCGGCATGCCGTTCGGCAAGGCCACCAAGGCCTTCCAGGAATGGGCCGACGCACAGGACAAATCTGTGCTGACCGATGAAGATGCCGCGTTTGTCGAGCGGCTTCATGAATCAGTGCAGGCACACCCGGTCGCACCGGGACTGCTGAAATGGGGCGTGGCCGAAGGTGTGTGCCGCGCCGAGTACTGCGGCATCCCGTGCCAGGTCCGTCCCGACTACTTCCACGCCGATCACGGCATCGTCGATCTCAAGACCTGCGACGACCTGACCTGGTTCGAGGCGGATGCCCGGCGCTACAGCTACCTGCACCAGGTGGCCTTCTACCGCGCCGTCTTGCGCGCTGCTTCGGGCACCAACTTCCCGGTCCACATCGTGGCCGTGGAGAAAAAGGAGCCGTTCCGCGTCGGCGTCTGGCTGGTTGCCGAATCCGCCTTGGATTTCGCCGATGCCGAGAATGCCGCCGCCATCGAGCGGCTGAAGGAATGCCTGGCCACATCGACGTGGCCGACCGGCTACGAAACCGTCCGCGTTTTCGACTGCGTGTAACCCCCAACCCACAAGGAGAAACCACACATGTCTCTGCTCGAAACCATCATCGTCAAACCCACCCCCTCGGCCCCGAAGGGCATCGTCTACGGTCCGCCCGGGATCGGCAAGACGACCTTCGGCGCGACCGCGACCGACTCGCTGATCATCGACTGCGAGAATGGCGCGGGCGCGATCCAATCCAACCGCACGCCGTACCTCTCGACCTGGCCCGAGATCAGCCAATGGCTGACGGCCATCGAACGCGAGGACCATCCCTACCAGACGCTGGTGATCGACTCCATCGACTGGCTGCTGCGACGCGTGGAAGAACAGGTCGCTGGTTCCGCCGGGAAACTCGACCAGACCCTGAACCGCTCCCACGGCGGCTACGGGAACGGCAAGCAGGTGATGAAGAACCACGTCTACCAGGTCCTGCTGCCGCAGCTTGACCGCATCGTCAATCGCGGGATCGCCGTGATCCTGCTGGCGCATGCCAAGCGCAGCGAGATCACCGACGTGGACGGCATCACCACGGAGAAGACCACCGCCGAACTGCCGGACGGCTACCTGAACGTGTTCGTCGAGTGGTCGGATTTCGTGTGCCTGGCGCGCATGGATGGCGACGGCAACCGCGTCCTGGTCACCCGCGAAACCCCGCGCGCCCTGGCCAAGAACCGTTACGGCATGCCCGAGACCATCCCCTTCGACTGGACTTCGTTCACCGGCGCGGTGGCCGACGGCCTTGCCCACCAGTTTCCGCAAACAGAGGAGCAATCCCGATGAACCACGACGAGAAAGCCCGTGACTACGCGGCGCGCCTGAAGGCGCTGCTCGATGAAGCCCGCGAGGACGGTTTCGTCTTCGCCGTCAGCGGCGGCCGCCGGACAGCCTACAAGCTGACCGTGACCGTCCTGCCCCAGACCTTCGAACTCGATGAACTGAACCCCAGCCAAGGAGAATAATCATGGCCAACCTGAACGGATTTGATGCCAACCAAGTAGACCCCGCCGCAACCTTCGACCCGGTACCGGCGGGCAAGTATGTCGCCGTCATCACCGAATCGGAGATGAAGCCGACCAAGGCCGGAAACGGCCACTATCTCGAGCTGACCTTCGAGATCAGCGACGGGCCGTGCAAGGGGCGCAAGCTCTGGGCCCGGCTCAACCTCGACAACCCGAACCAGCAGGCGGTGCAGATCGCCCGTGGCGAACTCTCCGCCATCTGCCGGGCTGTCGGTGTGCTGCAGCCCAAGGATTCCTGCGAACTGCACAACCTGCCGCTGTCGGTCAAGGTCGCCTGCAAGAAGCGCGAGGACACCGGCGAGATCACCAACGAGATCAAGGGCTACGAGAAGAAGGAAGCCGCCTTCTCCAAGCCCGTGCCGATGCCCGGCGCGTCGCCTTCCGCGCCCGCCCCGCAGGCCACCAAGTCCACGCCGCCCTGGCAGCGGTAAACCTGTGAACCCACCGGGGGAGCGGGGATGCCGGGTTTCGCTCCTTGGCCCGCGCCCCGTTCCCCCTCTCTTTTCATGGAGGTGTCGTCGATGCTTCAGATCGAATTGCCATATCCACCGAGCGTGAATCACTACTATCGCCGTGTCGGGCCCCGGACGCTGATCAGCCGCCAGGGACGCCGGTACCGCGAACGGGTCTGCGC
>CAZSBQ010000030.1:0-3902 GCA_964604795.1 uncultured Victivallales bacterium | reverse complement strand
CTGCGACCTTACCAGGAGGAAGCGGTGGCGGCGGTCTATGAACACCTGCGGAACCACGACGACAACCCCTGCGTCGTTATGCCAACAGGTTGCGGAAAATCGCTCGTGCTCGGACAAATCGCCACCGACGCCGTGACCGTGTGGAACGGCCGGGTGCTGATCCTGGCCCACGTCAAAGAACTGCTCGAGCAGAATGCCGACAAGATCCGCAGGCTGTGCCCGGACCTCGAGATCGGCATCTACTCCGCCGGTCTCAACAGCCGCGACACCGACACGCCTGTCCTCGTGGCGGGCATCCAGTCCGTCTATCGCCGAGCCTGCGAACTGGGGCCGTTCGATCTGATCATCGTGGATGAGGCGCACCTGATCCCCGTCGACGGCGAGGGCCGGTACCGCACTTTCCTCGAAGATGCACATGTGGTGAACCCAAACGTCCGCGTGATCGGGCTGACCGCGACGCCGTACCGGCTCAAGGGCGGCGAGATCTGCCGTCCCGAGAACATCCTCAACCAGATCTGCTACGAGGCGGGAATTCGAGAGATGATCGTGCAGGGCTACCTGTGCCGCCTGCGTTCGCGCGGCGGCCGGGCCCGGGCCGATCTTTCCGGTGTGCATGTGCGTGGCGGTGAGTTCGTTGCCAGCGAAATGGAAGCGGCCATGGACCAGGACGACCTGGTGCGTTCGGCCTGCCAGGAAATCGTCGAACTGACCCGCGACCGGCTGTCGGTCCTGATTTTCACCTCCAGCGTGGCACACTGCCAGCACGTGGCGGCGGAGATCACCCGCATCTCCGGTCGGGAATGCGGTGTCGTCACCGGGGACACCCCGTCCGCCGAACGTGCCGAGACCATTGCCCAATTCCGGGGCGAGCCGGTCCCGGACACGCTCTTCGAACCGAAGCCGCCGCTCAAGTTCCTAGCCAACGTCAACGTGCTGACCACCGGATTCGATGCCACCAACGTCGACTGCGTCGTGCTGCTGCGACCGACCATGTCCACCGGGCTCTACGTTCAGATGGTCGGGCGCGGCACCCGCCTGCATCCCGGTAAGGACGACTGCCTGGTGCTGGACTATGGCGGCAACGTCATGCGTCACGGCCCGGTGGACGCGGTGCAGGTGAACACGCAGGGCAACGGCGACGGCGAAGCGCCCGCGAAGGAATGTCCCGAGTGCGGCGCGCTGGTGCATGCCGCCTACCAAGTCTGCCCCGAATGCGGCGCGGAGTTCCCGCCGCCGGACAGACAGCCCCACGAAGCGCAGGCGGACGGCGCAGCGATCCTCTCCGGCGAGATCACCGACACCGAGTACGATGTCCACGCCGTCTACTACTCGGTCCATACCAAGCGCGGCGCGGACGACGACCATCCCAAGACCATGCGCATCGAGTACCGCACCGGCTGGCAGCACTACGTCAGCGAATGGGTCTGCCCCGAACACACGGGCTGGGCCCGGCAGAAGTTCGTGCAGTGGTGGACGGAACGGTCGATGATGCCGCCGCCGACCAGTGCGGCCGAGGCAGTCCGATTGGCCGAGGACGGCGCGCTGGCCGAAATCCGGAAGATCACGGTGCGTGCCGTTTCCGGGGAGCGGTTCGACCGGGTCATTGCCTACGAGATGGGAGAGAAGCCGGAGTACTACCCCGAACCGGGCTGGAACGACTGTCGCGATGAAGAACCGGTACTCGCGCCAGCCGTCGCCTGGGACGATGACGACGATATCCCGTTCTGAGACCCGAGACGCATACCACGAACAGAGGAGTGACTACCATGCACACGACACAGACAACCGACCCGAGCCCGCTGCCCGAGGAACTGCTGCATGTGCCCGGCTTCATCACCGAGGTGATGGAACACACGCTCGCCACCGCCCCACGCCCGAACCGTGTCGCCGCTCTGGCCGGAGCCCTGGCCCTGCAGGCGTTCCTGGCAGGCCGCCAGGTCTGCGTGCCTGGCGGCATCCGCGCCAACGTCTATGTCCTCGCGCTGGGGCCGGAGGGCTGCGGCAAGGACCGCCCGCAGGCGGTCAACGCCCGGATCACGGAGGCTGCGGGCGCGGCCGATTGCCTCGGCGGCGGGATCGCCTCGTGGCAGGGCCTCGAGGATGCGCTCTGTCGCACACCGTCCATGCTCTTCCAGATGGACGAGATCGGGTCGCTGCTCGGTCGTTTCGACCGCGCGCGCGGCGGCAGACAAAGGGACATCCACGAAGCCCTCGTCAGGCTGCACGATGCTTCCGCCGAGTCGATCCCGACCCGGCACGTGGCCGGAAGCGGGTGGCCCACCGAGATCGTCGAACCGTCACTGACCATCCTGGGAACGGCGATGTCCCGGAGCTGCTTCGAGGCCCTGTCGGAGCGGACCTGCGACCTGTTCTCCCGGATGCTCATTCTGGAGAGCGCGACACATGAGAGAATGAACCGGCCCGGCGCGTCCGAGCTGCCCCCTGCGATCGTCGAGACCGCAAGGTGGTGGGGCGCCCGGCAGCGGGCACTGGACGGACTCCCCGCGCCACTGACGGTCAGCCGGGACGAAACAGCCATGGGTGTGCTGGATCGCGTTCCGCAGGCGGCCGCAGAACCGAGCTGTGAATTCAGCAGACAGTGCTGGCGGCACGCCAGGGAACTGGCCGTGAAGCTGGCGCTGCTCCACGCCGTAAGCGAGTGCCCCCACTCGCCGCGCATCGGGTTGGCCGCCGCCGAATGGGGAGCCCGGCTTGCGCGGCATAGTGCGAATCGGCTGCTCTTCGTGGCGCACGCACGCCCAGGCGGCTGCCGCGTCCCCGGCTGTGGCCACCGGATGACTGAAACCGCCGTTGCGGCAGGGGCGAAACGGGTATGAACGATAGGCGCGAAAACGATCCCGACCGGATCATCGCGTTCCTGCGCCTGCTCTTCCGGCCGGGGGACGTCTTCGAGGTCCGGGCGCTCGATGCCGAACGCCCGGGCTATCGGCGTCCCCACGTCGAGTCGGGCTACTTCGACTTCGAGCACATCGACGCGGTGCCCGCCGCACTGGCGGAGATCACTGCCGCACGCGGCATCTACGTCACTCTGAATCCGGTGAACCCGGCCCTGCTGGCCCGTGCCGCCAACCGCATCCGGCCCGCCGGGCAGGAACCGACCACCAGTGACGCGGACGTCCTGGTTCGGCGCTGGCTGCCGGTGGACTGCGACCCGGTGCGCCCGGCGGGCATCTCGGCCACGGACGCCGAGCATGAGCTGGCCGTCGCCAAAGCAACCGAGGTGCGTGACGGGATGGCCACGCTCGGCTGGTCCGATCCGGTGGTCATCGATTCTGGCAACGGCGGGCAACTTCTCTACCCCATCGATCTGCCAGCCGAAGACGGCGACCTGGTGCAGCGCTGTCTTCAAGCGCTGGCATCCGCCGGTGACGACCGCGTCGAGATCGATCAGGCCGTCCACAACCCGGCCCGCATCTGGCGGCTGCCCGGAACCTGGAACTGCAAAGGCGACAGCATTCCGGATCGCCCGCACCGCCTGGCAAAGGTGCTCTCGGCCCCCGACGCGCCAGTCGCCGTTCCTGGCGCGTTGCTCGAGCGACTGGCGCAGCCGTCCGCACCTGTGGCCCCAATGGCCCCAACCGCGCCCTCTGCGCCCGTGTCGGGCAACTGTAAAGGAATCCTTACAAGTTCGCCCCGTCCCGGTGACGACTTCAACCAGCGGGGCGAGATCGCGCCCGTCCTCGAGGCCCACGGTTGGCAGCGGATCGGCGAATCCGGCGGCAACCAGCTCTGGCGCAGGCCCGGCAAGACGACCGGCAACCACTCCGCCACGTTTGACAGACGCACCTTCTACGTGTTCAGCTCCGCCGCCGCGCCGTTCGAGCCGAACACCGGCTATTCTCCGTTTGCTGTCTACGCCATGCTCGAACATGGCGGCGACT
>CAZSBQ010000029.1:0-24682 GCA_964604795.1 uncultured Victivallales bacterium | reverse complement strand
AGGCAGGGATTCGAACCCTGGGAGCACTTGCGTGCTCAGTGGTTTTCGAGACCACCCCGTTCGGCCGCTCCGGCACCTCTCCGAATCCGATTGGGAATTTTTTCTTGGACAAGTGGAAATGTACCACGTCGACGACGTTTGACAAAGCCGGTGATCACTGATGACTGATAAGGGAACGGACCTGTCGCAGGTTGAGATTTGCGCGAGGCGGGCTATTGTGCCCGCAGCAATCCTGAATCCGCGCAACGTTCACGCGGAAATCCAGGATTTTTCAGGGTCATACTCAACGCATTTTCAAGGGTTTCAATGGCGGACAATCATCACATTGAACAGGTGGCTTCGGCCCTGAAGAGCGTCATTCGCGGCAAAGACGACGTCATCGAGAAACTTCTGGTGGGCTTGTGCGCCGGCGGGCATGTGCTTGTCGAGGATGTCCCCGGGGTGGGCAAGACGACGCTGGCCCGCGCTCTGGCGGTCTGCGTCAAGGCGCGCTTTCGGCGCATCCAATTCACTCCCGACCTGCTGCCGACCGACATCCTCGGCGGGATGGTGTACTCCCCAAACACCGGTGACTTCACGTTTCGCCCCGGACCTATTTTTTCGCACGTGCTGCTGGCCGATGAAATCAATCGGGCCAGTCCGCGCACGCAATCCGCCCTGCTTGAGGCCATGAACGAGGGACAGGTCAGCGTCGAGGGCGATTCACATGTTCTCGAATCGCCGTTCATCGTCATCGCCACGCAGAATCCGGTGGAGTATCACGGCACGTACCCACTGCCCGAGGCGCAGCTCGACCGCTTTGCACTGCGCTTGACGATGGGGTACCCGCTGCAGGACGAGGAGATGGAGATTGTTCAGGGGCAGCGCATCTCGCATCCGCTGGACGCCCTCGAGCCGATCATCACTCCGGCGGAGGTGGTCGAGGTGCAGCATGCGACTCGTGACGTGGTGGTGGCCGAGGACATTCTGCGCTACATCACCGACTTGGTGCGCGCCACGCGGCAGGAGAGCCGGGTGAGACTGGGCGCAAGCCCGCGTGCGTCCAACACGCTGTATCGGTGCGCGCAGGCGCTGGCGTTTGTGCGCGGACGGAACTACACGCTGCCGGACGACGTGAAGGACCTCGCCGTCGGTGTGCTCGCCCATCGGCTGGTGCTGGACACCAAGACACAGTACGCAGGCACGACCAACGAGGACATGGTCGAGGACATCCTGGCGGCGACGCCGGTGCCGGTTTGA
Organism: uncultured Victivallales bacterium; assembly: GCA_964604795.1. Classification (GTDB taxonomy): domain Bacteria; phylum Verrucomicrobiota; class Lentisphaeria; order Oligosphaerales; family CAZSBQ01; genus CAZSBQ01. Next base: position 23,443 of record CAZSBQ010000029.1, on the reverse strand, counting down.
GAGGTGCCCCCTCCGGAAAAAGATGCCGCCCCCTCCACCAGTAGCACGCCTCACAGCCTTGAGTCCCCCTTATGCGATGGTATCGTGAACTGCGAAGACGCTTCTATGCCGGGCCGCGCGATTTGGGATTTCACCTGCGGCGGCACGGCGGCTACCAATCTCCTACGCTGACATCGTTGGTGTGGCTGTACGCGCTGGCGGTTCGTCACCTTACCCTGCCGGGCCGAATCGTGCTGATTTGTTTTGTTCTGATCGGGCCGTACAGCGTGACGACTCCCGCCCTGCCGGCACACTTTCTGGCTTTGGGAGTGATCTCGCTGTTTGCCGTGGACATCGCGATGGGGTGGATTCTGCGCCCGCGGCTGAACGTGGAACGCGTCCTTCCGCCCCGCATGGCGGCGGGGAGCGAAGCCACCGTTTCGTATCGGCTTGTCCAAAAGGGGAGATTGCCATGCTGGGACATCGAGGTGGACACCCTGCCGCTGCCGCATGCGTTGGAATTCCACCAGGGCCACTGGGGGCTTCCGGAATTGCGCCGCGGCACAACGGAAACGGGTACCGCCCTTCTTCGAGCGGCCTGCCGCGGCGAGTTTGCCGTGCCTGCGGTCCGGGCCTGTTCGGGGTTCCCCTTCCATCTGTTTCGATTCGGTGCAACCGGCGGACGTCCGCAAACGATGGTCATTTATCCGTCGTTCACACCGCTGCTCAGGATCGACTTTCCCGCCGGCATTCGACACCATGCCGAGGGAGCGCCGCGAAGCTCGGTCGCCGGTGCCAGCCTGGAGTTTCTGGGCTGTCGGGAGTTTCGTGAAGGCGACAACCTGCGCCACCTGCACATGCGCTCGTGGGCGCGAACGGGAACACCGGTCGTCAAAGAGTTCAGAGAGGAATACTTCTGTCGCATGGGACTGGTTCTGGACACGGTGCTGGAGCGCCATCCCTTCGAGGAAATGCGCAAACGCTTCGGCCCCCGCATCGAGTTCGAGTCCATGGTTTCGCTGGCCGCGGCCACCGCGGATCACTTTGCCGCCCATGACTATGCCGTGGACCTGTTCGCCGCAGGCAGCCGCGTCTATCGCTTTGCCGGCAGCCGCAGCCTGTCGGTCCAGGACCGCATTCTGGAAATTCTGGCCTGCCAGGACTACACCACGCACGACACCACCTTCGGCAAGCTGAAGACGGCACTGCTGGGCGAGCCCTCGAACATGAGCGGGATTCTGTTCATCGTCAACTTGTGGAATAGCCCCCGCAAAGACCTGGTCGAGGAACTCATCGCCAGCGGCGTTCCCTGCAAAGTGATCGTCGTCCATTTCCGTCACGCCCTGCCGGACCGGCGCAACCTGCCCTCCTACGTCACCCCGGTGACGGCCGAATCCATCCGCGACGGCCACTGCCGACACATTTGATCATGCCGATTTCCGCCTCCCAATCAGACGCTTCGAACACTGCCGGCAGCTTCCCGGCCTCGCGGAATCCCCTGGTGCCGGTTCTATGCGCACTGCTGCTGCTGAACAGCGCGGTCCTGTACTCCATTGCCGCGGATGCACCGCAGACGCTGATCGCGACCGTGGTCGGCCTGATTGCGGCAGCTGCCCTGAAAAGAGGCGCGTCACCCTCCACGCGCATGTATGTGTACAGCGGTGTGACGGCCTTGGTCGCGGGCATGATCGACGTGCAGTTCTTCCCCGTCGAGTCCGCCCGCTTCTTCATCCTGCCCGCCGACGTGTACGGACCGCTCCTGCTTTACCTGGGCGTTGCTCTGTTGATCCCGGCGCACCGCGCCTCCAGCTACACCGCCGTCGCGGCCATGGGATTGATTGTCCTCACGCTGACCGGCAACGCCACCAGCCAGGCGCCCGAGAATGTCCGCTTCCCATGGTCCAGCAACCTGGCCGACGACTTCCTTACCCTGTATGCCGTCGGCACTGCTTTTGCGTTGGTCTGCCTGGCCCTGCTTTGCCCGCGCATCATGTCCTTGGGCGTGCAAAAACCCGCCACCCGCCGGCACCACCAATGGATGCGCACAGCATTGATCCTGGTCGCGTTCGGCGCCATGGGCGGATTCACGATCGGATCCCGAGAACTCGTTCAGCGATGCGAACCGGCTCTGGGGCGACTCCTAAACATGCTGATCCGCCAATACGGCGAACGCCGGTCCGACCAAGTGGTGTTCGGCCGCCAAGTCGACCTGTGGCGCACGCTGCCGTACCGCAGCTACCAAAACCGAACACCGGTGATCCGCGTCCTCAGCTCCATACCGCCGGGATACATGCGCGGGCGAGTCTACACCCACTACAACAATGGGCGATGGACCCAGGGCGAGAACGAGGACGAGAGAATGCTGGCGCAAAGTTGGCCCGAAGGCCAGCGGATATACACGATTTTCGACCGTCCCCTGCCCCGACCCGACGGCCCCGTGCGCTCCGAAACAATGGTCGTCCTCCCCGCCAGCCGCCATGAGACGGACGTCCTGCTTGCCCCCCCCGCGGGGCGGCGCTTCGAAATGGTCGCCGATGAAATGCGGGAGGACAGCGACGGCGCACTCTTCCACAAGGGATGGAAGCAAAACTCAGGTTGCCGCATCCTGACCAACATCCATGAGGACGCATACCCTTTCCCATCCCCCGTCCCCGCGCCCCCCTCCCGGCACACGCAGGTTCCCTCCACCCTTCGCTTGCACCTTGACAGCAAACTTCAGACCCTGGAGCTGGAAAGCGAGCGCGACATCCCGGACGCCCAACGCATGGCCGAAACCGTCCAGCACCTGCAACGAACCTGCTCCTACAAACTGGGCATCGGTCTGAAATCCACGGGGGAGGACCCCGTTTTGCAGTTTGTTGACGACCGTCGGCAGGGACACTGCGAGCTGTTTGCCAGCGCCGCCGCACTCCTGCTGCGCAGCCAGGGCGTGCCGACTCGGTACGTGACCGGATTCGTCTGCGTCGAACAGGCGGCGGGGAAATACTGGCTGGCGCGGTTGCGCGACGCCCACGCCTGGGTGGAGGCCTACGACCGACAGGCCAAGCGCTGGAAACTGGTGGAAGCCACACCCGCCGCCGGCGTGCCGTCCGAACAGGATTCCCCCGCCTGGCTGAGAACCCTGTTGGACGCTCCGCTCACAGCTTGGCAATGGGTGCGCTACCATGTGTCCCGCGGCGATTTCGCCCAGGCCGTTTATGCCTTGGTCGGAACCGTTTTGTATGCCGTTCGCGGCTTCCTCACCACCCTCCCCGGAGGAGGACTGGTGATCGCCCTCTTGGGCATCTATCTCTGGCGCCGCATCCACATACGCCAAAAACGGCGAAACCTGCACCATCCGCTGCCCTTCGACCGTGAACTCAACGAGGCGCGAACCATCCTGCTGCGGTCCCTGCGCCGCAAAGGGGTGAATCGCCGAACCGGCGAAACCATAGGGGAACTCATAAAACGCTCGAGCGCAACCATCCCCGACGAGAACCTGCCCCACCTGCAGCAGGTGGCGGAAATATACCAGTTCCTGCGCTTCTGCCCCGACGCGCGCTCCGCAACCCAAGTCGCCGAGCTTCTGAAAACGGTTCGAGACAAGAGCGCCTGACGCTGCCCCAGTGGCTCTGCCTTTCAGGCGGAGATGTACTGCTGCCCCGCGCCGCCGCAGGAAAGAACCCAGACGAACCAGCTGCTCCTCCGTGCAGTGCGTTTCGCATCAACTCCCATGCCGCGCGCACAACCGACATCCAACCCACCGGCTGGAAAGCCAGTGCCACGCTTGCCCCCCGTGGCTCTGCCTTTCAGGCGGAGCTGTGCTGCTGCCCCGCGCCGCCGCAGGAAATAACCCAGACGAACCACCTGCTCCTCCGTGCAGTGCGTTTCGCATCAGCTCACACGCCGCGCGCACAACCGACATCCAACCCACCGGCTGGAAAGCCAGTGCCACGGCTGCCCCCCGCGGCTCTGCCTTTCAGGCGGAGCTGTGACTCTGTTCCTCGGCGCGGTCGCGGGTAATGGCCAGCAACCCCTGCCGCACCCGATTGCGGGCCTCTTCTGTGGACAGCTCCGCCAGCTGCTCCGCCGGGATCGAATCGCCGATGGCCAGTTCCAGCGCTGCAAACGGCTTGGCGATCTGGGTGCGGTCCCATCCGTGCAGCTCCCAGTAGCGGGACGCATTCAGGCACACCGGCACCACGGCGGCGCCGGCCTTGCGCGCCAGCAGCACCGCCCCCGGCTGAACGCTGTAGCGCGGACCTCGGGGGCCGTCCGGAGTCAGAAACACATGCCTGCCGTCGGCAAGCGCCCGCTTCAACTGCACAAGCGCCTTGAACCCGCCACGGCTGCTCGATCCCCGGATGCTTTCGATCCCGAACCAACGTATGTAGCGAGCCGCCACCTCGCCGTCACGGCTGATGCTGGTGAGAACCCGCGTACGTTTCCTGAGAATGCGCGGAGCGCAAGAGGGGAAGAATAGCAGGCGATTGTGCCAGCAGACAAAGATGAAAGGCCCTGCGGCCGTCCCCTCCAACACGCCGGCCCGGTCGGCGGCGCGCAATCGGCAAGTGCTCCGAATTTGCCGGGCCAGCGTGGCCACAGCCGCCGTCTGCACGCCCAAAAGCCGAGCTGATTTCGCGCTGCGGTGCTTGTTCTTCATTGTTCCTGATTCCTTGATCCATCAGACCTGCTTCGACGGCGCTAGGCGAATGCAAAAGCATTCGCATGCATCTGGTCCTTGTACCATATCCCACCTGTGCCGCTCTACGAAGCGCCACAAAAACAACATCTCCACACTTTTTTCCGGCGGCCTGCTTGCAAAGCTCATTTGGAGCATTATGGTTCGCACTTCTCCGATGCCGGGGGGCATAGCAAACCCCTCCGGCTCCGGCAGGTCCGGTTCACCAGCATTGTTGGGAGTTGACCATGAAGTACGACAAAAACGGCGCACTCATCCAAAGCAGCATTCCCGGCATGCCCGAGCCGCAGCGCGGAAAAGTGCGCGATGTCTATGATGCGGGCGACACCCTGCTGTTCGTCGCCTCCGACCGCCTGAGCGCGTTCGACTGCATCATGCCCAACGGTATTCCCGGCAAGGGCCGCGTCCTAACCCAGATGAGTCTGTTCTGGTTCGACTACCTGGACTGGATGCCCAACCACCTGATCTCCGCGGACGTGGCCGACTATCCCGAAGCGGCACAGGCCGTCGCGGACGACCTGCGCGGACGCAGCATGCTGGTCCGCAAGGCCAAGGTCTTTCCCGTCGAATGCGTCGCCCGCGGATACCTGGTGGGCTCGGGATGGGCGGACTACCAGAAAACACAGAGCGTCTGCGGCATCGAACTGCGCCCCGGCTACAAGCAGGCCGAAAAGCTCGACGAGCCCCTCTTCACTCCCGCCTACAAAGCCGAATTCGGCGAGCACGACGAAAACATCGACTACGCCAAAGTCGTCGACCTGATCGGCCCGGACAATGCCGCGCAGCTGCGCAGGCTCACCCTCGACATCTACTCCCGCGCCGCCGACTACGCCGCCGAGCGAGGAATCATCATCGCGGACACCAAATTCGAATTCGGCACCGACGCCGACGGCAAAATCATGCTCGTCGACGAAGTCCTCACCCCCGATTCCAGCCGCTTCTGGCCCGCCGAGCACTACGCCACCGGCAGCAATCCGCCCAGCCTGGACAAGCAGTTTGTGCGCGACTACCTAGAAAGCATCAACTTCAACAAAACTCCGCCCGCGCCCGAGCTGCCCGACGATGTCGTCCAAGGCACGCGCGAGCGCTATCTGCACGCCCTGAAAGCCCTGTCCGGAAAAACCCTGGAGGGTGCCTAACGCCTGCAGACAAACCCCACGATCAGGCACGTGCATTCATCAATCCCCATTGACGGCTCATTATGGCCGCGATGGGGATTTTGCTACCCACCCCGAGTCCCACCCACCCCCAAACCCCAACCCAAGGAGAAAGAAACATGCAGATCAACCCCACCTACGAGACGTTGCTCCAGGAGAAAATGAGCGAGGAAAGCTACAAAAAGCTCGCCGCGCTCGAGAATCCCAAGTTGTTCAACTTCGTCGGCGAGTACGTCGAGCTGTGCCAGCCGGATTCGGTCTTCATGGCCGACGACAGCGACAAGGATGCCGAGTACATCCGTCAGCTGTCCCTTACGCGCGGCGAGGAAAAGCAGCTCGCCCGCGAAAACGCCACCATGCACTACGACGGACCGAAGGACCAGGCGCGCGACAAGGCCAACACCAAGTTCATGGTCTCCAAGGAGCGCATGGCCGAAATGGGCGGACTCAACACCATCGAGTACAACGAGGCCCAAGAGGAAGTCAAGAGCATCATGAGCGGAATCATGAAGGGCAAAATGGCCATCCTGAAGCTGTTCTGCGAATGTCCCACGCAGAGCCCCTTCTCCATCGGCTGCGTCCAGCTCACCGACTCCACCTATGTCGCCCACTCCGAGGACATCCTCTACCGGCGCGGCTACGAGCACTTCATGAACATGAAGCCCGAGGAGAAGGAAGACTTCTTCCGCTTTTGCCACAGTGCCGGCGAACTCGACCAAAACGGCTGCTGCGTCAACCTCGACAAGCGCCGCATCTACCAGGACCTCGAGAACAAGATGGTATTCAGCATGAACGCCCAGTACGCCGGCAACACCGTCGGACTGAAGAAGCACGCCATGCGCCTGGCCATCGACAAGTCCGCCAACGAAGGCTGGCTCTGCGAGCACATGTTCATCATGAGCGTCCAGAACAAGAAGCGCGCCCGCGCCAGCTACTTCGTCGGCGCCTATCCCTCCGCCTGCGGCAAAACCGCCACGGCCATGATCCCCGGCGAAAAGATCGTCGGCGACGACATCGCCTACTTCCGCAACATCGACGGCCAGTTCCGCGCCGCCAACGTCGAGCGCGGCATCTTCGGCATCATCCGCGACGTCAACCCCAAGGACGATCCGGTGATCTACGACACCCTCCAACAGCCCAAGGAGATGATCTTCTCCAACGTGCTGACCGGTCCCGACAACCTGCCCTACTGGCAGGGCATGGGCGTCGAAACCCCGAAGAAGGGCGTCAACTTCCAGGGCGAATGGTGGGAAGGCAAAACCGATGAGAACGGCAACGAAGTGCCCATCTCACACGGCAACGCCCGCTACACCATCCGCATGGAATACCTCGACAACCTCGATCCCGCCTGGGACGACCGCGACGGCGTCGAAGTAGCCGGAGTCATCTACGGCGGACGCGACTCCGACACCACCGTGCCATGCGAGGAAAGCCCCAACTGGCGCGACGGCATCATCCTCAAGGCCTGCACACTGGAGTCCGAAACCACGGCGGCAACCCTCGGCAAACAGGGTGTGCGCGTCCACCAGCCCATGGCCAACCTCGACTTCATCGCCTACCCCATCGGCGACTACGTCGAGAACAACATCACCTTCGGCGAGCAGTTCGACAACTGCCCGAAAATCTTCTCCACCAACTACTTCATGTGTGGCGAAGACGGCAAAATCGCAACCAGCAAACTGGCCAAGAAGGTCTGGATGCACTGGTTCGACGGTCGCGCCAACGGTGAATTCGACGCTCTGCAGACTCCGACCGGGCTGATCCCCAAATACGAGGACCTGGCGCCGATGTTCAAGGAGATGCTCGACGAGGACTTCAGTCGCGAGCTGTACGACTACCTGTTCACCTTCCGCTGCGACAAGTGGCTGGAGAAAATCCAGCGCAACATCGACTGGTTCAAGGAGAACGCTCCGTCCACACCGGACTACGTGTTCGAGTACTGGAACCAAACAGCTCAGAAGATCGAAGGCGCCAAGGCCAAGCACGGCGCTCTCATCAAGCCGGGCGACTACAAGGGCTAACCCCCCTCCCCGGTCCGCCCGCGCGACCAACCCCCAAAGGGGCCGCCGTCACCCGACGGCGGCCCCTTTTTTCATGCGCGGAGATGGTGGGTGCGGCGGGATGTGCGGCAATAATGCCGCACCGCAGTAGCTGCGGGCGGCAGTTACCGCGGGCGGCCATTATTGGCCGCCATCCCGACGCCAAAGGCACTTTCCCGATCCCCGCCCGGTGAGCCGGGCGGGTGCTTTGAAAACGCCGTGACTCCGGACACTCACTTGCAATCCCCCCTTCCCCCGTTTCATTGTAGCCCGTTCAGGCATGTTCTTCAGTGTGCTTGCCGCAGGTGCGCTCACGGTGTCCAACAGCCATGCAGAAATCAAAGGAAAGAAAGAGAACCCCATGCAAACCCAAGAATCAACCGCCTGCCGGGCGGTGCGGCCGCTGGCCGACGACTACGTCACTCTCTACGAATCCCCCGATCCGGAACACATCTTCTCGTACAGTCCGGGCCTTGCGCGGCTCGACGCAGGGCGACTGGTTGCCACGGCCGGGCCGCGGCTGGTGGCGACCATCGACCTGGGCGGCCCTGCGGCAAAGGAGCTGGATGGCGTCAAATACCAGCGTGGCGCGGGGGGGGCTTTCTGGCAGGGCCGGGTGTACACCTCGGACGATGGCGGCAAGACGTGGCGGCATCGCGTGAATTTTCCCTTCATGCATGCCCGCCCATTCGTTGCCGGGGCCTCGATCTACGTGCTCGGACAGGCTGGCGACCTGATGATCATTCGGTCGGATGACGGCGGCGAAACCTGGAGCGATCCGGAGAAGTTGACCGAGGGCCAGCACTGGCATCAGGCGCCATGCAATGTGCAGTATGCTCACGGCAAGGTGTATCTGGTCATGGAGCGGCGAGTTCGGCAGAACATCCGCGGCTGGTACATCGGAGAAGTGGCGCCGGTGCTGATGCGCGGCGACGTGGACGACGACCTGACCAAGCGCGAGAACTGGACATTCGCCAGCGAGCTGGTGTTCGAGGACGTAGTGACGCCGAAGGACTTGGAGTGGTTCGGCGTGCCGTTCTTCGAGTCGAAGCCCCACGAGCCGAACTTCGTGGCGGAGGGCCGGCCCATGAACCCGATCGGGTGGCTGGAATCCAACGTGGTGCAGTTCACGGACCCGGACCACCTCTGGCACGATCCCGAGGGCAAGACATTCCACCTGTTCATGCGCGCCCACACCGGCATGACCGGCTATGCCTGCATCGCGAAGGTTGTCGAACAGGGCGACAAGCCCGGCACCGGGCCGATGAAAACCATGCTGGAGACCGCTCCCTCCGGCAAGAAGATGCTTTACCTGCCGATGCCCGGCGGGCAGATGAAGTTCCACGTGCTGTACGACAAGCAGACCGAGCTGTACTGGCTGCTGTCGACCCAGGCCACCGACAGCATGACCAAGCCGAGCCGGCTCGGCGGCGACCGCTACAATTTGGCGGACAACCAGCGCCGGCGGCTGACGCTGCACTTCTCGAAAAACATGGTCGACTGGTGCTTCGCGGGCCTGGTCGCGGCAGGCCCGGTCGAGAAAGCCTCGCGCCACTACGCCAGTGTGGTGATCGACGGCGACGACCTGGTCATCCTCAGCCGCTCCGGAGACGAGCGCGCCAGGACTCCGCACGACGGCAACCTCATCACCTTTCACCGGATGAAAGACTTCCGCGAGCTGGTATATTGAGAGGCGGACAAATGCACGGCAACAATGCCGTGCCGCAGTAACTAATGCACGGCAACAATGCCGCGCCGCAGTTACTGCGAGCGGCCATTATTGGCCGCCATTCCGGGCCGCCATTCCGGGCCGCCACGCAAAAAAAGGGAAGAGCACGATGGGAAAGCGCATGTACGCCCACGATTACACCCGCCCCGGGTTCTACATGATTACGATCCTGACCGCCGGGCGTCGACGGTTGTTCGGCAGCTGCGAGAACAACCGGACCCGGCTTTCCGAAATGGGCGAGATTGTGCAGAAGCGGTGGCATGAAATCCCGCGGTACCGCCCGGCCATCGAAACCAATACCCTGGCCATAATGCCGGACCACCTGCACGGCATCGTGTATGTGAAGGAGAAGCTGCCGAAGCCGGTGGGGCTCACGATCCGCGGCTTCAAGAGCGGAGCGACATCGGCACTGCGAAAGCATTGCAGTGATCCCGGTCTGGATGTCTGGGAGGACGGCTACCACGACCGGGTGATCATGAACCCGGATACGCTGCGCGCCGAGCGCCATTACATCGCCGACAACCCGCGGCGGTACTGCGTGCGGAAGGCGAATCCCGATCTGTTCGTACGCGTGAACCGCCTGAAGCACCCCCGGCTTCCCGAGGGGCCGGGCTGGGCAGGCTACGGCAACCTGCATCTTATCAGTAAACCGGCAATGATCCCGGTGCAGGTATCACGGAAGACAAGCCAGAGCGAGGTGCCCGGTTTCAAGGCGCATGTGAAAGACCAAGCCTGGCGCGGGACCGTCGTGGTTTCGCCTTTCATATCGCCGGGCGAAAAGGAGATCGCCGAGGCAGTGATGGAGCAGGACTTCGGGAGCGTCATCCTGATCAAGCCGGAAGGGTTTCCGCCCCTGTACAAACCTGCCGGGGTCTACTTCGACCTGTGCGCCCAGGGGCGCCTGCTCGTGCTCTCGCCCTACCCGCACACCGGCCGGTCGCAGCCGATAACCCGCGAGCGCTGCCTGGAGATGAACGAGTACGTGGAAAAAATCTGCGGCGTGGATGTGCGGCGATAATGCCGTACCGCAGCAACTCCACCAGGGCACTTTTTTTCTGACTTGTAAAATGTTTTTCTGCAATAGATTGCGTGGTAATGTAAAACTCGCGCGGTACGCCTTGGAGGGCAAGACTCCGTCGAGCCCCGCCGTTGGGCGAATGGCGGGGCAGGTTGACTGCACCGGCAAACCCGTCGCCTTCGGAGGAAACGCGGGCCGCCAGTGCCCACCACCTCGGCTCGACGGAGTCTCGCCCTCCAGGAGGTGTGTGGGTGTGTGGGTGTGTGGGTGTGTGGGGCGGTACGCGCCAGGGCGCGATGGGGGGCGGGATCACGCCGCTCCCCCTCCCTCAGAAAGGAATTGCCCTGAACTCCACATCGCCCACTTGGTTTTTCTCCGAATTGAAGTAATAGTATGGTGTGTTTTGCAGGGTGCGCGCACGCGCCGACGAAGTTCTTTCCACCAAGGAGAATGAGAGCATGATGCGACGATTCGGTTCCCCCGCTTTGCTGGTTACTGTTGTAGCCGCCTTTGCATTGTCGCTCCAGACTTGGGGCGGAGGTGGACCGGCGTTGCCTGATCCGCCGCGTCCTCAAGACGACGGCAGCATCGCCTTCCCCAACGAAACTCGGTGGCGGGGCGCCGAGCGGGACGGCTTTGGCGCGCTGGCCGCGATCATCACTCACTCGCACTCCCTCGCCATGGCGCAGATGCGGCAACTCCGCAATGCCGAGGACCGAACCAGCCCGCGCATGCAGCAGCTCGGAGACGCCTACAACCGAAACCTGCAAACCGCCCGCATGGCGTATTCGCTGTTTGCCTCGCATGCATCAGGACGCGCAGGCGAGAAGGCAACGCTCTATTTCGACAATGGCCGAAGCGTGCTGCGAGACGATTCCCGCCAGACGCGGCAGCTTGACTCCTTCGCCCGCTCCTGCCTGCGCGAGAACCAGGACCGCAAGATCGTGGTCGTCGCAACCGGAAGCACCAGTCCGGAGGGCTTCGAGGGCGACCGGCCCGAAATTGCGGCGCGACGCGTCTCGTCCATCAAACGCGCACTCGATCCGCAGCTCGCCCAAGCCCCCCGCGTCTTTCATGAAATCGCGGGCCCGGGGGGAATGTACGGCACCACCTCCGCCGGCCGCTCGAGCACCGAACCCTACCAGTATGTCCGCCTGGCCGCAGTCTATGACGAACCAACCTCGGATATGGTTTGGTCCAACACGAACGGGCAAAGGAAAAGAGCCGAGGCCATCGTCACCGACGAACCCACCCTGCCCCCCCAACCCACCGCGCCCGCCACCTACTACCTTCAAACGGAAGTCAACCGGGCATCCGCAAAAACATCCCGCTCCTCCGAGCCTGTCGAAATGCATGATCCCGTTGTCATCACCGAAAACAAACCCAATCGGAAGTACATCACATCCACGGCCGCAGCCCCAGAACAACCGCCCGCCACAGACCGCGATTCACTGTCCGCCATCACCGACCGACCAATCGAGCCGGTCCACGAAAACTCACTGGACATGCGCCTGGTCTACATCCCGCCAGGCACGTTTATGATGGGAACCCCCAAGGACGAGCTGGGCCGCGACAAGGACGAGCACCTTCACGAAGTAACCCTCTCCCGCGGCTTTTACATGCAGTCCGCCGAAGTCACTCAAAAACAATGGGTCGAAGTCATGGGCGACAACCCGTCGCATTTCGAGAACGGCGGCATGGACAGCCCGGTGGAATCGATCTCGTGGTACGACGCGCAGGAATTCATCTCGAATCTGAACGAAATACACGATACCGACCGCTACCGCCTGCCGACCGAAGCAGAATGGGAATATGCCTGCCGAGCCGGTTCCGAGGGTGCATTCCACGCGGGATCGATGCAGCTGGACGAATGCGGCTATAACGAGCAACTCAACCAGCTCGGCTGGTACTATCACAATGCGGACAAAGGCCCCCACCCGGTAGCCATGAAAGAGCCCAATGCCTGGGGCCTATACGACATGCACGGCAATGTCTGGGAGTGGTGCAGCGACCGGGAGGGCAAGTACGCCTTCACCCACAAAACCGATCCCCAGGGTCCGACCACAGGCTTGGCACGGTCTCGACGCGGGGGGAGCTGGAGCCACTACCCGATGTTCTGCCGAGCCGGCAACCGCAGCTGGTTCAACCCGAATGACGACGCGCCAAACCTGGGATTTCGGGTCGTCATGGACGTGGCCGAACCGGCGCAAGCACCGGCCCCCCAACCGGAGGAGAGCACAGAGGCCCCGGCGGACACTGACGACTGCGAAGTCCGCACACGGCAAGACGGCGAGCTGCTGGTGCGGCGCGGCATACCCGACGCCCGCGAGGGTGCCGGCGCGATGTCGGTCGAGCGCATCGTGCCGGCCGAGGTGAAGGCGGGCGAGCCGATGAGCTATCGACTCATCCTGCGCAACCTGACCGAATGCGACATCATCCAAGTAACGCTAATCGAACACCCCGACCGCAATTTCCGGGTGACCGGCACCGAACCGAAGGCGGAAACCCGCTCGGACGGATCGCTGCGCTGGCTCGTGCGTCCCTTCGAAGCCGGCGACACGCGCGAATTCATCATCCGCGGCAACGCCCGAACCGACGGCGACCTGGAACACTGCGCCACCGCCGACTATCGCCTCAAAGTCTGCACCACGACCCAGGCGGTCAGTCCGCGGCTGAACATCACGGCGGACAGTCCCGACAACGCGATGGCCTGCGACCGAATTCCAATCACGGTCACCGTCTCCAACCCCGGTTCCGGCGTTGCCGAGGACGTGAATGTGACGGTCGAACTCGGCGACGGTCTGATCGCGGAGAACGGAGAACGCACCATCGAGCTGAGCGCGGGAGACCTGGGGATTGACCAGTCGCGCGAGTTCCGCATCGATGCGCGGCCCCGGCGCAAGGGAACGCTGTCGGCAACCGCGACAGCCGCGGGCGCAGGGAATCTGCGCGCCGAGGCGTCCACTCGCACCACCGTCACCGCTCCCGCTCTGAATCTGATCAAGTCGGGACCGGCGGTCCGCTACGTCGGACGGCCCGCCCAATACACCATCCGCGTGGCCAACAACGGCGACGCCCCCGCCGAAAACACGCATGTCCGGGACATCGTACCCGACGGCATGGAAATCCTCGAACTGTCCGACGACGGCGAAGCATCCAGCTCCGGCGCGGAATGGCAACTCGGCACGCTTGCTCCCGGCGCATCCAAGCGTCTGTCGATTCGACTCGCGGCCCGCGAACCCGGCACCTTCACCAACAAGGCAAGAGCGTCGGCGGTCTGCGCCGAGGATGTCGAGGCAAGCGCCAAAACCCGCGTGGCCGGCATCGCCGCAATTCTTCTGGAAGTCTCCGACGAGACGGACCCGCTGGAAGTCGGCGGCACCGGCACCTACCGTATCGTGGCCACCAACCAGGGCAGCGCTCCGAGCACCAACATCAAAATCACCTGCTCGCTGGAGGAAAATGTGGAGTATGTGTCCTCGAACGGCGCCACCCGCGGCACTTTGCAGAACGGCGGCGTCCACTTTGCTGAGCTTGATGCTCTGGAAGCGGGGCAGAGAGCCACGTGGCTTGTGCACGTAAAAGCGGTCAAAAAAGGCGACGTGCGCTTCCGCACCATGCTCGAGACCGATCAGTTGACGCGTCCGGTGGAAGAAACCGAATCGACAACGATATACTGATCCAAGCGAGGATATCCAGACATGCCAACGCGCCTCCGATTGCCCCGAAAAACACTGCTCTGCGCCGCTCTTCTGCTGCCGTGGGCGAGTGCCGCCCTGGAGCTTCCCTCCCTGCCGGGCCTGCTTACGCGCATCCGCCCAAAACCGGTCGATGAAAGCTCCGGAATCTGCCCCAGCGTCCGCCACCCAGGCGTCTTTTGGACCCACAACGACTCCGGAGACGGACCGAACCTATACGCCATTCACCTCGACGGCAGCCTGGTCGCGACCTACACCGTCAAAGGCGCCAAGGCGCGCGACTGGGAGGACATCGCCATCGACGACCAGGGCATGCTCCACATCGCCGACGTGGGCGACAACCTGCACAAACGAAACGACCAGAGAATCTACAAGGTCCCGGAACCCGAAACCCTGCGGAAAAAGGGGCAGCTCGAAGTCGTCGAATCCATCCCCGTGGTCTATCCCGAGGGCACCTACAATTGCGAGGCGCTGTTTCTGGATGAAGACGGCACCCCCACCCTGATCACCAAGGATCCCGGACCCGCGACCGTCTATGCGCTCGAAAAGGATCGATGGGTACGCAGGCAGCAACTCGAGGTTCCCGACGTGGTCACCGGCGCGGACCTCTCCGATGACGGTCGACTGGCCGTGTCGACCTACCTCGGTTTCGTGGTCTTCGAGCGTGACTCCAACGACCAATGGATACCCGCGCACCGCACCTTCGCGATCCTGGAGCAGTGCGAGGCCATCTGCTGGTACAACGGCGCACTTCTGCTCACCAGCGAGCAGCGAGCGCTGTTCCGATTCACTCCCGGCAAAGAGAGTGCCCAAGCCTCGGCCTTCAAACGCCACAGTTGGAATCCGGACGACACCGACCACATCTACAGCCCGGTTGGTGACCAGCAAAAGCAGGCCGAAACCCTGCATCTCCGCTTCCAATCCGGGCCGGAGGACCGCACAACCCTGCGGCTGCACGCGCCGTGGAAAAAGCACAGCGGACGGGCGGTCCTTATGTTTTCAGCCAAGCCCCCCGGCGAGCGCACAAAACCAAGCCCCGGCGATCACCAGCTCGAAATCATCTCGCGCAACCGCAATCCCCAATTGCGCACCCGCCAGTTCGGCAAACCGGGACACCCCCTCACCGATGCCGACCTGCCGGTCCGTCTGGAAAAAACCGACGCCGAAACGCTCGACCTGCACATCGACAAGCAGTGGCTTGACCGCCAAATTGCCTTCGCCACCTACGTTTTCGGCTTCGGCGAAAAAACCGTCGGCTGGCCATACAACTACTACCGCATCAACAACCACCCCCTCCTGTGGGCCGAACGAACCCCCGACACCAAGACAGCGCCCACAAAAGGCAACCGCTGAGCGGGAACCGGGGTGATCCCGTCCCCCCCTGGAGGGCGAGACTCCGTCGAGCCGGGCCTATCGACACTGGAACCCCGGGTATCCACCGAAACCGACACGTTTACAGGTGCAGGAAACCCGCCCCGCCATTCGCCCAACGGGGGGGCTCAAGGGGACTTTCGCCCTCTCCATCGCGTCCCGCATAGGGCGTCCGTTCGTGCATAACCTATTGCATAAAAGCCTTTTATTCTTTTAAAGGAAGTGCCCTGTACGCCGGGAAATTTGCTTGCGGCACGAAAGTTTTGGGCTATAGTCTTTTCCTGATTGTTTTCCAACGTTCAGGATTCGCATTTTTCGGAGGTTTGTCATGGATCAAACTCACTCCGCATCGACGGATTCGTCCGTTGACCGGATCATTCATGCTCTGCGGCGCATCATGCACGCCGCCGATGTTCATTCCAGTCGGTTGAACCACCTGTTTCGCATCACTGGTCCGCAGATCACTTGTCTCAATGTGATTGTCAGGGAAGGGCCGATGACGCAGTCTGCTCTGGGGGCCGGCGTCAGCCTGGGGTTGAGCACGATCAACGGCATTATCGACCGCCTGGAAAGCAAAGAGCTGGTGACGCGGCGGCGGGACACGGCGGACCGCCGCCGGGTGTTTGTGTCGGCGACCGATGCGGGGCGCGACATGGTGGCGAAGGCACCCTCTCCTCTGCCCACTCAGCTGGGCCATGCCCTGGCGGATTTGCCGCCCGAGGAGCAGCAGGAAATCGCCGATGCCTTCGAACGCGTCATGTCGCTCATGGAGCAGGACACCTCGGCAAGCCGAGTCGGACCCGATCCATCCCTGCTCCCGGACGAATCATAGCTCCTCGCCGAAGCCGAGATAGTGGTTGATTCCTGCGGCGGAGCGGCGCCCGTCGGCGATGGCGCGGACCACCAGAGACGCTCCCTTCGATAGGTCGCCGGCCACGAACACACCAGGAACCGAACTCATATAGGCCTCGTCCAGAACCGCCTGCCCGTCTTCCCGCGTGTCCACGCCAAACTCCTGCAGAACGCCTTGGTTGCCCTCCATCGTGAAGCCCATGGCGAGCAAAACCAAGCCGCCAGGCAACCGGAATTCCGAATCTTGGATTTCCTCGAAGCTGCGTTTGCCGGTCTTTTCATCGGTTTTCCAGCGGATTTCGCAGGCGTCCACGGCGCTCACGGCCCCATTGGCGCCGATAAACGCCTTGGTGAGGACGTTCCAGCGGCGTTCGCAGCCCTCCTGATGGGACGAGGACGTGCGCAGCTGATACGGCCATTCCGGCCAGGGGGTCGACTCGTCGCGCGCGGGGGGCGGCTGGGGCATGATTTCCACCTGCGTGACGCTTTTCGCTCCTTGCCGGATGCTTGTGCCCACGCAGTCGGAGCCGGTGTCGCCGCCGCCGATCACGACCACGTGTTTGTCGTGCGCGGAAATTCTGTCGTCCGGCGGTATTTGGTCGCCGGCGTTGAGCCGGTTCTGCTGGGTGAGGAAGTCCATGGCGGAAACGATGCCGTCCAACTCACGTCCCGGCACATTGAGATCCCTGGCAATCCGCGCACCGCCCGCGAGCAGGACCGCGTCGAAGGACCGCTGAAGGTAGCGGATCGAGATGTCCACGCCGACATCCACGCCGGTTTCAAACGACACGCCCTCCGCACGCAGCTGGTCCAGCCGTCGGTCCAACACCCACTTCTCAAGTTTGAAGTCGGGAATGCCGTAGCGCAGAATTCCGCCCATGCGGTCCGCCTTTTCAAAAACCACGACTTCATGGCCGGTGCGCGCCAGTTGCTGAGCCGCAGCCAAACCGGCGGGCCCGGAGCCGACGACCGCGACGCGTTTGCCCGTGGCTTGAGGCGCCGGTTCCGGGCGAATCCAACCGCTGCGCCAGCCGCGCTCGACAATCTGCAGTTCAAGCTGCCGAATGGTCACCGCAGGCTGATTGATGCCCAGCGTGCACGAAGTCTCACAGGGGGCGGGACAGATCCTGCCGGTGACTTCCGGGAAATTGTTCGTGCTCTGCAGCAAATCCAGGGCGCGGCGCCACTGGCCGCGGTACACCATGTCGTTGAAGTCCGGAATAAGGTTCGCCACCGGGCAGCCGTGCGCGTGACAGAAGGGAATGCCGCAGTCCATGCAGCGGGCCGCCTGTTCGGTCAGCTTGCTCACGGAAAGCGGCTGCTCCACCTCGCGAAAATCGCCGATCCGTTCGTCGACGTTCCGCTTCGGGGCGTCAACGCGATCATATTCCAGAAATCCTGTCGGTTTTGCACACATATTGTTGTCTCCTATGAAACGTCCCATGGCGCCGACGGGTCTTTAGGCCGCTGCGGGAAGTCTTTTTTTCAGGGTGTTCGAGCGCGTTCACACGGGCTGAAGCCCGTGGGTACTACTGTCTTCAGTACTACAGGCATCCTTGCCTGTAGTGGATATTATGTCTTCAGTACTACAGGCATCTCTGCCTGTAGCAGATACTCCGTTTCAAACAGGCAGGGATGCCTGTTTTACGTTCTCAGGCCATGAAAACTTCTTCGGTGGCGGAGACAGACTCGGAATTGCGGTCCTCGTTTTCCTTCATCCGAGCCAGGACCCGCCGGTATTCGATGGGCATGACCTTGACGAAATACGACAGCCGATTGTCCCAGTTGTCGAGGATGTCGCCCGCGCGCCGGCTGCCCGTGTAGCGGATATGCCGCTCGAGCATGGCTTTAAGCTCGGCCTGATCGTCGTCGCTCCACACGCTTTCCACATCGACCATGTCCAGATTGCAGCGGGTGTCGAACAGACCGGATTCGTCGTAGACGTATGCCATGCCTCCGGACATGCCGGCAGCAAAGTTTACGCCGGTCTCGCCGAGCACGACCACCAGGCCGCCGGTCATGTATTCGCATCCATGGTCGCCCACGCCTTCGACCACGGCGCGGGCGCCGCTGTTGCGCACCGCGAACCGCTCCCCGACCTGACCGCAGACAAAGCATTCGCCGCGGGTCGCCCCGTAGAGCATGACGTTGCCGCCGATGACATTTTCGTGCGGGTCGAGCGGGCTGTCGTCCGGGGTTTTCAGGATGATGCGCCCGCCGAACAGCCCCTTGCCGATGTAGTCGTTGGCGTCGCCGGTCACCGTCAGATCAATGCCGGCGGCCAGAAACGCCCCCAGGCTCTGCCCGGCCGATCCAGTCAGACGCAGGTCAATCGTGCCGTCCGGCAACCCCTTCGCGCCATGCCGCTTGACGACTTCGGCGCTGAGACGCGCGCCCACGGTCCGATTCACGTTGTGCACCGGGCGCTCGATGCAAGTTTTTTCGCCCTTCTTCAGCGCGGGTGCCGCCTCGTCGATCAGCTCGTCGTCGAAACAGGACACCGGTGTCGACCAATCCGCTTTCATGCAGCGCAACGGCGACTGCTCGCTCTCTTCCCGAGCGTACAGCAGGGGCAACAAATCCAGCCCGCTGAGTTTCCAGTGCTCGACCGCCTGCTTGAACTCCAGGCGGTCGACACGACCGACCATCTCGTCCACGCTGCGGAATCCCAGTTTGGCCATCCACCCGCGCAGGTCCTCGGCCAGAAACTTGAGATAATTGACGATGTAGTCGGGTTTTCCGGTGAAGCGCGCGCGCAGCTTCGGGTCCTGTGTGGCCACGCCGACGGGGCAGGTGTTGGAGTGGCATTTGCGCATCATGATGCAGCCCAGGCAGACCAGGATCGGCGTGGCGAAGCCGAATTCCTCGGCTCCCAAAAGCGCGCCGATGGCCAGGTCGCGTCCCGTGCGCAGCTGGCCGTCGACCTGAACGCGAATCTTGTCCCGCAGCCCGTTCTGCCGCAGGCTGAGCTGGGTTTCGGCCAGTCCGAGTTCCCAGGGCAGGCCGGCATGCTTGATCGCCGTCAGCGGCGAAGCCCCCGTGCCGCCGTCGTGCCCGGCGATCTGAACCATGTCCGCGCGCGCCTTGGCCACGCCCGCGGCAATGGTCCCAACCCCCACTTCGGAAACCAGCTTCACCGATACCCGCGCCTCGGCATTGACCGTTTTCAGGTCGTAGATCAACTGGGCCAGATCCTCGATGGAGTAAATGTCGTGATGCGGCGGCGGCGAGATCAGCGTCACCCCCGGAATCGTGTGGCGCACGCGCGCGATTTCGTCGGTGACCTTGTGGCCGGGCAACTGCCCGCCCTCGCCGGGTTTCGCGCCCTGGGCGACCTTGATCTGCAGCTCGCGCGGCGCGACCAGGAACTCGGTGGTCACCCCGAAACGACCCGACGCGATCTGGCGGACTTTCGACATGCGCAGATCGCCGTTGGGCAGCGGCTGCGTTCTTTCCGGGGCTTCGCCGCCCTCGCCGGAGTTGCTGAACGCACCGATCCGATTGACGGCGATGGAGATCGCCTCGTGCGCCTCCTTGCTGATCGAGCCGAAGGACATGGCCGACACAAAGAAGCGTTGAACGATTTTGTCCCAGCTTTCGACCTCGTCCAGAGGCGCCGCCTCGGTTTCGCGGAAGGAGAACAGGCTGCGCAGCGTGGTGTGCCGACGCGTCTGGTCGTCGATCTCCGCGGCGTATTCGCGGAATTTGTCGAAATCATTGTTGCGGACCGCCTGCTGAAACTTGGTGATGGCCTCCGCGCTCCAGAGGTGCTTTTCCCCGTCGACGCGCACATGGTAGTTGCCCCCCATGTCCAGCAGACGCGGCAATTGCCCATGCTGCGGCCAGGCCTTGGCGTACCGGCGGACCGTGTCGCGCCCCAGCTCCGCCAGACCGATCCCCTGAATCCTGGACGCGGTGCCCGCAAAATGCGTGTCCACCACGCCCTTCGCCAATCCGACCGCCTCGAAAATCTGCGATCCCAGGAAGCTGCGGATGGTCGAAATTCCCATCCGGCTGAGCGTTTTCATCAACCCCTTCTTGACTGCGGCGATGTAGTTGTCGATGGCATCGTCCGCCAGCGTTTGCGGGTCCATCCGATTGTTGTCGGCCATGTCGCGCACAGTTTCAAGCGCCACATAGGGGCAAACTGCATTTGTGCCATACCCGATCAGCATGGCGAAATGGATCACTTCGCGCGCCTCGCCAGTCTCCACCACCAAGGCCGCGGCCGTGCGAAGTCCGCAACGAATCAAGTGATGATGAACTGCGGAAGCCGCCAGCAGCACCGGAATCGGCGCCCGCTCCGCATCCATGTTCCGGTCAGTCAGAATCAGAAACGACGCCCCGCTCCTGACCGCATCCTCGGCATTGCCGCATAACTGCTCGACCGCCTTCGACAAGCCGGCACCCGCGTCCACGACCGGAAACAGCATGTCCAAATCCCGAGCGCTCACCTCGGGATGGCGGGCGTTGCGCAGACGCGCCACATCGTCGCGCGTCAGAACCGGATGGTGCAGCTTCACCTGGCGGCAATGCTGCGGCGTTTCATCCAAAATGTTGCGCTCCCGTCCCACATAGCTCATCAGCGACATCACCAGTTCCTCGCGCAACGGATCAATCGCCGGATTCGTCACCTGCGCAAACAACTGCTTGAAATACGAGAACAGCAGCTGCGGACGCGACGACAACACCGCCAGCGGTGTGTCGTTGCCCATCGAGCCGATCGCCTCCTGGCCACGCGAAGCCATCGGCGAAAGAACCATGCTCAGCTCCTCCTCCGTATACCCGAACGCCACCTGCCGGCGACGCAAACTCTGCGGATCATCCACCTCCGGAGACGCGGGCGCAAGCATGCCCCGCAACTCGATCCGGTTATCCCGAACCCAATGACGGTACGGACGCCGCCGCGATATCCGCGCCTTGACCTCCCGGTCCGGAACCAGCCTATGCTCATCCAGATCCAGCAGTAGCATCCGTCCCGGTTGAAGACGCCCCCGGTACCGAACATCCTCGGACGCAAATTCCAAAACCCCCGTTTCCGAAGCCATCACCACCCGGTTGTCGCGGGTCACCGCATACCGCGCCGGCCGCAAGCCGTTGCGGTCCAGCGTCGCCCCGATGAATCGCCCGTCCGTGAACACCAGCGCCGCCGGGCCGTCCCACGGCTCCATGATCGCACTGTGAAACTCGTAGAACGCCCGCCTGTCCTGACTCATGTGATACTTGTCCCCCCACGCCTCCGGAACCATCATCATCATCGAGTGCGGCAGCGACCGCCCACCCCGAACCAACAGCTCAAGCACGTTGTCCACAATCGCCGAATCACTGCCCCGCTCCTGGATCACCGGCTTAATCCGATCCAGATCGCGCTCGCCGAACAGCTCCGACTCCATCGTGGCCTCGCGTCCGCGCATGCGGTTGACATTGCCCCGCAAGGTGTTGATCTCACCGTTGTGCGCCAGCATCCGAAACGGCTGCGCCAAACTCCAGGCGGGCAGCGTGTTCGTGCTGTAGCGCTGATGCACCAACGCGAACGGCGTGGCAAACCGCTCGTCCGTCAAATCGGGGAAAAACGACTCCAGCTGCGTGCCGATCAGCATCCCCTTGTACACCACCGTCCGACTCGACAGACTGCAAATGTAGAACTGACTTGCGTCCACGTCCGTCCACGCCGCCGTCTCCTTCTCGATGCTCCGACGAAGCACATACAGCTTGCGCTCGAAATCCTCCGCGGCAATGGCAGCGCGCCCGATCACCACCTGCCGAAACACCGGCATGGTCCGAAGCGAAAAATCGCCCAACCCCGACGCATCAACCGGCACCTCCCGCCACCCCAAAACCTCCGCGCCATCACGTACAACCGCCTCCTCGATAACCTGCTCGCAGGCGCGCGCCACATCCTCGTCGCTCGGAACAAACAGAAAACCAACCGCATAGTCCCCCGGCGACGGCAAATGCACCCCCGCTTCCTCGAAGCACCCGCGCAGAAACGCATCCGGAACCGCCATCAGCAACCCCGCCCCGTCACCCGTGGACTGATCGCCGCCCACCGCCCCGCGATGCTCCAAATTGACCAATATTCGAATCGCGTCCCGAACCACGTCATGGCGCGGCTCGTTGTCCAGCGAAGCAATGAACCCCACCCCGCAACTGTCGTGCTCGTACGAGGGATCGTACACCCCCGCCGCGCACGGCTCGCCGGCATGGTTCTTCAGTTCAAATCCGGTCAAACCCGGTTGTCGATACGGCTCTTTCATTATGGTATCCTCCGTTGAACACTCAGCGTTCCTGGTGAAACAATCTGGTGTCACTGAAGCCAAGCCGATGCCAAACCCACAACATAAAAACGCAACCAGCCACTCAACATACTGTTACGAATATTTCCACTACTGGCAATGGGATATAATAACACAAAAACGTACCGCTCAGCAACCCAGGCGGCACATAATCGTATCACTCAAGCACCGCTACCGAATCCCCTCGGCACATTCCGTGCCGGGCACTTCTTTTTCAACAGTGCATCATACTTTCATGTGACCGCTTGCACTTGAACGGAAAATCCGTACGGGGCGCGCTGAGAGGGCGAGACCCTGTCGAGCCCCGCCGTTTGCCGAATGGCGGGGTCGGTTGCCTGCACCTGTGAACGTGTCGCCTACGGGGCTACCTGTGGTTCCAGTGCCGAGCCCCCCCCCGGCTCGACGGAGTCTCGCCCTCTCAACGCGCCTTGGCGCGTGCCGCCCGACGCACCAATGACCAGTGATCAGTAATCGGTGATCAGCAAACCCACACACCCACACACCGAATGCCCGGAAACTTAAGGCGTGTTCTCGATCTGGCCGAACCTCAACTACATTCTTTACGCCACCCGCCACCTTGCGTGGCGGGAGCGAATGTTCACGCTAGACCTTGTCCGGAAAGG
>CAZSBQ010000028.1:0-24900 GCA_964604795.1 uncultured Victivallales bacterium | reverse complement strand
AGGAAGGATGAAGGGGGAGGGATGTGGGATGAAGGGGGAGGGAGGAAGGATGAAGGGGGAGGGGTGAAGGATGAGGGGGTATGAGGTGAGTACGGGTTCATTGGTTTTTCTCCTTGACCTTTTTGACGCAAGCCGTGAAAATAGCTGTGAGTTCGTTTGCTTCAGTGATCAAATCCGCCATGCGGGCATGCTCCATCGTTTTACTTTGCACAATCAACTGGAGCCAATACTCGGTTTCATCCAATTCCTGCAACCCCCCTTGCATCTTGCTGATGAACTCGGCGTCGGAACGGGCGCGGCAAGCTTCCCGATAATGGGCGCCGACAGAGGTGCCGCTCCTCAGAACCTGTTTACCGAGAACGCGGGCAACGTCGTTGCGCGGCAACGCCGTGACCATGCGTACAATGCGCAGAGAGAACTCCATGGTCCGTCCCCGCAAGTCACGGTACACACCGCCCGTATCAAAAACCGCCGGTACAGCGTCAGCCATGCACTCGTACTCAAAATCTTTCATCCATCCTTCATCCTTCACCCTTCACCCTTCACCCTTCACCCTTCCTCCTTCATCCTTCCTCCTTCATCCTCCCGGATGTGAATAGGTCAGGAAATGCAGCTTGATATCGGTCACGCCGTTGCCGTCACGGTCGCCGTCGGGGTTGTCGGGGTTGACGGGTTGGCCGTAGATGAAGCGGTCGAGGCCCTCCTGGGAGTCGTGGAGGAGGGTTCCGCCGGGGATGATGAGGAGCCACTGGGTGTTCCAGACGGAGCGTCCGATGAGGCGGCAGTCGTAGGTGATCTGGGTTTCCTCAAAGTATCCGGCGTCGTGATAGGCGCGCAGGGCGCTGAAGCGGACAATGTCGCTGAACGAGCCGTTGAGTGCGTCGCTGGCGGGGATGTAGCGTGGTTCGTCGAGGTCGGCCTGGGACATCGGGTAGGGTACGGGGATGCGCTGGTTGACCACGTGCCATTGACGGGGTGTGAAATCGACGCTGGTGGGCACGGTCATGACGTCGGCGCCGGCCGGGACGAGGTAGACACGCGGGGTTTCGGCCATAGCGCTGTGGTCGTAGCCGGTCAACCACATGCCGACGCCATAGATTTTGGTAGCGAAGCGGGACGGATCGTAGGCGTGGTCCATGGGGCCGAGCTGGTGCCCGAACAGGTTGTACCTGAAACGAATCTCGGTGGGAAAGCGAATGACCAGACCTGGTTCCGGATTGTCGGGGTCGTGCGCGGCGGGGGGGCGGCAGTAGTGGCGGAACTCCCAGACGTCCCACAGGTTGTCCACGCGGAATTCCTCGAGCGTGTTCCGCCAGGCCGCGTCGCCCTCGGCCCCGGATTTCACGCGGAAGCACTCGGAACGCAGGGAAATGCGGCCCGTTTCGATCTCCGGATTGTCGAAGCCCATCTGGCCCTTGACGACCTCGTAGTTGCCGTCGAGGCGGGCCAGGCAGTCGGCAAGGCCGTCGACACCGACCAACGGCTCCCCGTCCTCGAATGCGCCGAGGGTGCGGGTATGAACGATGTCGTCGAGAATGCCGGCGGCGGACGCCGCGTCATGTTCGTCGAAATTGGTTTCGTAGGCGTAGGCTTTGGCGGCGAGGTAAACGTAGCGCGCGGCGAGGTCGAAGGCGTCGTGATACTTGCTCAGGGCTTCGTTGCGATAGAGCCGGAGGGTGACGTCATGGGTGCGGTTCTGCTGTACGCGGCGGGCGAGGCGTTTGTTCCAGGCGGCGCGTTCTTCGAGGAGGCGGTAGGCTTCGTCGAGGGCGGAGCGGTACTCGTTGGCGAGCTGCTGGTATCGTTCGAGCTGCTGAAAGACCTGGACGTAGCCGCCGATCTCGGTGCCGAGACTGCGATTGAAGTCGAGCAGCTTCATCTTGACGTCGTGTTCGACCTCGAGCTTGTCGAGTTCACGGTTGAAATCGAGGGAATCGCGCGCCCGGAGATACCCCTCGGTGACCGTGGAAAAATCGATGGCTTTTTTGCCGGCGTTGAAGACGGCGAAGGAACCCACCTTCCACCAGGCTTTCACCTTGTCGGCAATGTCGCTGGTGACCAAACCGACGGGAGCCATGCCTGCGAAGCCGTAGTGAGATCGTTTCGGCAGTCCGGAGACCGCGGCGTTCTTGATGACCTCGTTGACCGCCCGTACGGAATCCAGAGCGATGCCAGCCATGTTGAGTCCGTAGACAACGTCGTCCCGATACTGCATCATCTCGTGCAAATCGTCCTTGATTTCGAGCTTCAGCCCCTGATAGTCGGCCTGTGTACGGAGGGCGGCCCACTGGTAGTTGATATCTTTGACGGTGGCGAAGTACTCCCACTTTGTGCGCAGGAACTCGGATTCGGCGACGGCCAGCTCGGAGATGAGGGTTTGCAGTTTGCCGACGGCGGCTCGCTCACCCCAGTTTTCGGGTGCCTGGTAGGCGTAGTCCTCGGCGGTGACAGGCAGCGTGATGGCCTCGATATCGGGGTGATAGGCATCGAGCGGGAACCAGTCGCCACCGAACTGGGCGCTGTAGATGTCACTCCAGAAGCGCTTGATTTTCTTCTTCATCAGGCGTTCGGTGCGCTCGTATTTGCTGGGCAGATCCTCTGCAATGGTGTCAGCCTCGCTCGGATCGCCGGGCAGTTCGTTCCAGATGTACTTGCCGAAGTCGAAGTGGGCGAGGGAAGGATCTTCCGAACCGTCCCCCTCCATTCTGGCTTCGGCCGGCATATTGGTATTGATCTTCGTACTGTCCACGTACATGTGGAGAAGGATATCGGGTCCGTCGTATCCGGCCGGATAGGTTTTTCCGGCGCCGATATGTTCTGGATAGGGGGTGCCGAAGTACTCGATGAGTCGGTTTCGGAAGGCGAGGTCCTGGCGGTCGGCCTCCTCGGCGAGGGTGGCGGTGGAGTCGGCGATGTGGCGCAGCCGCTGACTCTGGCGGTTGGCGTGGTCGAAGGCGCGGCGCGCGTTGGCCAGGGCGGACTTCGCGCGGTCGCCGACCTGCTCGAAATGGGTCTTCCACACCGCGCCCATCCAGATCAACTGGGAGGGGTCGATGTCGAATGGCACGGCATCGGGGTGGACGCCGAGGGGGTTGAGCCCTTCGTTCGCGCCGTCGTAAGTGGCCTGGATGCCGCGGAGGGCGTCGGAGACTTCGGCGATCTCGGGGAGGCTGGCGCGGTCGATGTCGTCGAGGCCTTCGGCACCGTCCACCGCTTCGGGTGGTGTGATGGCGTTCGCGGCGACCCAGTCGAAGAGTGCGCCCTGGCCGGCGCGGCGCGCCCAGCCGGTGACGCCCCAGGCGCGGTCGGTGTCCGCGTCGGTGTATCCCTGCCACTGGCCGTCGGGGTTGTCGATGTAGCGGGCGCGGTAGGTGAGCTTGGTGATCTGTGTGCCGGTGCGCGCTTTGGCGGCGGCGGTGCGGGCAAAGTGACGCTCGTCAAAGTAGTCCACGGGGATGACGATGTCCATGAGGTTGTACAGCTCCGAGCGGGCATGCCAGTTGAAATGCTTGTGGCGGACGAGGTCGTAGTGGACCTTGAGGGCGGTGAGGTAGTGTCCCCAGGCGTCGCCGTGGCCCTGCGGAAAGAGTTTCATGGCGTCGTCTTCGTCAATGAAGCCGTCTTCGGTGACGTCGCTGATGGCGTAGTTCGTGGTGTAGGCGGCTTCGCCCTGCTCCTTGGTGAAGTTCCAGAAGAGGCGGTTGTAGACGGGGCGGGCGAAGCTGGTGTCCACGCCCCGCAGGAGGGCCAGTTCCTCGTCGAGGAGGGAGGCTTTCTGGTTGGCAAAGCAGAAGAGACTCGAAGCCAGGCTGCCGTATTCGACGTGGTCGCTGCCGATGCCGATGGTGGGGTCCATGGCGTCGCACCAGGCCTCGTCGGCGAGGATTTCATAGAGCATGGCGATGCGCGTGGCGGCGAGCAGGATGGCGGAGCTGACTCCTGGGGTGTTGGCGGGCTGGCTGAGATCGATGCTCAGGTCCATGGCGCGGTCGAAGACGGTTGCGTATAACTCGATGAGACCGTGGTTCTCGATCACGTCCTTATCCGTATTCAAGGCTACGGGGCCCTCATAGCGCGGGCCGGCCTGGCGGATGATGGAGGAGTAGGTGGCGGGGCTTTCATTGTTGACGAAGTCGCGGATGCGTGCTTCGTAGGGGTTGACGGCGTCGAGGACGCGTTTGACCCAGCCCATGATCAGTTGCGGCAGGAAGTCGCCGTCGACGGTGGGCGAGTTGCCCGCGCCGGCCCACTCGCCGGTCGCGGTGTGCGCGGTGCCGTCCACGGCGTACGCGCGATTCGGAAAGTACTCGTCCCAATCGGTGCCGCTCCAGTTTGTCGTTTCGTCCGGGGCCTTGTCTGTCGCGCTGCGCTCGTTGTTGTGGGCATAGCGGCAGAAGACCAGGTTGTCGCGCAGGATCACCGGGCCGACGCCGGCCAGGGGGATTTGGTGCAGTCCTCGCCCGCCGCGGAAGAGCTGCCACGGGTCGGGTATGGCGGTTGCGGGCAGCGGCTGGTCGGTGCCGTCCTCCTCGCGCAGGAACCACTGGTAGACGATATCTTCGGTATTCGCGCCGAAATCGCCCGTGTGGCGCAGAACCACCTTTTCGTCGAGTGCGTTGGGCGGGTCGATGACTTTGACCGCGCCCCGGTAGCGGTGCTGGGGACTGACCTTGATGATGTGCATGGAGACCGGCGCATCCCCGAGGCTCTCGTCGTTGTTCTCTGCCAGGGTCAGATAGGAGTCGGGAAAGGCTTGGTCGGGATCGAGAAAGGCTTGGTTGGGGACGAGCGCGAGGCCGGGTCCGAAGGCGCGTAAGGGCGCAGCCAGGTCGGTGTCTGTGTTTCCCTCGATGTCGGTGTGGGGTCGCACGCCGGCAAGGAAGGACTCCGAGGCAAAGGCGCCGCCGCCCCCCGTTGCGAGGCCGTTCGGGTTCAGGCAGAGGGCGTACAGCGTGTTCACGGCATCGGTCCAGGCGGCATCATCGTCGAGGGTCAACAGCTCGTCGCGCTCGGCTGAGGTGAGAATGTTGGGCTCGAGCACGTAGACGGCGGGCGGAGCGGCGGTCAGGTCGGCGTCGCCGAGTGTGCGGTCGTTGACATAGCCGCGGACGCCGAGTTCCTTGGTGAGCGAGTCGAAGAAGATGCGGCGTTGGAGCGATGCGGTGAGTTCATCGAAGCGGTATTCACTGCCGTTGACGGTGGTATTGCCTGCGGCGGGCTCGAAACGCGCGGGCAGCGGGTCGAGGGAGACGCGCCGGTCGTCGAGCGGCGACACCAGCCATCCTGTGGAATTGGTTTTCACCTCGTCTGCGTCGGTGCCCGGTGCCATGGTCGGGTTCAGGTCGTCGTAGACGATCTGGGCCGCGCTCCAGCCGATGATGCCGGGCAGTCCGTCGGCGTCCGGATGGTCCGCGCGGTATTCGCCGCCGCTGTAGGTGAGGGTCTCGCCGGCCTTGAGGATGGGCACGTCCTCCGGCCAGGTGGTGGGGTAGTCGATGCGCATCGGAAGGTTGTCGGCCGGGCCGAAGTCGGGCAGCCAGCACACGGGATCGCCGGCCATGGCGTCGTCGGCGACACCGTCGCGGTCGATGTCCAGCCAGAAATCCGTACGGAAGGGGTAGTAATAGCGGGCGATGAGGAGCCCCTCTCCGGATACCGCCCAACCGGTGCCCTTGTGATCGACGAACCAGGTGCGCTGATTCGGATCGTCGTCCTGATAGGCTGTGCCGTCCGGGTAGTCTGGGTTGTCCTTGTTGAGCGTGTTGTTGATGGGGTTCGCGCCGATGACGAGGTTCAGCGGGTACGGCGGGACGACGATCTCCCCGGCCTCCATGGGGTACTCGAAGGTGTAGTCCTGGTTGTCTGCGGGGAGGCGGGTGTCGGTGGTGTTCGGATCTTCGCGCTCGACGCGGTAGACGGCCATCCGCGCCTCGTCCGCGTTGATGTCGGTGTACTTGACCAGCACGTAGGGGTCGGAAGTGTACATGTCCAGAGTGATGTCATCGTCGGGGTAGTCATTCACAAGTGCCATAGAGACGTTAAGGTCGTTGCGCAGGGCGTAGGCGGCGGGCGGCGGACTGGCCGCGTCGAGTTGGGCAAAGGACGGCGCGATCAGGGCATGTTCCTCGTTCGGGTTGAACCCGGGCAGCGTACGGTCGGGCTGGTTGTAGATCTGCACGTCGCTGTACAGCTCGGGGGCGAAGCTGAACTGGATAGTGCCCGCTGCATCCTTGCCATCCGAGCCCAGGCGGGAGGCGATGACGATGCGCCGGGCATTGGCCGGGTCGCCGAAGACCGGATCGTCCGGCCAATGGAACTGGCGGTAGACCACCGGGCGCACCGGCCACTGAATGGAGGCGGCCTCGCCCGTGTAGTCGGGATCGTCCGCGTGCCACACCACGACCAGGTCGTTGTCCGCCGACAGCTCGCGCGTTCCCGGATCGGCAAAATGCTTGAGATTCACCGGGATAATCGGCCCGTCCACGGCGTCCCGGTCGTGGATATCCGCATTGTAGTTGGCCGTTTGGGCGTCGTAGAACAGATAGCCGGTTCCGAGCCCGGCGGTGTCATGCACGCTGGTCAGCTTGGCACCGATCTCCGCGGACTCCGCAAAGCGCAGCAGGTCGGCTTCGTCGGTGTCCCACCAGTCGGGCTGCGTCGTGTCGGCGTCGAGCGCCTCGGTGCGGACGACACGGACGAAAAGTTTCTCCCGGTTCCGGTCCCCCACGGCGGCCAGGTCGGGGAACGTCGACTGGCTGAACAGCAGGACCGACCAGCCCGCCATGCCGCTTGAGAACAAGGCATCGGAGGTGAGCGCAGCCGCCTCGGTGCCGGTGGCACCCGGGTCAGGACGGAAGAAGAACCGGTCGGTGATGGCGTGAAACGCATCGTCCTCCGCGGGATCGAGGTCGACGGGCGGAGTGTCGGCGATATGCCGGCGGCGGGGATCGGGGTCGGGCAGGGCATAGACGTCGCCGAGCGTGGCCGGATTGCCGAAGTAGTCGGGGATCAGGTCGCCGCGCAGGCGGTGGATGTATGCATCGGTTATGGCCTGGCGCATGTACTGACCGCCGCAGCGCGCGCCCCAGGCAAAGCGCCAATCCGGCGCCGGCAACCAGTCGGGAATGGCGAGCCGGTCGCAGATGACCTCGCCGTCGAACGTCACGCTGACGTGCTTCCCGGAGCAGGCGATGACCACTTCGGCGCCGTCCCCATCGTTGGCTCGGTCATATACGGGCAACTCCTTCTTGGCCAGTTCCTCTTCGTTGTAACGGACGATGACGTGGTCCGTGCCGTAGGAAACGATGGAGACGGCCAGGCCCTGTTCGATGCCGTCTTCATGCGCCTCCCACGAATCGCTGACAACTCCGTAGTTGAAGCTGGTGCCGTCGGCGGGATTGAGGACGCCGCCGCTCTCGTAGGCGTCGGATGTATGATACGTAAAAGTGGCGGCGAAATCGGTCAGGCGATGGTCGGCAAGGGCTGTCGGCTTGTCGATGATGACGGCGTTGTTCACGCCCTGCACGGACTCCGTCAGGACCAGTTCCTCCTCGCGTTCATAGATAGCAATACGTGACTGAACCGGACTGGGAAAACCGGTATGCAGCTTGGTGTAGATGGGTTCGGCGGTGGGGGCGCCAGGTTTGGGCTGCCATTTCAGCGCCGCCGCGCCGGGTTGCAGCAGCCACGAGCGCCGGCCGACGCTGTCATAGACGTGCATGGCCTCGTCGGTGAGTTCGGCGCCGTTTTCGTCATCGGCCTGATACACCTCGGGCGCAGCGGAGAAGTCGATCCAGTCGGCCAGGTAGTCGCCGGTTGGGCCGCCGGGGCCATTGATTTTCGCGGTGGCGAAGAACGAGCGGTCCAACGGCTGTCCGAGTGCGGCATTGACGTAGTAGAGCTTGGCATTGTAGTCCCAGTAGACGGCGACCGGTGCTTCCAGCGAGTCGATCATCCGGAACCAATGGGCGGCGCCGTTCACTTCCTGTCGGACCAGGTGGTCCCCCAGATTGCCGCTGGGCGGCACGAAGCGGTTGCGCGGAAAGTAGTTGGTGGTGGCGTACTCCCACCCGGTCAGTTGGAGATCACCGCTCTCCAGGCGCGATCCAAGCGCAACGGCCGATCCGTGGTGATACCAGAAATCGCCGGTGCCGGCGCGGTTGGTGGCGTCGTCGCCGTCATCCACGAACACCAGCGGCATGTCGGCGCCCTGCGGTTTCGCTGCGCGCACGCGGACCTCATACTGCTCGCGCCAATGGTAGGTGAGCGTGGAGGGCTGCTCCAGCAGGAAGTAGTTTTGCCCTTCGGCACCAAGTTGGAGACGCTGCTCCGACACGGCGAACCCGGGGGCTGAACTGGGGGCGTCGCCCTCGCCGTCGTAGGCGAGGAGGACGAAGCGCCGACGCAGCCCTTCGCTGCCGACGACTTCGGTCCCGGCGGTGCCGGTGATCTGCGGGCGTACCTCATTGCCCTCGGTGATCCAGTTGATGCCGGTTCGCGGGACCGGGTCGCCGAGCGTGGCGAGTTCTTCCTCGCCCAGCCCGGCGCCGACGGGTAGGTCGAGGACAGAAGTGACAGTCAGCTTATGTTCCCGATTCCAGCGGAACTCGATGGTGCTGTCCCTGGTGAGCACCCCCTCATATCGGTAGCCGCTTTCCTCCTTGTCGCCGACGCCGAGGGTGTAGCCGGTGCAGCGGTTCCGTGTGCCGTACGACGTTACGTCGGCCGGGCGTTCGTCGGGCGTGGCGGCCACTGCGGTGATCGGGTCGCCCTGCGCGTCGGCGCCTTCGTAGACAGCCCACGGCGCCTCGATGGTGATTTCACTGTCTTTGAAGTAACGGAACGTGCCGATCCCGGGCGAGATATGAGCTTGGGCGTACGGCGACACAATTTCCAGCAGCACCTGCTCAAAGTAGTTGCCCTCGTCGTCGACCGCCGTCAGGAACGAGACGAAGTCGTCGGTCTGTCCGGAGAGCGTGACGGAAAGCCTGGTGAGCTTGGCTTCCGTCCCGAGTTTCATGGGCCGATCGTCGCGGCCGTCGCTGTTGTTGTCGCCCATCGGATCGAAGATGCCGGCACAGTAGATTCGTCCCCGTTCCAAGTCGATGGCGGTCCGGTACATGTGCGTGGCCGGCGGCGGATAATAGGAGTCCAGTTCGGCGGTCTGACGCACCCATTCCCAGGCGAATTCGGTGCCTTCCTCGCCCTCGACGGGGGTGATGTCCACCGCCGCCATAAACGCGTCTTCGTCGCCGAGGGTTCTCATTTCTCTTGCGGAACTGCTGTCAGCGGCCACCTTGAAAAAGGATTTCGGGCCGCCGAACCGGCCGACGGCGTAGAGGCGATTGTTGGTGGTGTCTGCGGTCAGCGAAAAAACGCCGTCGGCATGTCCGCCCATCACCGTGTTTTCCGGGTCCGGATCCATGTCCTGGATTTGGGCGATCGTCCCCACTTCGATGATTTGGTCGGCGACCAGATTGGTGTCGCATCGCACGAGGAACCCGTCCTCGTTGTATTCGGCATGGTTCTCCCGCTTCGACCAAATCGTCTCCACGGCATCCTCCAACAGCATGTCGGAGAGAAAACCGCTGTATGTGCCGCCGACGTAGACGCGGCCACCTGCAAGCACCACGTCGTGCGCGATGCTGAACGGATCGAGGTTCTCGCTGTCTTCGTCCTCCCAGTTGTCCTGGTCGTAGTTGATGGCCAGAGGATTTCCACCGGCATCGACCTTGAGCAGGAACCAGCTTTGCACGCCCTTCCAGTCCGCACCGCCGTTCCTGCCGGTGAGTATCTGGAACATGGATCCGTCGATTTCGCTGCCGTAGATCGACGCGGGGTCGTTGTTGCCCGATCCGCCGCCGCCGCCGATGGCGCCGCAGACGTACGCATTGCCCGCGTCATCGACCGCAATACCGTTGGCGGTCGCGTCCGACTTTCGGTGGTTGCCGTCGTCGGTGTACATGCCCTTATCGTCGCTGTAGACGATCCAATGGCATTCCTGCAGGTTTTTCAAGAGTTTGGCGGCGAGAAATCCGTTCTGCACGTTGTACGCCGATTGCTTGTCGCCGAGGATGACGTAATCCTCGTTGCTGTTGCCAACGTCGCCGCACACGAAAACGTAGCCCTGATGCAGAGCGACATCGCGGAGGGACGACGTCGCTGTCGTTTCATCCGTCGGATGCGCCGTGCGAATGCCGGTTGCCCGGTCCAGTTCACCGTCCGTGAGCCGGATTTTCAGGACATAGCCCTGTGCTCTTAGCGCGTCGGGGGGCGCGGCAATCACGTCCTGGAAATCGGTGGCGGCATCCAGGATGGTTCGGCGTTCCTCGTCACTGTCCGCCGGATCCCCGGGGGAGAGCGAGATTTTGACTCGCGAAAAGTGGAGCGATCCGTAGAAATCGCCGACGACGTAGGCGTAACTTTCGTCTACAGCGACTCCAAGCGCCTGTGATCCGGTTTGAGAATCATCTCCGGCTCCCGTCGAAACGCCCCATTTCCATTTTCCCGACGGGTCCATGCACAGGACGAACCCGGAATCGCCGTCCTTGTCCGCCGAGTGCTCGAATGTGATTTCGCTGGTTACGCGAAAGACATTGGACCGCATCGTTCCGACGACGATCACGTCACCGTTGTCGGCCACCGCCATGTCGCGGATGACGATTTTCTTGTGATGATCCCCATACCCATCGCGACCGCCGAGGAGTTTCGCGAAATACGGATATCCCTCGACCGTGGCGTCGGCCCGTGCGGCAACCGGCAGCAGAGCTACGCACAGCCCCAGGGCTGCGGCAATTCTTGGAAGAGCACGCCTCATGAGGGTCCTCCCGGCGGTGGCGGTGGGATGGGCGGATCGGGCCGATCCGTCTGATCTGTCTGATCGGTTATTCATTGATAACTCCTACATCGCAGACCCGATTCAGGGTCACTGTCCCTTCGACATCAATGGGGAACTTGTGCAGACCGTGAACGGTTTCGTTGTAGATGCCGCGGATGCGGTCGATGCCGTAGCCGCCGGGTTCCTCGTCGCCGAGGCCCGTTTCAGAGAAGCGAATGGACATTTCGCGGACGATTTCGTAGCCGTGGTCGGGGTCGATGTCGCTGACGTTGCGGTGGTCGGGATGGAACTTGTGGCGGAAGGGGTTGGTAGGGTGGGTGCGGGCGAGGACGATCTCGCCGCGCAGGGCGTTGCCCGCGCCGAGGCCGCCGTTGAAGCGCTTCTCGTAGCCGTCGAAATCGTAGGCGACGGTCCCGTAGCGCTGGCCAACGAGCTTGCCGCGACGCACTACGACGCCCTCGAATTGCGGAATCCGCAGCGGGTCGGTCACGAGGACCAGGCGGGTGACGGCATCGTCGGCAAGATCCTCCTCGTCGACCGCTTCGTTCGCGTCGGCGACCTCCTGCATGACGGTTACCTCCTTGAGCAGGCGTGGGCGTCCCTGGTCGTCCACGTGGAAGAGGATGGTGAAGGATGCGAGATCCGTCGTTTCGGCGAGTTCACCGTCGTAGTCGGAGCGTGCAGTGCGAATATCGGTGACGCGGTCGAGGGTGACGGTGCCGATCCAGAGGCCGCGGGCGGCGGCGTTGGCGGACAGGTTCATGCCGGCGGGCAGGCTTTCGGTATCCCAGAACGGCCCGTCCCAGGCGAGGCTGCTCAGGCCGGGATGCCAGGCGGAGATTCCCATGTTGCGCAGGGGGGCCTCGATATCCGCCGTCAGGTCGGTGACGAGCAGCGCGTTCGCATCGAGTTTTTCATCGTCGGTCAGGGCCAGGTAGTCGGCGTAATCGTCGAGCCGCCAGTAGCCGACGAGTCCGAGTGTCGAACCGGGCAGCGGATCGTGGGCGCCTGCGGCGATCTGTTCGGGGCTGCGTGCCGTATTCCAGATGCGGAGTTCGTCGAGCCATCCCCGGAAGTGATTGCGCGCGGTGGCGTCGGTGGTTCCCTGGCGTCCGACGAGCAGCGATTCGGTGTTGTTATGGAGGATCGCGGCGGCCACCCCGCCCGCGTCCACTCCATTGATGTAGAAGCGGGTGGAGGGAATGCTCTTGTCGACGACCACCGCGACGTGCTGCCAGGCGTCGTCCTGAACGGTCGCGGTGGACTTGCGCAGGTTCGCGGTGTTTTCGTCCACCCAGTAGCAGAGATGTCCGTCGGTGTCGAGAGCGAGGCCGTAGCCGGCGGTCTCCGCGTTGTTGTCGCCCTTCATGACGAGGGTGCGCAGTCCGTCTTCGGTGTTGTTCGCCTGGGGGCGCACCCACGTCTCGATGGTCAGCGCATCGGCGAAGGCAAAGCGGTCGTTGTGCGCGATTTCCAGGAAATCGTCGTCGCCGTCGAAGTAGAGGCTGTACATCTCCTCGCGAAAGGGGGCGGACGGGCCGTGAACCCACTGGGCGAGGTCGCTCCCGCCGGCCGTCTCGAACTGCGCCGTGCGGGCGGCATCGGTGCTGTCCGCCGCGACGGCGCCCGTCCCCTTGCTGAAGGGCCAGTAGGCGAGCAGGCCGTCGAGGACCGCCGGCAGCCGTTGGTTTGCGAACATCGCAACGTCGTCCGCACTGCGCGCGTGGTCCCAGATGCGGATTTCGGTGAGGTCGCCGTGGAGGTACCCCGCGTCGGTGTTGTAGCCCAAGCGTCCGAAGACGAGCGGGTCGGCATTGTTCAGTACATCGTTGCGCTCCGCGTCGCCTGCCGGGGAGCCGTTGATGTAGAAGCGGACGGTATTCGTGGACGGGCTTACGGTCACCGCCACGTGCTGCCATTCGCCGTCGCTGACCGTTTCCGTCGAAACGATGGCGTCGCCCACCGACCCGTCGCCCGCGAAGTAGAGCAGGCGGCCGTCCGAATCGATGGCCAGCCCGTAGCCCAGATCTCCCTTGCGGAGGAGCGTGCGAACCTGGCCGGGTTCCGCCATGGACGCCTCCGGGCGGACCCAGGCTTCGAGGGTGAACTCGTCCAGGTTCAGGGCGTCGTCGTGCGGCGCCTGCAGGTAGTCGTCGATGCCGTCGAAACGCACGGCGTAGTTCGCCGGCAGGGGAATCCCAAGGTCCCTCGCCCCGGTTTGCCGCTGGTGCGACGGCATGGCGACGAGCCGACCGTCCGCCTTCACCTGGCTGGCGGGCATCCCGACCAGGGGATGCAGCACGATGGTGTCGAAGCGGTGCGCCGCGGCTTCCTGCTCCCAGGAAACCGAGACGACCTCGTTGAAGGTTATGAACTCGACGGTCTGCATGTCGCCGCCGGCGGCAAGCGCGACCGTTTCGGCGACGGTCCCCGCGCCGTTCGGGAGGAGGCCTTCAAAGGTCACCTGCGCGCCCGCCTCGGCATCCGCTGCGAAGTTCGCAACGGCGATGGATTTCAGGCGGAAAGGAAGGCCATCGCCGCGGCGGAGCGTGACGGTTTCGCCGATGTCCTGGACGTAGAGCGTGACCGATCCCGCGCTGTCCGCGGCGACGAGCTGGGTTTCGGCGGGCACGGTCACTTCGTAGTCGCCCTGCACGACTGTCGTGCCCTGGTTGCCGGCTGGGAGCGCCTCGAAGTCGAGGGTGTCGGAGGCGGGTTCGATGATCCCGCGTCCGTCGGCGGCGATATCTCCGCCCCCCTCGTTGAAGTCCCAGGCACCGGCGAGGCCCGGTCCACGCCCGCCGAGCGCGCGTGTCCGGTTTTCGGTAATCTGCTGGGCAGTTCGGGCGACCCGCCACAAACGTACGTTGTCCAGCGCCCCTTCGAAAAATGCCTGGGGGTCACCGGCGGCGACCGGGCGGGCACCGAGGTGGACGGGCAGCTCGTTGGTGGCAATCGTTCCGCTCACGTCGAGCTGCCAGGTGTCGATGTTGCCGTCAATGTATAGGGCCAGCATGGCGCTGTTCCAGACGACGGCGACATGGTGCCAGGCATCGACGGGCAGAGCGGATGCGCTGGTCAGGGTCGCCGGTGTCAGGCCGTTCGCCTGGAGGGAGAGCGTCCCGTCCGGATTGAGGGACAGTTCCCAGGCGCCGGTCCCCTTGGAAATCAAGGCGGTCTGTGATGTGGGATAGGCGTTCAGGAAGATGTCGGCTTCCATCGTCATGGCTTCCTCGAAGTCGAATCGGGGCTCGTTGGCGAGCTGGACGTACTGGTCGATGCCGTTGAAGCCCAGGGCGTGTTCGCCAGCCGGCGGGGTCCCCATGCGCAGACCGGCCACCGAGGCGGTGTCGGCCGTCAAATCGTACAGTGTGCCGTGGTGGTTATTCAGCGATGCGTCGAGCACGCCGTCCGCCCCGTCGTTGACGGTGTCGAGCTGCCAGCACCCGAGCAGGCCGGGTTCGCTGCCGCGCAGCCGTCGACGCATGGTGGCGCGGATATCCGCCGCCGCGCGGGCGGTGCTCCAGACGCGGACCTCGTCCAGGCCGCCTTCGTACACGCGCGCCGGGTACTCCTCGTTGGTGCCGATCATGACGCGGAAGGCATTGCTGTCCGGGGCGGATTCCCAGGCTTCTCCGGCATCGAGTTCTCCGTTCAGGTAGATCGCCTTTGTCGCGCCGTCCCAGACGACGGCGACATGGGTCCATTCTCCGGGGATGAGTTCGGTGACCGATGCAAGGGTGTGCAGTGCGCCGTCGGCGGCGGTGCGAAAGGCCAGGCGGTTGGTGTTCGAGTGGCGGGTCAGCCCCCAGCTTTCACCCTTGGTGACGATACCCTGCCACTTTGGGGGGAACTCGCCGACCGGGTAGTCCTTGAGCTTGACCCAGGCTTCGACGGTCAGGGCCTCGGTCACGTTGAAAGGCGCCTGGGCAGTAATCTCCACGTGGGGATGCTCCGCGCCAGCGGAGACCACAAACTGGAGAGCCTGATTGGTTCGGGCTGCAGCGATCCCGCTGCCGAAAAGAAGGCATAGCGCCGCAGACACCGCAAACCTGTGCGAACTTCGCAAAGCGAACCGTTTCATAACTGGGCCTCGTTTGACTTTGGGAACATCATTAACCTGTTCATCCTTCACCCTTCATCATCCCTCATCCCTCATCCCTCATCCTTCACCCTTCACCCTTCATCCTTCCCCCTTCCCCCTTCATCCTTCCCCCTTCACCGGTACCCAGATGACCGTTCCCGCCGTGGTTGTCAGCTTCAGGGCGGCGGTTTGTTCGGGGGCCGCTGTCATGCGTTCGCGGCGCAGGTGGATGCGGCAGCGCCGGGTGGATGCGGGGTCGAGGGAGACGAGGGTGTCGCCGTTGTCCAGATCGACGTAGTGGGTTGCGAGATTTTCGGGATCGCTCTTCACCGTCGCCAGGGGCAAAGCGTCGCTGGGGATGAGTTCGGCGATGACATTGTGAGCGACCGAAGAGACATTGACGAGCAGTAGGGTGAGGGTGTCGGTCGCGGCGCCAAACTCGAGTCCGGCCGGATTGGCACCAACGAGGGCGACCGGTCCCTGGTGGGCGGAGCGCCCGCGGCAGTAGATCCAGAAGGCCTCGTTCGACGCCATAACCGTTGTGTCCGGATCGGTCACGCGGGTCCAGATCCCGTCCCGCAGGCGGTAGATGCGGGCCAGATCGTGAGCGTCGGATCCGTCGAAGAACGCAGCGAAGCTCGGCGGGTTTGTGTCGTCAAGTGGGAAACCGACGAGATTGTAGGAGTTGGGTGACCAGCGGGGGGCATGCTGGGCAATTTTGCCAGCGATCTCGAGGTCCGTTGCCGTTGTGGTGTGGATCAGGTAGGGTTGATCGCCCAGGACAGTGTTGAGATTGGAGAGGCTCGCTTCGGGTCGTCCCGGCGCGTACCACACGGCCCAGCCCTCCTTCTGCCACGGCTTCTCGGCGGGATCCTGAATGAACTGGACGGTGGACACCGCGGGGAAAAACGTGGCCACTACATCGACGGCGGTGTCGGCGAAGACTGCGCCGGGTTCGGGATTTTCCGGTGTTACATGAAAAAAAACGGCATTCCAGCCCGATTCGAGACGGAGCTTCTGCACCGGTTCCGCCGTTGCTGTGGACAGGCATCCGAAGGTGTAGGCGCAGAGTAGGATTGAGAGGAAGGCGGAGACCTGGGGGAGGGTCTCGAATCGAGGCACTTCGGTATGGCTGTGGATACGCATGAGTAGGTTCCTCAGTGGAAAATGGGGGGATGACGACGGTGTCCTTTGCGTGCCGGGATCATCAGGAGGCTGGTAGTCGCCAGCACAAGAAGCGCGGTTGATGGTTCGGGAACGGGAATGACAGTGAGGGTGAAGGTGTCGGCTGTCTCGACCAGATCAAGACTGCCGTCGATGTCGGAGGCTTCGAGATAGCCGAAGCCGAAAGAGTAGAAGCCGGGCAAGGTGTCGGCGGGCACCGCTATTTGGATGGTTTCGAGGATGTGAACGCCGGCAGGGAGATTCGCGAAGTTCGCACGAATCGTCTCGAAGCGGAAATCCGCCGCAGTGGTGTCCGGCCATGGATCGTTTCCCGGCACACCGGGGATGGCGGGATCTCCCGGTGCCGACGGCACACTGTGGTCCCAGGCGCCGTCGTCCTGGAACCAGCCGTATTCCTCGTACCTGCGGTCGAGTATCTCCCAACCAGCCGGACTCTCGATATTGCAGACCACGGCACCCACCGTGTCGCCGGGGGCATTGGCCGCGACTTCGCTGACGACTTCCAGCGTTTGTCCCTGCATAATCTCAGCGCTGGTGTCGCCATCCGGCGTTACAATGCGGAATATCACGTCGGCGTGCGACGATGAGGAGGCGAGAATTGCAGCCGTCGTCAGAAGAAGGGCAGAAACGGCCGTAAGAAGTCTGCGACGGAGCGAGGCAACTGCGGACGCGGGGGCGCATGCCGCGCAACTGCCGTCAGAACCAAGCCACGCGTGCGGACACCGATTGCGAATGGTCGAACACTCCATGTCGGAACCACTCCATGCTGAATGTTAAGACAACCTTGTCCAGTCGGCAACACAAAGAAATCAACAGCTTCAGCGACGGAGTAGGGATTACATACCCAAGTTCGCTTGTAATATCCTCCATCGAACCTTAAAATACAGAAGAATCGCTTGAAAGTCAAGTTTTTTGTCCGTGACCGGCGAATTTTTTGGTGTTTGAGTAGGGAATCATGCAGTTTTCGGGGTTTGCAATGAAGCATTCGAAGTTGTTTTCGGGCCTTGTCGCTGTCTTGATGCTGACATCACTGGCCGCCGTTTTTTGGTGCCGGGATCCCTCCGCACCGCCGCCCCCCGATTCGCCGGCGGTGCTGGCGCGTGTCGGGGAACGGACGATCACCGTCGCGGATTTGCGGGCGGAGCTGCAACGCGCCGAGCATCTAAAAACCCTCGATCCCGGGCAGGTTCTCGACCGTCTGATCGACCGGGAACTCCGGCTGGCAAAGGCCCGGGAAATGCACTATGACGAGACGGCGAAGTACCGTCGATCCTGCGAGAATCTTCTCATCGGCATGGTCAACAAACGTGTGCTTTCTCCGAAATTGGACGCCGTCGTCGTTTCCGATGAGGAGGTGGAAGACTATTACCAGGAGCATGCGGAAGAATTCGTCCGCCCGGCCCGGCGGCGCTTTGCCGTGATCCACGTGCCCGTGGACCGACAACGTGCCGACGACCGCCGGGTTCAAGAGGCGCGGCAACGCATTGAGACGGCGCGTGAAAAAGCCGTGGAGCTGGCGGATGAAATTCCCGTCGAGGATGGGTTCGGCAGCCTCGCCGTGACCTGTTCCGAGGATCAAGTCACCCGATACAAGGGCGGCGACATCGGCTGGCATGCGGTCGGCGGCCCTCCGTCCCGCTGGGAAGAGGCGATCATGAGGGCCGGCTTTGCCCTGGATGAGCCGGGCCAGGTCAGCGAAGTGGTGGAGATCGACAAGGGCTTTGCCATCCTCCGACTGACGAGCAGACGCGAATCCGTCCTCACCCCACTGGAGCAGGCTGCTTCCCGCATTCGGCAGCGGCTGCTGCGGCAGAAGCGGGAAGAAATCCGGCAAGGGTTTCAACAGGCGCTGCGGGGTCAGTTTGCGGTCCAGCGCGTTGCCGACGCGCTTGAGGCGGTGCTCGACCCGCTCCCCAAATCTCCCGCCGCCGAACGCCCGCCCTCCGTGCCTTGAACTCTCGGAGACAGTCAATACGGCGCCCCCGAGTGAAGCACGAATACCGTCCCATTCGAGGACTTCAACGCCACCCTGATGAGACAACCTCCATCCCGTGAGACGGCACAATACGACCAGCGCGCCCGTAATTCACCTCCGTTTCAACTGTTTTGCGCAGCCATTTCCGTCAAATCAAACAGCGCATTCATCGCGCCTGGGGGGCGATGCGCCCGTCTTGGCTGCGGTGTTCCTTGAAGGGGTGGCTGCGGAAATTGCGGTGGAACATGTCCATGATTTTGCGGGCGGGCTCGGCGTTTTGCGGCGCGATGACGACGAGCAGGGGGCGGTGGTCGGATGCGGTCCGCCAGTAGGACAGTGCGGCCACGACCGTGTCGTCGAAGTGGATTTCGGGCAGGAGGTGATAGGTGGCGAAGGCGTAGTCGATGCGCGTGTACGTGTCCTCCTTGTCCCAGTAGTGAGTCCACAGCATTCGACGAGTATCCGCGGGCCGCAGATCGAAGAGTTCCTTCTCGGTGCCGAAGCGGCGATAGATGATGCTTTTGATGGGCGAGGACTGCGGCGAGTCGTTCATGTCGCCGAGGATCAGGACGTTCGCTTCGGGGTTGTCCTCGATGATGTCGTTCACCCGGTAGCGCAGCCTGCGGGCTTCGTAGCGGCGCATGTCGGTTTGCCCCAGGTGATGATACACCTTGCTTTTCAGGTGCGCGCCGATGACGTGCAGCCGATAGCCGTTGGCCCATTCGAAAACACCGTGCGCGAAGCCCCGGCGAACCGGCACGCGGTTGTCCTTGATGGTGTAGGTGGTGGAGGTGTCGTGCTTTTCCTCAACGGGATGAAAACGCGCCAGCATGACCAGCTTGCGGAAGGAGTCGGCGGCGTTGACCACGTGAGCGTACGGATAGCGGGCGGCGGATTCCGAACCCATTCTCCGAAGCAGGTCCTTCAGGGCGTCCTGATCGGCGATCTCGGCCAGAACGGCGATATCCGGGTTCAGGTGAACAATCGTGTCGGCGACGGCTTGCAGAGAGTCCCGGGACTTGAATCGCCCATCCGGACTCGGGCGATAGTTCTCCGTGTTGAAAAACATCACCCGGAGTGTTTTCGGCGCGGGAGGCGGAGACTCGGACGACTCGGCCGAACAGTGCCCGGCCGCAAGCAGGGCGGCGCAGACCGCGACCACCATCCTCAGCGCGCCCCCCGGACGACCGAGCGTTGCACAGAAAAGGAGACGACAGCACGGCGGCGGATTTTTCACGGATTCAGGCGCACTCTTGGAGTTCATTCCTCGCTGTCTTTGGGGTAGACGATTCGAGCCTTGTCCCAGAGTTCCTCCAGCAGATAGTATTCCCGCATTTCAGGATTGAGAATGTGCACCAGCAGAGTGCCGAAATCCAGAATCGTCCAGTGACTGGCGGGGGTGCCCTCCACGCGCACCGGCTTTATGCCGTTTTCACGCAGATCGACCTGCAGGTGATCGCGGATGGCGCGGATATGAGGATCGGTTTTGCCGGTGCAGATCAGGAAGTAATCCGCAAGCAGGGAGGTTTCGGATACGTCATACAGTCGTATGTCCTCGGCTTTGCGCTCTTCGCAAATCTCGACGCACTGACTTCCCAGCGCATCCATGTCGAGAGTGACAGCGGCGGTCGCGGTATTATTTGTCATCCTTCTCCTTGGCGGGGGATTTCAGCAATTATTCAAACGGGATAACCAATTCCATGCCGTATTCCAGGTCGTCATCGTCCTGCACTCCCGGGTTGGCCTGCTTGATGGCATCCACTGAGGTTTCGTACATGTCGGCAATATTCTGCAGGGTGTCGGTGCGGCTGACGGTATGGTCCAGTGTCTGTGGGAAGTCGCCGCCGTCAAAATCGTTCATTCCGGCGTCGTCCTCCGCATCGTCGGCCCAGCCTTGGTTGGCGGTTTCCGCCGGCTCGTCTTCGTCCTGCTCCCTCGTCGAGTCGAATTCGTCCCAAGCGCGGTCTTCGTCGCGGCCCCGCGGTGGGCGCATGGTGTTATCCGTGTCGGTGTCGGTCTGATTCGCATCAGGACGCAGTAGAATCACTCGCCCAATCTGAAGGACATCCGAGTGCAAGTCGTTCCACTCGCGCAAATCATCGATGCTGACTCCGAAGCGACGGGAAATTTTCCACAGACTGTCGCCGCTCTGGACGATGTATTTTCCATCCTCGGGAATTTCCTCTTCGCCGGCGGGTGTTGCGGCGGACGCGCCGGTGTCGGGGGTCGGTCTTTCGGCGCCGCGATCTTCGCCTTCAGTGGACTGTGCCGCTTCCTGTTCGTCGTCGGGAGGGGTGCCCCCCGGCGGAATGTCGAGAACAGCGCCGGCGCGCAAAACATCGTCCTTGGCCATGTCGTTGTAGGAGGCCAGTTCGTCAACGGAGACGTCGTACTTGCGGCTGATGACCCACAGCGACTCGCCTTTTTTAACACGATGACTCAGGGCGGGGGAGGTCTCCGGCGTGCTGGGCAGCATGTCCTCGTCCGCATCGGCGCCGCGGATCGGAGGAGAGTCGTCAAATTGCTGGTCCATGTCCGGAGAAGAGTCAACATCCTCGTCTAAGGGGTCGATACTGGTTACGTAGGGATTCTCTGTTCCGGAGGATGTGGGTGGCCGGACGGGGTCGAGCGGCGCCGGCGAAGAGTAGGAGCGTGAATCCGTGGGCGTCGGCTCTTCGGCGCCGAGAGTTTCGGGTTGCGGGAGTTGTCCCCCGCGGGAGGAAAGCAGATGCGGGTCCGGCCGTCCCATGCGTGCGTCGGGCCCCATGAAGCCGGAACAACCAGCCAGGAAAAGGACGGAGGCACACGCGCTCAGCAACAGCCAAACACTTGGAACAGGACGGGTCTTCTGGGTGGATTCGGTCATTTGTTTCATTCTGAAAGTCTCCTTCGTGCAAAATCGGAAAATACTGTACCGCGCTCCGCGTAATTTGCAAACATGTCCTGGCTTGCGCAACCAGGCGACAGCAGCACAGTATCTCCTGAACGCGAAACATCAAGGGCAGCGTTGACCGCACTCTCCATTGACTGACAACAGCTGCAGGAAACAGTTCCCCGCCAAAGTTGCGCCAGCCGGTGGCGTGCGGCGCCGATTAGGAACGCCTGCCGCACCGTTGTCCGCACAAGTTCGGAGAGGGGCGAAAAGTCGAGGTTTTTGTCCAATCCGCCCGCAATCAGCAGAATGCGGGGCGAGGCGGATTCCCCCACGGCCTCGAGTGCGCGCGCCAGGGAGTCCGGATTGGTGGACTTGCTGTCGTTGATCACGCGGATGCCGTTGCCGGCGCTCACGACCTCCATCCGATGAGCGCTTGGCACATAGGTTTGCAGGTGGCGCGCGGCCTCCGCACTCGGCAACCCCGCAGCCTCGCAGAGCGCCAGGGCGGCCATCGCATTTTCGGTGTTGTGTCTGCCTGCCGCCCGCAGGGCATCCACAGACAGCAGGGCTGTCGGCGCTTGCC
The DNA here is from genome assembly GCA_964604795.1 of uncultured Victivallales bacterium. Classification (GTDB taxonomy): domain Bacteria; phylum Verrucomicrobiota; class Lentisphaeria; order Oligosphaerales; family CAZSBQ01; genus CAZSBQ01. The sequence goes on along the minus strand of CAZSBQ010000028.1, from coordinate 3,361 downwards.
CGTCCTCCGGGGACCGCCGAAAAATCTGCCCGTGGTTCAGAAACAGCGAGGCGCCGGCATCGGTGGTGCTGAACGTGATCAGCCGCTCGGAGAGCGGCACCAGATGCGGCGCGACCCAGGGGTTGGACTGCAAATCCTGCCGAATCACCACCGCGCGGGCTCCGTCGGACTGCTGCAGCAGGCGGCTCTTTGCGCTCGCGTACTCCGCAATCGTGGGATACCGGTCCAGGTGGTCGGCCGAGAGATTGAGGAATGCCGAAGCCAGGGGACGGAAGCGGTCGACCCGCTCCAGTTGGTAGGAACTGACCTCGACAACCAGGCAGGCGGCAGCCGCGGATTTGCGGGCCGCTTGGGACAGGGGGATGCCAATGTTGCCCGCCACGGGCGCGGTCCAGCCTGCTTGAGTCAGGCAGTGGGCGGTCATCTCCACGGTTGTGGTTTTGCCGTTGGTGCCCGTGACGGCCAGGATGGGGCATTGGCAGTGCCGATACCCCCACTCAAGCTCGCTCAGGACCGGGCAATCCGCCGCCTCGGCAAGCCGTCCCAGCGGGCTGTTCGGGGAAATTCCGGGGCTGATGACAATCTGTGCCGCGGGCGGTGCGGACATCGCAGGAGTCCAGTCCAGCAGGACCGTGGCCCCGCGCCCGGACAAAATATCTGCGCGTTCCTGCTGAGCGTTTCCGGCGCAAGTGTCCGCAACCCAGACATCGAGTCCGTCGCGCAATGCCAGCTCGGCGGCGCCAAATCCGCTGGCGCCCAGGCCCAGTATCAGAATGCGCCCCGCGCCATCGGCATTTTTTTCGGGAACATGTATCACTGTGATGTGGCCATGGTATCACTGATCCAGGTTGCCAAAGATCGGCAACAGGTCGGCGGCGGAGACGGACGATTCCACGACCGTTCTATTATTTTATGTGTGTCGGAACAATTTCACCGAGATTGGTGTACAGTAATCAGTGAACCCGCAAGCGCCAGCGGATTCGGTGTCGGTCCGCACCCCGAAAGCGAATTTTTCACGGCCCGCTGCAACCACCGAATCCTCCCAACACGGAGACTACGATTCATGATACCTGTGAAACTAGACAGTCTGTCGATGTCCAATATTGGATTCGTGCTTATGTTAAAGGGCGATGCGGACAACCGGACACTCCCCATTTTTGTCGGCCTTCCCGAGGCGCAGTCCATCGCCCTGTTCATCAACAAGGTCGACATTCCGCGCCCCATGACTCATGACTTGATCAAGAATCTGCTGGACGCCCTGGAGGGGCGGCTGGACCATGTCGAAGTGCGCGAACTTCGCGACGGCACGTTCTACGGCAATCTGGCTGTGACCTTCGAGGGGCGCACGCTCGACATTGACTCCCGCCCCAGCGACGCCGTCGCCCTCGCCCTGCGCTGTCACGCCCCCATCCTGGTGGCCGAATCGGTCATGGCCGAGGCGGGTGTGGTCATGGACTCCAACGAGGAACCCGACGAAGAGGGCAATACGCCCGTGCCGCTCAACCATGCCGACCGGCTGCGCGCCGAACTGGAAAAGGCCATCAGCGAGGAACGCTACGAGGAAGCCGCCAACATTCGCGATGAGCTGCGCGCCGAGACGGCCGGCGCCAAAGGCGGCGAAGAACGCGAAACGAGCCAGGACGACGACTCCGAACCGGAATTCTGAAATGGATGCGGGCATAGCTTCGAGCTCAAAACGCCCCCGCCGACCTTGCGTCGGTGGAGCGCAGATTCTCGGCTTACGGACCCGACAAGCCCCCTCCCCCCACCGGCACTTCCGGGGGTGAGATGTTTCAGAGAAAAATTTCGGCAGCTACCGGCTGCTGCCGAAATTGACACGTGACACGTGACACCTGAACACTGAAGCCTTCCCCCGTGCTGACTACCCCCCACACACTATGTCCACAGAATTTGGTTGGATCCGGTCAGTTGAGTTGGCAATGGATTTAGTATCAACGGGCATCCCTGCCTGTTGTGAAGTTCTCCGCACCCAGGATGGCCGCAGTACGTAAGCAATCCAACCAAATTCTGTGGACATAGCCCCCACACCCACACACGTTCCACGCATCCGGTCTCCCTGGAGTTGTGCTGCGGTGACTTGCATCCCCGCAGACTTCGTATAGGCTATGCGTTAGTCCAAAATGAGCATTTCTGTTCCCCCCCATTGTTTGCGACTGGAAAAATCAAGCATCGAACACCCAATGAACAACAGCACCGAAATAGCCCGTCGGCTGCGGGACCAATTCGCAGAGGACCGCGCCCTCCGTGTGGCCGTTTTGTACGGTTCGGCTGCGTCTGGAACCATGCGCCCCGACAGCGATGTTGATGTGGCGGTGCTCTACAACCATCCGCTGACCGTCGAGGAACGGCTCGAACTCATGGCGCGGCTCCAGGATCGCTTGGGCCAAGCAGTCGATCTCGTCGATCTTGCGGCGGCCAACGGTGTGCTCCTCCAACAGATTCTGTGCAACGGCGAAGTCCTCGTCAAAAACGACCCCGAAAGCTACGTCCGCCTGCTGCAGCGCATGGTCTATGCGCAGGATGATTTCATGCCCTACTATCGACGCGAACTTCGCAAACGCGTGGAGGCCTTCGCTCATGGACAGTGACACTGTGCTGAACAAACTGGAAAGCCTGCGACGCTGTGTCGAGCGGGTGGAGGCGAAGACCCCCGACGACTTGACCGAACTGCTTGACGACGTCGATCTACAGGATATCATCGTGCTGAACCTCGAGCGCGCTGTACAACTATGCGTTGATATTGGTCTGCAACTTGTGGGCGGCCTCAACCTTCCCGTGCCCGCAAGCATGGCCGGGGTATTCCGCGTGCTTGCGGAGAGGGGAGTGCTCCAACCTGAAAACGCCGACAACCTGGCTCGCGCCGTGGGGTTCCGCAACACCGCTGTTCATGCCTACCAAAAAATCGACTGGGGGATCGTCCACGCCATCGCCACCCGCCATTTGCATGATTTCCGTGTTTTCGCCCGTTCGGTTTTGGAGCATGTGGATTCGCGGCGGGCAGAATAAAGTAAAACAGGCATCCCTGCCTGTTCGTGACGATGCGCGGCCTACAGGCAGAGATGCCTGTAGTACTGCCTGACACCTGAAACCCTCCCTCGGCCTCAAAGGTCCCGTCAAAGCCTGACATGCCGGATCAAGGCGGGATGGACGACAACGGCGACGCCATGGGTTGACGGAGACGTGCATCACTCGTCCACCCACAGCGTCGCCGCAAGCGTCAACCGCTTTTTTCACCCCTGAAACTCCCTCCCGTGCTGATTATCCACACCCCCTCCCACACGCCAGTGACCAGTGATCAGTAATCAGTGATCAGGATCACACCCACCCACACCCACATACC
>CAZSBQ010000027.1:0-24935 GCA_964604795.1 uncultured Victivallales bacterium | reverse complement strand
CTCGAGCGACTCAAAAAACTGCCCCGGTTGGTCGCCAAGCTGTTCAGCAGGTCCGTGGCAACTACCTAATCCAACTGAATTTTGGCGCAATAGTTTCTTTTTGGGGGTGTCGAATTGCCTGGGCTAACCCTGGGCTAACCTTTGGCGGGGATTTCGAGAGCATCGAGCAACTCAGCCATTTTGGCGGCACGGTCCATTCAACCCGAAAACTGAGTTTCGTTTGCTCTCGTGATCCACTGTTCTGCCGATTTGGACCGGATTTGGCCGTAACGATTGAGCAAAACCACAGGCGTAGCTGAGCTACGTTGATGATTTTGCGATTGAGGCGCGGTCAAAGATGCCCAAATCCGGGATGGGTGATGGCAAATTGGTATTTTCTGACTCCCTTAGCCAAAAGGCTGAGGTCGGCGCGGGCGAGGTGGTCTCGGATTTTCGCGTAGTCGGCGGTCATGAGAGTTTTGGCCAGATCGCGCAGAAAATGGAAATGGCAGATGAACACCGGAGTCTTCGGCGGAACGCGACGGCGGCCCGGATGCCGGCGCATATGTTCGCTGGCGACCGCCGGCAGCGGTCCGAAACGATTGGTCACGCCGGAGAACCGCATTCTGCGGTGATGGTGTGAGCGACTTCGCCTCGGATTCACAGATACGTCCGGACTTTTTCCTTCAGCCTGGCGCTACTGACCGGTTTGGAGAGGTAGTCGTCCATGCCCGCGTTCAGGCATTTTTCGCGATCTTTGTCCAAGGCGTGGGCGGTCATGGCGACGATGGGCATTTTGGGATTAATACCTTCGGGGTTGTGATTGCGGATGATGTCGGTTACTTCGAATCCGTCCATTTCGGGCATTTGGACATCCAGGAGGAGCAGGTCGTAGTGCCTTTGCTGGAGGGCGTCAATGGCCTGCTTTCCGGAAGCGACGGCGTCGACGGCGTATCCCATCTTTGCGAGCATCGCAGTGGCGACCTTCTGGTTGACGGGATTGTCCTCGGCCAGCAGGATTCTCGGATCGGCCTCAGCGTCGGCATTCTCGGGTGCGACTTCGGCGTCGATTCGAGCGGTCTTCGGAGCGGGTTGGGCTGTGGCGTTGGGTTTGCCTTCCACGGTTGCGGGTTCGATTCGTTCGAAGGGGATGTCGAACCAGAATGTCGAGCCCTTGCCTTCCCCGCTGACCATGTCGACGACGCCCCCCATTCCCTCGGCCAGCCGGCGCGAAATTGCCAATCCGAGCCCGGTGCCGCCATGCTTGCGCGAAAGCGAGTTGTCGATCTGGGAAAACTCCTGAAACAGCTTTGCGCGCGCCTCGTTCGGGATGCCGATACCGGTATCGGTCACCTCGCAGCGAATCAGCAGGGTATTCCCCCGGTCTTCCGCCACGCGGGCGCTGACTGTGACGGCGCCCTCGTCGGTGAACTTCACGGCATTGCTGACCAGGTTGGCGAGAATCTGACGCACGCCGGCCGGATCGCCGGCCACCGTGCAGGGCACCTCCTCCTGCACCGTGAACGCCAAGTCCACAGTTTTTTGCGCGGCCCGCAGGCGCAGCATATCGTGAACATCCTTGAAGATGTCCCGAAAATTGAACGGCACGTTCTCAAATTCTCGCTTCCCCGCCTCAATTTTAGAAAGATCAAGAATGTCGTTGATCAGCTCGAGCAGGGCCTTCGAACTGGAGTGGATAGCCTCGGCATAGCCGCGCTGCTCGTCGCTTAGTTCGCTCGACTGCAGCAACTCGTTCATGCCGATGATGCCGTTCATGGGGGTGCGCATTTCGTGGCTCATGTTCGCCAGAAACTGACTTTTGGCCTTGCTGGCGTACTCGGCGCGCGCGGCCAGCGTATTGGCCCGTCGGATGGACTCCTCGAGTTGCCGATTGGTGGCGACAAGCTGCTCCCGCGCTTGCTGAGTCTCTTCCTCCATCCGCTTTTCCTTGGTGATGTCGCGGATGATCAGGACCGCTCCCGGCTCTCCCTTGAGATCGGTGGTGACGATTTCCAAATCGAGTTCCGTGCCGTCCTTGCGCCAGCCTTTCGCCCGCCCCAGGTGGAATCCCCATTGGTCGATCTGCTGAGAGATTTCACCCTTGACTCCCTGGACGCGCCGGTCCGAATAGAGGCGCTCGGTCGACATTCCGACAATTTCGTTGCTGCCGTATCCGAACACCTTCTCGACCATCGGATTGCACAGGGTCACGGTTCGCTCGGGAGCGACAACCAAAAGAACTTGGGGGCCCAAGCTCGAGAAAATGCTTTCCAGCCGCCTGCGGCGAACCAGGGCATCCTGCCAGTTGCGGTAGACGGCCACGATCAGGGCGATGCAGACCACCAGCAGCACCAGTGGAACCCAGGGGGCGACAAAAGGCACGCCGAGCAGGCTCAATCCATCGATCAGCTGAGTTTGGAAGACCAGGGAGGCAAGCGCCAGAACGAGGGCGACCACGATGCCCGCTGTATAGCGCAGTGCAATTGATCGATGAGTCTGAAAGTACGCCTGCGGAACATGGGGACGGTGATGACTACTGGACATTGGACCAAGCTCTCCTTCTCATGAACAGAACAATGCTACACACATTTATATATGCACACGGACATAGACAACACACACAAAAACACACGGACACTCACACACTCACACACCCACCCACCATGAATGCCGTTCGGAGTTCAATCAAAGTCCCTCATGATTCGTTCGATGCGGAGGGCTCGTCCGGTTTCGGGGTTGACGTTCACCAGGGTTGCGTTCATGCGGATGCCGTGTTCGACCACGGAGAAGCGGGCGGGCATGCCGGTCGAGAAGCGATGCAGCACCGCCGATGTTTTTCGTCCGAGCACCGAATCGCGCGCGCCGACCATGCCCACATCGGTTTGATAGGCGGTTCCCTGCGGCAGAATGGCCTCGTCGGCCGTGGGCACATGCGTGTGCGTGCCCAGGCAGGCGGAAACCCGTCCGTCCAGATAGCGTCCCATGGCGATGGCTTCGCTGGTCGCCTCGGCATGAAAATCGACCAGAATCACCTTGACCCCCTGCTCCGCGAACTCTGCAATGATGCGGTCGGCGGCCCGGAACGGACAATCCGAGGACATCGCGACGAAGGTTCGCCCGAGCAACTGCGCAACGCCTACACGGGTGCCGTCGGCGGCGTCGAAAACCGCATATCCCCTACCTGGCTGGTCGGGACAGACGTTGGCTGGGCGCAGCACCTCGGGACACAGACGGATTTCGTTGACGAAGTCCTTCTGGTCCCAGACATGGTCACCGGCGGTGATCACATCCACGCGCCCCTCGAGAAGAGCGTTGACGCACTTGCGAGTCAACCCGCCGCCGCCCGCCACGTTCTCGCCGTTGGCCACCACCAAGTCGCACGAAAACTCCCGCCGCAGCGCGGGTGCGAGATCAACCACTGCCCGGCGGCCGCCTTTGCCGACCACGTCGCCGATGAAGAGGATGTTCATGAAACCGCCAATACGAAAGGGTTGAAGTAGGCCTGAATCCGTGAAAAGTCGGGACATCGCCCGCGCCACTCGCGTTACTCGTCGGCGCTGAAGTTGCCGATGTCGTCGGCCGTGTCGTCGTCACCGTCGGCACCCAACGACCACACATCGTAGGATTCGGGGTTCTTGCTGCCCGGCATTTCATACCGATAGGGTTGCCCGAAGGGGTCTCTCCAGTAATTTCCGCTGAAGCGCAGCTCGTCCAGATTCAGTTTCAGGTACCGTTCTTCTCCATCGGAAGATACGAGAAAGCTTCGTGTTATTTCATGGTCGTCGGTCACGGAGTCGAAGTCATCCGACGGCAGGTATCCATGGTCGCGTTTGTACTGTTGGACGGCGATCTCGAATTTGGAAATCTCGCTGCGCGCCTTGGCTTCGGCCGCCTTGCGGTTTGCGGCGCCTGCGCCGCCGATGACGATGCCGGCCACGATGACCACGATGGCGATGACGGCCAGAACTTCAATCAGAGTGAACGCAGATTGGCGGCGTGCGGTGCAATGCATGATGATTCCTCGGGTTGTTCCGTTAATGGTGGGGTGGCCCGGATCACTCGCCGCGCAGGGCGATGTCGGGATCGGTTTCGACTTTTTGTCTGAGAGCCTTGAAGGGGACGTTTTGTTCCCAGTAGCTTCTGCCCAGGCGGTTGTTGACCAGGTCGCGTTCGCTTTCCTGTGCGGTATTGTCCGATCCTTCCTCGTGCGCACTCGTGATTTCCCGGGCGAACTCCGCCCCGAAGCGGTCGCAGAGCAGCCAGCTCCAGGTGACATGGCGGTAGGCGTCGCGTTTTGCGGAATCTGCGGGGAACGTTCTTCGGGCGGTCTGTTCCGCCGTGGTTTTCGCGACCAGCAGATCGGGGATTCGCAGAGGATAACGAGCGCTGATCTCGGCCTCCGCCTCCGTCAGCGGATCGCCGAAGGCATCCGCGGCGGCCTGAATGTCCGTCGGGTCGCTGACCAGCAGCGTTTGGCCGTTTTGGCGGCGCGTGCGCAGCGCCAGGTCCACAGGTTGTTGGTCGATGCGAAAGTGCAGGGTGCCGGCCAGCTTGATGGGGTTGTCCGCGCTCTCGCCGGCCGCCCATCGCTTGATGTCACGGGCGAAGTCGCCGATGGCCGACTTGAACGCCACCGGCGACATCGCGTGAATTTGCTTGGTGGTCGCAACGCGCTCAAAATGCAGTCTCAGGTCCGAAATGTTCACGGGCCGTCCGCGGCGGGTGGCCGAGCGCATGGTTGCCTCCCGAACTGGTTCGACCGAAACATTGCGGAGTTCGCAGCCAAGCGTTCCCGAGAACATCCCGCGCCACTTCAGCTTCGCAGTTTCCGCGTCGATACGCCAGCGGCGCTCGCCGAGCGCAGGGTTTTCCGCAGTCATCTCCATCGCCATTTGAAAATCGTGCCACTTGGCGGTCAGCGGACCGCTCACGGAGGTGTCCGCGCAGGAGGCGGAGGTCACCTTGATCCCATTGCTGAGCGACGCTCCCTGCAGCGAACGCATCACCAAACCCGTCCCCCAGGCCACGGCCCGACCGGCGATCCCGTACCAAATCCCCCCCAAAATCAGGACGACGACCACCAGCGCAACCCCAACCATCAATGGTCTCTTGAACTTCACCATGAACCTCTGATCATCTGTATGCGTCTCCGTGCCGCCCGTGCGGCAAGAAAACGCTGGTTTCGGTTGTTCGAAAAATGAGGAATGTACCGCACGACCCGCCCGAGTCAAGCGGGCGGTCCGTTGCTGCCAAACCACTTCCTTTCTGAAGGGGGGAGGGCGAGACCCCGCCCCTCCCCCCCTGATGGGCGAGACTCCGTCGAGCCGGGGTTGCTGACACTGGAACCCCGGGTGTCACCCGAAGGTGATGAGAGCACCGCGCCTCGTTTCCCACTGGCCGTCGGGGCGTCGACACCTACCAAGCAGCGGGCGCGGCCGCCGCGCTCCGTGTCGTCCCCCCGAAGGCGAGGCGTTCTTCGATGCAGGCAACCCGCGCCTCCATGCGAGACGGGCGGGGCTCGACAGAGTCTCGCCCTCTCCAACGCGTCCCGCGCGGGTCATTCGTTCCTGCACGATCTGAACCCTAAAAGCATTTTACTTTCCAAGAGGAGGAGTTCCCTGCCGTTGCCGACTCACCACAGGCTCCGCAGCGTCCGCCACGTTTTCTGAATCCAGTTCGGAGGAGTGTCGGAAGCCCACTCCCAAGCAATTTCAATGTGGCGAGGTTCCCGGTCGTCATCCGCCTCGGTAATGAGAATGCGGGTGTCCGAAACCGCGGACGTCAGGGCGCGCGCCACGTCCTCGCCGCCGACCAGGACCGCGGTGCTGAACATGTCCGAATCCACCCCGCGCGGCGTGACGACCGTGGCGCCGACACGTGTTTGCACGGGCCGGCCGGTGCGCGGATCGACAACGTGCGAGATCGTTTTGCCGTCGAGCACGCGAAATTTTTCATATCCTCCGCTGGTTGACACGCAGGTGTCTCGAAGGGCCACGCGTCCGAGAACAGCGTTGGGCTTCAGGGGATTGCGCACGCCGATGCGGAAGGCGCTCTGATTGCTGCCGGCCGGTTCCAATGCTCGGATGTTGCCGCCGAGATTGATCAAGCCTCTGTCGAGCTTGTGTTCCTCCAGAATCTCGATGACTCGATCCAAGGCGTACCCCTTGGCGATCCCGCCGAGGTCGATGCGGGTTTGCGGATGCGTGAAGCGCACCGTGCGCTCGGAGGGATTGAAGCGGACCGCGTCCAACCCCACCGCCCCGCGCACTGCCGCGATCTCAGACTCTTCCGGCCACTCTGTCCGCTTGCCGCGGAACCCCCACAATTCCATGAGCGGTGCGACGGTGACGTCAAATGCTCCTTTGCTCAGGGCATGGCCGCGCCGGGCGTGCTGCAAAATTTCCCACAACGGTTCGCTGCATCGAACCGGCGCATCGTGCGCGCGTGCATTCAAGCGCGACAACTCGCTTTCGGAGTCGAACGTGTTGAACCGATTGTGGAGGTCCTGCAGCCGCTCCAGGATTTGCCTTGCCGCGGTTTGCGCCTCATCCTGTTCGTGATACAGGATCATTTCCCCGAAGGTGCCGAACACCTCGAAGCGCAGGTAGTACGGCGAGCGCGTCACGTCATGCTGCGCGGTGTAGCGTCCCAGCAGGAACACCACGACAAAGAAAACGGCCAGGCCGAGGAGCGGTTTAATGCGACTGTTCAGCGTCATTCCATAACCTTGTTGTACTACCCGTCCGATTGAGTTCGGTTACTGTAGCCTTCGACATCGACTCGGCAACCGCCCCAGGGTTCAACGGATCCCCGGCAGTCAAATTCATGTCTTCAATCCTTGACTTGCGCCTTCCGCTACAGGCAGGGATGCCTGCAGTACTGAGTTATGAAGCCAATACCCGCCCCCGCGAAACCGTTTATACAGCATATGACACGACCACTCTTTACACTTCTTTTCTCCGGCGCGGCGGTGCTGCTGGTGTTTCTGTGTTCGAGCACCGCCCTTGCGGCGGCTGCGGCGCCGGTTTCGCTTGTCGATTCGGAAACAGCATCGGAACAGTGGCGATACCGGAGCTATGATGCGGACGGTCAGGCAATCTTGCGCGACGTCGAAACGCGCACAGCAGCGGGAGAGAAACCGCAAACGGGGATCGTTGTGCCTGCGGCGGCGCGGGAAACCGAAGTGTTCCACAAGGTCGAGGGGTTCGATCCGGCCGCCCGGCGCCTGGACCTCCGCCTTTACATTCCCGATTCGCTCCCCGATGCCGCGGTCCTAAAGCTGTTTGTCCGCGACTGGGATTTTCTCTGGTGGCAGGTGCGCCTGGTGAATCCGGCACAAACGCACGGTCGCGGTCGCGTTCGCCTGTCGGTGCCGCTGCGCGGACCGGCCGCCGAGCAAGCCTGGTCGCCGGTCGGGCACGGCCGCCGCTGGAATCAGCTCACCCCCCGGCACGCCATCGAAGTCGGGCTCGCCCTCGAACTCCCAGGCACGGATGCGCCCGCCCCGCTCGCCGCCGCGCCGGACCGCAGCCGACAACCAAGCGACCTCACCGCCGATCTTCTTCTGCTGGACATGCGCATCCGGCGCGTCGACGCCGATCCCGCGCCCCCCTCTCCGCCGAAGAACATCCGCTGGTGGCCGCGCGATCCCCGCGCACTGCAGCCCCTCGAACTGCGAATGCGGGTGGAAGCCCTCCACACCAACCCCTTCGACACGGAGCAAATTCTTGTCCGCGCCCTCGTCGAGCGCCCCGACGGAAAAACCGAAACGCTGGACGGTTTTCACTACGCCGACTTCAGCTTCCGCGATCCCAAGGCGATCGCCGTGCGGCATCTGCTCCGCCCCGAAGGCCGACCCGAGTTCCGGGTACGCTACACGCCGCGGATGGCCGGCAGACATACCATAAAAATCACGGTCCGCACCGCCGCCGGAACCTCCCCGGCGCGCACCCTCGAGTTCGACGTCGGCGAGCCTCCCGATGATGCCCGCGGATTCGTGCGCGTCGATCCCGAGGACAGCCGCTTCCTGGCCTATGATTCGGGCGAGCATTTTTGGGGCGTCGGCATGAACGTGCGCTCGCCGAACGACGAGCGCTATCGGCACAACGTCCCCTTTTCGCAGTGGGAGGATGAGGGGCTGCATCTCTATCGGCGCCTGTTTCCCACGTATCGGCGCAAGGGCATCAACGTCGTCGAAGTTTGGATGAGTTCCTGGTGGCTCGCCCTGGAATGGATTCCCGACGACATCGGCAATCACGGGGTCGGCTGGATGAACCAGTACCGCGCCTGGATGCTCGACCGCATCTTCCAGTGGGCTGCGGGAAACGACATCCATATCGTCCTGGTCTTCAACAACCACGGCAAATTCAGCGAATTCATGGATGCGGAATGGGACCGCAACCCCTACAACAGCAAAAACGGCGGTTTCCTGGACAGCGCCACCGAATTCTTCGACGACGAGCGCGCATTTCAGGCTTTCAAGCGCTTCGCCCGCTACACCATCGCCCGCTGGGGGCACCACCCGAACCTGCTGATGTGGAAGCTGTTCACCGAAATCGACCTGACCGGCGACAAGCACGAGTTCTACAAACAACCCGTCATGGCCCAGTGGCATCGCCGCGCATCCGCCGCCGTCAAGGAACTGGACCCCTACGACCACATCGTCACCACCCACTGGATGCTCAGCTACAAGCAGATCAATCCCCCCGTTGCCGCCATCGACAATCTCGACGTCCTGACCACCGACGCCTACTACATGAACCGTCGCAACGCCGTCGCCCAATGCCTGTCCCTGCTCCGCGAGGGAACCCGCTTCGGGCAACGCTTCAACAAGCCCCTGATCGTCACCGAATTCGGCGGCTCGCCCCATGCCGACTCCATGCAAACCCTGATCAAGCAAGCTCACGCCGGCGTTTGGGCGGGCTTCTTCGGCGATGCGGCCGTCGCGCCGTTCTTCTGGTGGTTCGCACTCACGGAGGAGCAGAAGCTCTACGGCTCCACCAAGTCTCTCGCCCGATTTTCCCGCGGCGAGGACCGGAGGTCCTTCGATCCGCCCGAACGCCATCACATCGGATCGTTCCTTGTCGATATCCTGCGCGGCGAGCAGCGCTTCCTGGCGTGGATCGCCGACCTGGAATACTACTACTCGGACCGGGAAAATCGCCCCCCGCAGGTGCGCGAGAACATCGCAGTACCCTACACCGGTCTCGAACCCGGAACCTACCAGCTGGAAATCTGGGACACACGCTCGGGAGACATCATCCGACACCGGCCGCTGACCGTCGATCCGTCCGGCCGCGGGAGCATCACGCTGCCCAAATTCTCCCGCGACATCGCCCTCAAAATCATCCCGCAGTTGCATTCCGCGCGAAACCCGCAATAGTATTGGGCTCACAATCGCCGACCTCCCAACGGTCACCATGCGCAAAATCGCAACTACGTCAAAACCAACAAAGAGAGTGTGTTCCCATGAAGAAAGTCCTGATTCCCACAAAACTGAACCCCGCCGCGAAAGCATTGCTCGAAGAGCACGACTACACGGTCGTCCAGGACGCCGATTCCTCCATGGACGAGCTGATCAAGCAGCATCCCGACACCGAAGCGCTGATCGTGCGCAGCAACAAGATCAGCGAAGATGTCATTGACGCCTTCCCCAAGCTCAAGCTAATCGTCCGAGCCGGCGCCGGCTACAACACCATCGACGTCAAGCACGCGCGCAAAAAGGACGTCGACGTCATGAACACCCCGGGCGCCAACTCCAACGCCGTGGCCGAGGAAGTCCTCGCCCTGGTGCTGGCCCACTACCGCCACGTGATCAAGGGCGACCAGACCACCCGCGCGGGCAAATGGGAAAAGAAGAGCCTCATGGGGCGCGAACTCACCGGCAAAACCATCGGCATTGTCGGCCTCGGCAACATCGGGCAACTCGTCGCCAAGCGCGCGGCCGGCTTCGAATGCACAATCATCGGCTACGATCCGCTGATCAGCTCCGCCCGCGCCGAGGAGATCGGCGTTCAGCTCATGTCCATTGAGGACGTCTTCGCCCAGGCCGACGTCGTCACGCTCCACATCCCGGAGAACGACGAGACCAAGAAGATGATCAATGCCGACCTCTTCGGATGCATGAAGGACGGCGCCGTCCTGGTCAACTGCGCGCGTGCAGGCATCATCAACGAAAAGGACCTGCGCGAAGCCCGCAAAACCAAGGACATCGGCTTCTGCAACGATGTCTATCCCGCGGATGAGGCCGGCGAAAAACCGATTGCCGACATCGCCGACATCATGCTCCCCCATCTCGGTGCAAGCACCCGCGAGGCCAACCTCAATGCCGCCACACGCTCCGCCGAACAGCTGATCGCCTACGACCAGCGCGGAGTCACCAAATTCGTCATCAACGAGGGTGTCCCCGAAGGGCTGGACAGCACCTTCCAGGAACTCGCCTTCCAGGTCGGCTACATCGCCCGCCAGTACCTGGGCAGCACCCAAAGCGTCACCCGCCTCGAATGCGGTTTCTACGGCGAACTCGGGCAATTCGAGCGCTGGCTGCTGCCGTCGGTGGTCGCCGGCATCTCCCCGGACTTCGAGAGCGGCATGGACTTTGACGAGGCGCAAGCCTTCCTCGATGAAATGGGCGTCAGCCTGCAGATTCGCGAGACCGCCGCGGAAAAGCGCTTCGGCGAATCGATCAGCGTCGACCTGTTCGAGGGGGACAAAACCATCAAGCGCGTCAGCCTGCGCGGCACCGTGGCTGAAGGCATCCCCGTTCTCTCTCGGATCAACGACTTTGAGCGCCTCTACATCGAGCCGCGCGGCCACAACCTCTTCGCCATCTATCCGGACCGACCCGGCGTCATGGCGAAGATCACCGCGGCGTGCGCGGAGGCGGACATCAACATCGACGACATGCGCTGCCCGCACAACCAGACCCGGGACCGCTCCGTGGCCATGCTGAAGACCAGCCGGCCCGTCCCCAAAAGCGTGGTCGAACGCATTCGCCGGGAAATCAATCCGGAGGTGGTCTTCGCGGTGTCGATTTCCTAGATTGTTGGTGTACGGTGCCCGGCGACGGTCGCCGGGTAGCGGGGCAACGGACCATTTTTACGACGCTGCCCTTTTCCCAGCGCCATCGCCGGGCCCTAGTCGACGATGGCGCTTTTTTGTATCTTTGATCCTTTTTCGTCACACACACGGAAAACAGCAATTCAGCAAACGGGAAACACACCCATGACACAGCAGCAGACCAACTCGCAAGCCGCGCAAACCGGCGCAACGACCATGCGCGGCGCCGACATCGTTGTCCAGTGCCTGGAGCGGGAAGATGTCGACACTGTCTTCGCCTACCCAGGCGGCGCATCCATGGAGCTGCACCAGGCTATGTGCGGCTCCCCCATCCGTGTCGTTTTGCCCCGCCATGAGCAGGGCGGCGGCTTCGCCGCGGCCGGATACGCCCGCGCCACCGGACGCGTGGGCGTCGCCATGGCCACCAGCGGACCCGGCGCAACCAACCTGGTCACCGCCATCACCGACGCCTACATGGACTCCATCCCCACGGTCTTCATCACCGGGCAGGTGGGGCAAAAATTCATCGGCAAAAACGCCTTCCAGGAAACCGACATCATCGGCATCACCCGCCCGATCGTCAAGCACAGCTACCTGGTTCTGGACGTCAACGACATTCCCGGCGTCATGGCCGAGGCGTTTTACCTGGCCCGCACCGGCCGCCCCGGACCCGTCGTCATCGACCTGCCCAAGGATGTTCAGCAAGCCGCTTGCGAGCCGGCATTCCCCGAGCGCGTCACCCTTCGCTCCCATCAAGTCGCAGGCGAACCGAGCGCGGAGGACGTCGAGCGCGTCCGCAGGACCATCGCCGGCGCCGCCCGCCCCTGCCTGTACATCGGCGGCGGCATCATCTCCTCCGGCGCCCATCAAGAGCTGCTCGCTTTCGCGGAAACCAACCGCATTCCCGTCGTCAACACCCTCATGGGCGTCGGCGCCTTCCCCACCAACCACGAGTTGTCACTCAAGTGGCTGGGCATGCACGGTTCTTACGCGGCAAACTATGCCGCCAACCAGAGCGACGTGCTGATCGCTCTCGGCGTGCGCTTCGACGACCGCGTAACCGGGAACGTCGACACTTTCGCCACCGGCGCAGCCATCATTCACGTCGACATCGATCCCTCCGAAATCAACAAGAACAAGCACGCCGACATCGGCGTGGTCTGCGACGCCAAAGCCATGCTCCGGCAGCTGAACAAAACCCCCGTGAAGGGCGACTGGGAGGACTGGGTCCG
Source organism: uncultured Victivallales bacterium (assembly GCA_964604795.1). Taxonomy (GTDB): domain Bacteria; phylum Verrucomicrobiota; class Lentisphaeria; order Oligosphaerales; family CAZSBQ01; genus CAZSBQ01. Next base: position 12,666 of record CAZSBQ010000027.1, on the reverse strand, counting down.
GCAAACGCAGACATGGAAACGCACGTACCCCTTTTCCTATCGAAGCGGCGAGCACATCCAGCCCCAGCAGGTCATCGAGCGCCTCGACGCCATAACCGCCAGCAGCGCCACCATCGTCACCGGAGTCGGCCAGCACCAAATGTGGGCCGGACAGTTCTACAACTACCAGCGCCCGCGCCAATTCCACACCTCCGGAGGACTCGGCACCATGGGCTTCGGCCTGCCCACCGCCATGGGCGTGAAAACCGCCTGTCCCAATGAAACCGTCGTGCTCATCGACGGCGACGGCAGCTTCCAGATGAACATCCAGGAACTCGGCACCGTCCACTGCGAGGAAATCGCCCTCAAAATGATCATCCTCAACAACCAGCACCTGGGCATGGTCGCCCAGTGGGAGGACCGCTTCTACGGCAGCCAACGCGGCAACACCGAGCTGAAGAGCAATTTCTCCGAACGACCCTATCCCCACTTCATCGATGTGGCCAAAGGGTACCTCGTCCCCGGCAAGGAAGTCTGGACCCGCGACGAACTCGACGACGCCATTCGGGAAATGCTGACCGCCGACGGCCCCTACCTGCTCGACATCCACGTCGAATACCAGGAACACGTCCTGCCCATGATGCCTCCCGGCGGAAGCTACAAGGACCTCATCCTCGAATAGCCGCTCTCTCCCGAACGTGCTTTGCCGCCGCTTCGCGTCTTCCTTTTCCTCTCAAAGCTGGCTGGGGGGCTGAGCGAGAGCGTGCATGGACGCTTGTTTCGATCCGACGATGCCGGACGGAACTGGACACAGCCGGCCAATGGCTTCCCTGACTTCACCGAGGATTTTTCGATGTCATCCCGCACGAAAGCGTCGGTCGATTCGTGCCGCATCGACGGGGTGCGCCGACTTACCTACTTCGCCTAGCGCCATACCTTTCTGGACAGGCTCCAGCTATAGAACCAGTTCACCCGCGCCGCAAGGGCCCGGGGGGCTCCGCCGTGAAAACTTTTGATTAAGCCCTCGCCCGATTTCCACCGGAGGCTTAAGTTTCGGGCTATGTCCACAGAATTTGGTTGGATCCGGTCAGTTGAGTTCGCAATGGCTTTTAGTATCAACGGGCATCCCTGCCTGTTGTGAAGTTCTCCGCACCCAGGATGGCCGCAGTACGTAAGCAATCCAACCAAATTCTGTGGACATAGGTTTCGGGGCATTCGGTGTGACCCCGCATTTTCCCGCATTCCCATGGCTCGTCGGGTGTTCAGCACGAGACGCGGAATCACCAGCTGCCGAGGCGGCTTTTTTTGGGTTTGTCGTCTTTTTTGCCGCGGTCCTGCACGGCCTTTTTGCGTTGTTTCAGGTAGGCGCTTCGGATGGCGGTGTAGGGATCGACGGTTGCTTTTTTGAACGATTCGTAGCGTCCCAGGCTCAGGGACGTGCCGTTGACGGTTTCGCCCACGCTGACGCCGACACTCTCCAGCGTTTCCAGGTCCAGCCAGCTGATGGGATCGAGATACCAGTCCCCCACCTTGCCGAAGCCGTCCCGCAGCGTGAGCGGGCCCAGCACGGGCAGCATAAGGAAGGGACCGCCACCAACACCGTAGGCGCCGAGGGTCTGGCCAGTGTCCTCGTCGCGCGTTTTGATGGCGAATTTCTTGTCCGCCGGATCGGTGAATCCGAGCCCGCCGAGAGTGGTGTTGATGGCGAAGCGGGCGAACTCGGTACCGGTCCCCTGCATGTCGCCCTGCAGAGCGCAGTTCACCAGCCGGATCGGAGTTGCGATGTTCGCGAACGCATTCCGGATGCCGCGACGGGGGTCTTTCGGCACAACTGACTTGTAGCCTTTCGCCGCCGGTTTGAGAACCCAAAAGTAGAGTTTGTCGTTGACGGTGTAGAGCACGCGGTTGACCGGTTCGAGAGGATCGTTCACCCCGGTTTTGGCCGCTTCTTCGGCCTGGGCGGAGGGATCATCCCCGATGGGCAGGTCGGTCATCAGCTCCTCGTCCTGCGCCGATGCGCAGGACAGACTCAACACAATCCCCGCGCTCACTCCAACCATCCACTTGCGGCAACGTCCCATACTGCACACTCCTTTTCCGACGAATTAAGATTGCGAATCAGCAGCCCTCCTGCTTGCGGAGGCGCCAGCATCACTCACTGCCGCACTATGCTTGCAGAGCGGCGAAGGTCAAGTGAAGCCCGGCGCTTTGCAACTCACCAGCCCATTCTTTGCAGATGTTGTGCGCTTCGAGGATCTTTGTCGCCGGGCATTTCCGGGAACACGGGAAGCCAGTCAAGGGGGCATTCAGCAACTCAGCCCGGTGTGCGCAGTCCGCAGTCTCGACGGTCACGTCCATCCAAACGTTGTCCGGCCAGGGCAGCTCATGCGCCGGCCCGGGCAGACGTTCGGCACGCTTGGTCAAGACTTGGAACCGATGCCAATGCGCCCGCTGCATGATGTCGAAGGTTCGCTTTATGAACGCGACGGGGATGTCTTCATGAAACGGATCGCTCATGGAATTCACAAAGACCGTTTGCGGCTTTTTCCAGGTCAACGGTGTTTCCGGAACATGCTCGTGACAGGTTACATCGAACCCGTTCCGATCGTTCGTCTGCCCCATCGCCTTCAACCGCTTCGTCATTCGCTCGGCGTAACAGTTCAGACACCCAGGGCTGATCTTCGTACATCCCGTCACCGGATTCCAAGTGGATTCTGTCCATTGCATATGAGATTTTGTTGCCATTTTCATGAAACCTTTGGAATGCAGCTTGTCAGAGTTCCGCTTTCAAGCGGCAGTCGAGGCGGTGCTTCAGCTGCATCACGGGACGCAACGGGGCGCAGTGCCGGGACAATTCGGCTTTGCACCTCCATCGGGGGCGGGATCACACCGCTCCCCTCCTTCAGAAAGGAATTGCCCTGGGGGGCAGGTCCTCCGATTCGCTTTTATAAGCGGAACACCTACATTGCTTTGGTCGCTCGGCAAAGACATGGATAAAAGCAAATAGGATGACCCCATTCATGAAATCGGAACTGAACATTTACCAGGCATCGCAGTCAACCGAGTTCAACCAGCTTTTCGAAGCACCGACCGCGTTATTTCGCGGCGCCCCGTTCTGGAGCTGGAACACGAAATTGCGGATTCCGCAACTATGCCGACAGATCGAGGCATTCAAGACGATGGGCATCGGCGGCTTTCACATGCATTCGAGGGTAGGCATGAACACGCCGTATTTGAGTGACGAGTTCATGGCGGCGGTAAAAGCCTGCGTGGACAAGGCGGAGAGTGAGGAGATGCTGGCGTGGCTGTACGACGAGGATCGCTGGCCGTCCGGCGCGGCGGGCGGCCTGGTGACGGCAGATCCGGCCTACCGAGCACGGCATCTGTTGTTCACCCCAACGTCGTATGACGAGGAGGCGGGCGGCTCCGGCTCAAAGGACTCGAGCGCGGTGGGAACTCGGGGGGGCAATGGCAAACTGCTGGCACGGTATCAGATCAATCTCGACAGGAATGGCGAACTCGCCGATTACACTCGACTCGCCGACAACGATCATGCGCCAACCCAAGGCAATGTCTGGTATGCCTATCTCGAAAGAGCGCAACCAAGCTCCTGGTTCAATAATCAGACCTACGTGGACACCTTGAATCCGGCGGCAATCGAAAAATTTGTCGAAGTCACGCACGAACGCTACAAGCAAATTGTCGGCGACCGCTTCGGCACTGTGATTCCGGGCATCTTCACCGACGAACCGCAGTTCACACGCAAAAGTGTGCTGACCTTCGCCCGGCAGAAGCGCGACATCATCATGCCGTTCACCGACGATTTAATCGAGTCCTACCAAACGGCATACGGCGAGGATATTCTGGATGGATTGCCGGAGCTGTTCTGGGAATGGCCGAACGGCGCGCCGTCACCCACTCGATATCGGTATCACGACCACATATCCGAACGGTTCGCAACCGCCTTTGCCGACACCATCGGCGGTTGGTGTGAAAACAATGGCATCGTGCTGACCGGGCACCTGATGGAAGAACCCACACTCGAGTCGCAGACCCATGCGATCGGCGACGCCATGCGCAGCTATCGATCGTTTCAACTGCCCGGCATCGACATTCTCTGCGACCGCCTGGAATTCACCACCGCCAAGCAAGCGCAAAGCGCGTCTCGCCAATATGGGCACAAAGGCGTGCTCAGTGAACTCTACGGGGTCACCGGCTGGGATTTCGACTTCACCGGACACAAGCGTCAGGGCGACTGGCAGGCGGCGCTGGGTGTAACCGTTCGTGTACACCATCTGTCCTGGGTGTCGATGGAAGGCGAGGCGAAACGCGACTATCCGTCGTCGATTCTTCATCAATCGCCCTGGTGGGGAAAATATGCCGTTGTTGAAGACCACTTCGCCCGCGTCAACGTGGCGATGACCCGCGGCAAGCCCGTCGTCCGCGTGGCCTTGATTCATCCGGTCGAGTCGTTCTGGCTCTGCTACGGGCCGCACGACCAGACCGCCACGGAACGCGAGGAACGCGAATACACATTCCAACAGGCGACCGAGTGGCTGCTTTTGGGCCTGGTGGATTTCGATTATGTCTGCGAGTCACTGCTGCCCGAGCTGAATGTGCCATCCGAAGAGCCGCAGTTCAAGGTCGGGGCGATGAAGTACGACGCGGTGATCGTGCCGCCAATGCGCACGATCAGGTCAACCACCTTGGACCGACTGGAGAAATTCGCAGATGCAGGCGGCACGCTGATTTTCGCGGGAGAAATACCGAGCCTGGTTGACGCGCTGCCGTCAACCCGCGCCCGTCAACTCGCGGAAAAGGCGGTGACCGTGGAATTCACAAAATCGCAAATCCTGAATTCTCTCAGTGATTGCCGCGAAATCGAAGCGTTACAAGCTAACGGCATGAGATCGGACAAACTGCTGCACCAGATTCGAGAGGACGGCGACACCAGGTATCTCTTCGTCTGCAACAGCGACCGTGAACACGACCAAGGCAATATCAACTTGAAGATGAAAGGCGAGTGGGATGTGGAAGCGCTGGATACCGCCAGTGGGCACGCGAATGCGATTCCCGCAGCACTCGAAGGCAACGGCTGGACGGAAATCGACTGGACGTGCCACGCACATGGACATGTCCTGCTGCGCCTGACACCGGCGACGGTTGAAAATGCGGCACTGCCGAGCGCCCCGGACATCCGAGCAGAAAACGCATCTGCACCGATCCTCAAACGGTTGGAGGCGCCAGTGCCCGTCACTTTGTCCGAACCAAATGCTTTGTTGCTTGACCAAGCTGAATGGCGACTCGACGGCGGCGAATGGCGTGAACGCGAAGAAATCCTGCGCATCGGCAACGCCGTGCGCGAGTCGCTGGGAGTACCGCAGAGCGGCGGTCGAATGGCTCAACCGTGGACGGAGGAAGAGGACCCGACGATTCTGGCGACTCTGGAGCTGCGCTTCAAAATCATCAGCGAAACAGCCTTGAACTCGCCTCTACTGGTGCTTGAACAACCCGAATCCGTCGAACTGACGCTCGACGGCGAGTCGGTCGCGGTCGAAGACTGCGGCCACTGGGTGGACGAGTCGTTGCGGACTCTGCAGTTGCCGACACTCGAACCGGCCACGCACGAACTGGTCATACACATCGCGTACCACCGCAAAACAAACGTTGAATGGTGCTACCTGCTCGGCGATTTCGGAGTGCGTCTGGCCGGGCGAGACGCGACTCTGACCACGCCGGTGCGCAAACTCGCATTCGACGACATAACCCGTCAAGGACTGCCGTTCTATACCGGAAACATCACTTATCACTGCAGCCTTGAAACTGCGAACTCCGCAAATGTACAATTGCGATCGCCGCATTTCTCCGGCACCATGCTGAGCGCCAAACTCGATGACGGCGACGAGCAGGACATCGCGTTTGCCCCGTTCACCGTTGAATTCGACCGGATTGAAGCCGGCGCGCACAAGCTCGACATCACCTTGTACGGCAATCGCCACAACGCCTTCGGTCCGTTGCACTGGGCCAGACCCGCCTCCTGGATTGGAGCACAGGCCTGGCGCACCACCGGCGACGATTGGTGCTACGAATACAAAAACCTGCGACCGCTCGGCATTCAAGCCGCGCCATCAATCAGCATCAAAAGATGCTAAATCCAGCTCAACGCGGTGCATCGTTGCCGAGGGGGGGCTACGCCAGCAGGTCGCAGACGACACCGATTCGGTTGCGCGTGCCGATGCTTCTGCACACGCACATTAAGTAGTGCAGGAGCATGGCCTTGCGCCCTTTGACCGGTACTCCCAAGGCGTTCCCGCAGGCGCGGAAATTGGCCATGGGCACGACGAATCCGAGGTCGGGGGGCGAGCAGGCGTGGGGTTCTTTGCCGGCGATTTCGCGCAGGATGTTGCGGGCGGCGGTGCGTCCTTCGGTGATGGCGAACTGGACGGCGGGGCGCAGCATGCGTTCGGCATGCTCCAGGCCGGCGGCGTCGCCGGCCGCGTAGCAGCGGTCGGCGAACTGCAGGGTTGGGGCGACCAGCAGGCGTCCTTGCGGACGGTCGCCTGCCAGCGTGCGCACGCACGCCGGCGTGTGCACACCGGCCGTCCAGGCGGCAAAGCTGTCGGGCAACTCTTCGCCGCCGCTCAATATCGCGTGCCGTTCCGCACAGGACTGCAGGGTTGAGTTCGCATGCATGACGATTCCCATCTGCTCCAGGTTTTTCCGGCAGTAGCTGCGCACACGCTCGCCCAGCCCCGGCAGAATGGTGGGGCCCTGGTCGACAAGGTGGAGTATTTTACCCTCGAGAGTCCGTCGAAGCCCCAGGCGTCGGTGGATATTGGTGATCAGCTCCACGCCGGTGTATCCTCCGCCGACGACAACCACATGCTTGAAGTCATTCCTGTCCAGGCAGCGTGAAATCTTCAGCGCGTCGGCCACGGTGTCCATGCGCGGCACGGTGGCGGCGAACTCGTCGAACCCGTAGTAGTTGGTTTCGGTTCCCGTGCACACGAGCAGGTAATCCGCGGACAGGGTGCACCCGTTCATGCGGGTCACCGTCCGTCGGCCCGGATCGATCTCGGCGGCGGCGGCTCGGCAGAACCGGGCGCCGTGCCGGCGGGCGAACTGCTGCAGGTCAAGGCGCAGGTTGTCGGCCTGAACGCGCTTGCCGACGACATCGGGCAGCAGCGGCAGGTTCTCCGCGAACGGCTTGCGGTCCATCAGCACGACGTCGAGCTTGTTCCTGTGCGCGGTCAGCTGCATCAGCGCAAACAGCCCGGCATATCCGCCGCCGACGATCAGAATTGCGGGTTTTGCCGCCATAGCACGATATCCAAGAGAATGACGAGCGCAATCAGCAGTTGTGCGCCCAGTGTGAGTTTCGATGCCTGCAGGCAGTGATGCTTCGAATCGAAGTGCCGGCGCACCAGCCGAGTTGCGCGCCACAGAGCGGGAATCGCCGCGGCCAGCGCGAGGTGCACGCGCCAGCCGAGCACGCCGGCGACGACGCACGCCGCCGCACTGGCCAGGGCCAGTATTGCCAGGACGGCATAAAGCAACCACGCACGGCCCGGACCGGTCCAGTCGATCCAGGTGCGCTTGCCGCCGCATGTGTCCTCAGGGTGGTCGGGAACTTCGTTGGCCACCAGCAACAAGGTCGTCAAGAGTCCGAACGGAACCGCCAGCAGGGCACTTTCCGGAGCGGGTGCGGCACCCGTCCGCAGGCTGTATCCGCCCATCACCACCGCCGGCCCGAACAGCAGAAAGATCACCGGTTCACCCCAATGACGGTAGGAGAGCTTGAGCGGCGCACACGAATACGCCCAGGCCAGCGCGAGAATTGCCGCCAGGCAGGCCAGGATGTCCACTCGTTGGGTGGTCAGCGCAAGCGCCGCCACGGCGCCGACCGCAATCACGGCGAACAGTACCGCGCCGTACAGAAAAAATCCGTCGGGAAGTTCACCGGTATGGATGAGCTTTGAGCCGCCGAACAGGCCGTAGCGGTTCGGATCGCGGGTGTCCACGCCGCTGCGCGTGTCGGCAAAGTCATTGATCAAATTCGCGCTCAGGTGCGTCGCCGCCACGGCAAGCAGCCCGTACCAGAACAGGTCGTGCCGGGCAACGCCGGGCGCAAGAGCGAAACCCGCGCTGAATGGCAGCACGCTTGCTGGCAGAAATGGCGCGCGCAGCGCTTTGACGGCCGAAATCACTGGTGCCGGCCTGAATCTCAAGTGGTCTACTGATACCATTTGTCTCTCAGGAAGGAGACCGTGTTGCCCAGGGCCAGCCGTCCCGGCCCCGAAACCAGGAAGCCCACAATAACAATGCTCATCGCCAGCGGGTATCCGGCCGCGCCGAATCCGTCGCCGGTGAACTTCATCACCGTGGCCACCAGCATGGTGATGAACAGCAGGATGCCCAGGGGACGAAACAGCAGGCCCAGCACTAGGCAGGCACCGCCCACAGCCTCGCTGAAGGCCGCCATAAACCCCCAGAACGTCGGCGCAAAACCGATGCCGAACACCTGCATCGCTCCCCCCAGTTCGCGCCATTGCCCGCTACCGCCGGCGAGCTTTTCGAGCCCGTACTTGAAAAACAGCAGTCCGATCCCCAAACGCATCACCAACAGCCCATAATTCATTGTCCGATCCGTGGATGCAGCCATTTGTCCTTGTCCTCCTCATAGATTGTTGAAGAAGCGCGCGGAAGCTGCCGACGTGCAGCCCCTCGCAGGTATGCACTTTATATCGACACAGACCAGGTTTCAAACGCCGGTGTTTCGTAGGGATGCGCCCGTTTCAGCGCCTCCAGCACGGCCTCGAGGCAGTCGTCGCGACAGAGCATTTCCACCTTGACCTCCGCCTCGACATGCACCCGGCCGTGCCCGCCCAGATGCGGGCGACTGCCCGGCAGCGGACGAAACTGTCCCTGCCCCGCCGTTTGCCAGCAGCAACGGTCATAGTTGCCCAGCCGCCCGGCACCTGCGGCAAACACCGCTTCCTTGACCGCTTCGGCATGGGATGCGGGAACATAGAAGCATAATTTAGCGACAAGGGTATCCATATAGGAGTGCTACTATACCACCTGAACCAGTGAAGGGCAGAGCCGGGGTTTTCCTGTTTTTCGCGTACGGATTGTATTGTTGGGATTTTGTTCGTATAGTATGGAAAAGTGAATATAGAATGGCAATTGCTGTGAAACAAGACCAGCGGTTGGGGACGGGGGATCGTGTGTGCATGAGAGCAAAAGCAGGCAACAATCCATCACAGCAGTTGGCGTCCATGACAATGAGCCTGGAATCGGCAATCAGAAATGATCGGTATGCCGGCAAGGTTCCCCTGGCAGCCTTTGTCATGCTGGGGCGCCTGGCCATCCTTTTGTTTCTGCTGGTGGCGCTGACGGCGCTGTTCGGCGCCGACGACATCGCCTTCTACACCTTTATTGCGCTGGCGTTCGTGTTCACCATCCCGTACTCGCTGTGGTTGCGGGACGAAACGCGGGCGGAGCACGGCACCCAACTGGGATTTCTGGTTGATGTGCTGATAGTCACCGGCATCATCCACTATACCGGCGGGATTTCCAGCCCGGTGGTGCTGCTGTATCCGCTGATCATTCTGTCCTCGGGCATCGTGGGATCGAGCCGCTTGGCGGTGCAGAGCACGGTGTTCAGCATTCTGTGCTACACCACGCTGGTGGTTCTGGAAATGTACGCTGTCCTGCCGTACAAGGGAACGGGCGTCGTTCCCTACGCGGACACGGCCAGTGTCGCGCAAACTCTGGCCATGCGCCTGTTCTTCTTCAGTTTCTTCGCCGCCGCCAGTTCCTACGTGACCGCCCGGTGCAGCTACCAGCGCGATCAGATCGAACGACTGCGCGCCCTGGTGAGCTACATCTTCGACAACGTGTCGGTCGCTCTTCTGGCGGTCAACCGCGACGGCAGCCTGGCCATGGCCAACAGCACCGCCCGCGAACTCTTCCAGCTGCCCGCCGAGCAACCATCGGGCATGACGTTCGCGGATCTGTTCGCGGAAAAGGCCCCCGCGCTGGACCAGGAGGATGTTCCGCAGCGCCTCTGGACGCTGCGACGACGTGACGGAACCACCTTTCCGGGAACTTTCGAAGTTTCCTTGACTCAATTTCCCGTGCTTAGTGAAACCGATTCCGCAAACACGCCCGGCACACAGCGGCACATGGTCGTGCTGTGGGATATGACGCGTCTGCTTGAATTACAGTCCAAGGCGAACGAAAGTACACGATTGAAAACGGCCGTCGACATGGCTCTCGAGCTGGCGCAGTGGATTCGCAATCCGCTGACCGCGATCAAAATCGCCGACGAGTACGTGGTCTCCGTGCTCGGCGAGCCCGCAGGCGGCAATGTCACGCTGAGCGCGGACGACCTCGCCAACGTGGCGAACATGTGCCAGGTTATCGCCGAGGAAACGCAGCGCCTGGAGACCAAAGTCAGCGACCTGCTCCGCTCCACTGCGGAGCAGGATACCGAGATGTTTGAGCGAATCACGGCCGAAGCGCATCATTGGTCGCAGCGCGTGCACTCGTAAACAAAGCAGGATGATTGATGGAAAAAATTCTCATAGTTGATGACGAGAGCAGTATTCTCAAGGTGCTCAGCAGCGTCCTTAGCCGCCAAGGCTACGAAACCGTCGGCGCATCGAATGGCGAGGAGGCCTTGGCAAAGCTCGACCAGGACTCCTTTGATCTCATGATCACCGATCTGCGCCTGGGCGACGGGATCGACGGCGTCGAGCTGCTCCATCAGGCTCGCGAGAAAAACAGCCGCATCACCACCATCATGATCACCGGCTACGGAACCGTGGACGTGGCCGTCCAGGCGATGAAGGAGGGGGCATTCGACTTCATCACCAAACCCTTCAAAATGCAGACCCTGCTGGAAACGGTCGCCAACGCCCTGCACCATCACGAAATCCGCGACCGGACCGTCTCCATTCCGAGTCAGGACGTCGAGCTTCACTACGGCAGTATGGTTGGGGAGTCCGATGCGGTCAAGGAGGTCTATCGCTTGATCGAGCGGGTGGCCAAGATCGACGCCACGGTGCTGATCCAGGGCGAAAGCGGCACCGGCAAGGAACTGGTCGCCCAGGCCATCCACAACGTCAGCAATCGCAGGGATGGACCGTACGTGCCGCTCAATTGCGCCGCCCTCTCCCCCACTCTGCTCGAATCGGAAATGTTCGGCTACGTGGCCGGCGCCTTCACCGGCGCGGGAAAAACCCGCGAGGGCCTGTTCGTGTCCGCCAACGGCGGCACGCTGCTGCTGGATGAAATCCAGTCCATGGACTTGAGCCTGCAGGGCAAGCTGCTGCGCACTCTGCAGGAAAAAAAGATTCGCCGTGTTGGCGACAACAAGGACATCGACGTGAACGTGCGGGTGATCGCCTCCTGCAACGAAAGCCTTGAAAAAAACCGCGACGAGGGACGATTCCGCGAGGACCTGTACTATCGAATCAGCGTGATTCCCATTACTCTGCCGCCCCTGCGACGCCGTTCCGAGGACGTTCCCCTGCTGGCCCGCTACTTCCTCAATCAGCAATCCGAAGAGCTGGGCCACGAGGTCACCCTGGACGAAAACGCGATCCACGCGCTGGTGTCCTACTCCTGGCCCGGCAACGTGCGCGAGCTGCAGAACGCCATCGCCTGCGCCGCCGCGCTCTGCCAGGACCAACGCATCACCGTCGACGACCTCCCCCCCGCAATCCGCAACGCGGGCGGCGAGGGCTCTTCCGAGCAGGCCGCCGTCTGGTCCGGCGAGGACGGGCGCGGGCGCTCGCTGCGCGACTTCCTGCGCGCCAAGGAAAAGGAATACCTGAACCAAGTGCTGCAGAAAACCAACGGCAACCGCGCCAAAGCCGCCGACCTCCTGGGAATCAGCCGAGCGACCCTCTACCGAAAACTGCCCGAGGAGGAAAAAGCGGAGTAGCTGGAGATAGGTATCCGCAGACTTCAGCCCGCGTTTTCCGGCGGCACGCGGCCCAAAGGCCGGTGGTACTAGGTTGCGCCCGGCGGCGCATTTGGTGCCCGCGGGCTTCAGCCCGCGTCCTCCGGCGGCACGCGGCCTAAAGGCCGGTGGTACTAGGTTGCGCCCGGCGGCGCATTTGGTACCCGCGGGCTTCAGCCCGCGTCCTCCGGCGGCACGCGGCCCAAAGGTCGGTGGTACTGCGTTGCACCCGGCGGCGCAGTTGGCAGCTGCGGGCTTCAGCCCGACGCTCCCAGTGTCGCACAGGCGTGTCTGCAAAAATGAGACGGCGTTGCACAAATGAAACACTTCGCGGAATTCGCAAAAATGAGATCGTAGTGGAACCATCGGGTTCCGGCTCTGCTCGGACATCCTCCGCGAGAAGAACAAACGATTGTTTTCAGCCTGCAAATTGCGCTTGGCATGCAACATGCTTTGACCCAACCAGTCAATCGGCCGGCCCACTGCCGGAAAACCGCGGCCCCAGCAACAAGGAGGCGCCCATAAGAATTGTGAGTCTTTGGTGATTGGAACTCGGCCTGTCACGGCACCGTGACAGGGCACTATACGACGAAACCAGCAAGTAAAATAAAACGGACAAAGGCAACAACCAGCCTGTCCGCAAGGAGAATCAAGTATGCGCAAACGCAACTTCACACTCGTGGAAATCATGATCGTCGTGGCGATCATCGGCCTGC
>CAZSBQ010000026.1:0-25146 GCA_964604795.1 uncultured Victivallales bacterium | reverse complement strand
CTCCTGGAAGCTGTCCGACAGAATGTTGAACAACGACGGGCCTGCGAGCACGCCCGCGACCATGAAGCCGATGATCGACGGCAGTCGGAACATACGCACGCCGCGCCCCGCGTAGAAGGCCGCAAACATGGTCAACCCCACGGCCAGCAACGGAGGCCAGTCGAAAGACTGAACTTGAACGATAAGCTGATGAAAATATGACATACTACAACCAATGACGTGTATTCGCAAATTCAGGTCGGATTAAAAGTTCAGGTGCCCCGAGCAGTAGCTCAGTTCCTGCACGGCGACCAGCAAGCCAGCCTCGCGCCCCTCCTTGCCGGCCGCTGTGTGGATGCGGCGAACGACGTCGTTGCCGAACTGACGCTCGACAATGCCGACGACGATCCGCTGGAAGCCGCTGGGAGAATCCGACCAGAACGCCGAAAACATCGGCATGCGATGCAGATACGCGCGGGCATTGGCGGCGTCCAAGACCGAAACCGAACTGTTCATCGAGGCGGAAAACACCTGAAGTATGCGTTCGAAGCAGTCTTCGTCCTGAACAAACGCCAAAACCATGGAGCGCTCCTGGTCGCCTTCCCAAATTTCCGGTTCCTCGTGACGCAAAATACTTTCGCGAACCGCTTCGGCGCTCCCGGTCGAACACAACTCGCGAACTACACCCTCGCAACCGAGCACGGTGGACAGAGTCGAAAGAAGGCGGACATGCTCGTTGCGTCGCTGCGACGGCCCGAAAATGAAGGCCAACACCGTGGCGGGGTTTCCGTCAATCGAGTCAAACGGCACACCCTCGGGGGCTACAAGCACGCCGACGACAAACTCGTCCAAGTCGTCAATGAACGCATGAGGAATGGCAACTCCCCCGCCGAATCCGGTACTGCCAAGCTTCTCCCGATCCTTCAGCAACTTGAACAACTTCTTGCGGCCGGAAACCGCCAAACTTGCGTTGTTCGCAGCCAATTCCGCAATCTGCCGCAAAACACCGTCTTTGCTTTCTGCATCGCTGCCAATGGCGATGCATTCAGGTTTCAATGCGTCTTTCAGTGCCATCATTCACCTCTGTTTCGTCGATGTTGAGCTTGCACTACTGCAGGCGCCTCGCCTGCTCCTGTCCAGAAAGAGTTTCCTGCCCCCGCCGACCTTGCATCGGTGGAGCAAGAGGTTGATATCCAGTGTGTTGTGGAATAATCCACTTTTCTACCTCCCCGGCGGACACCGCCGGGGAGGGAGAAAAGTGGGCTTGTCGTGTCCGGCAAGCAGAAAATCTGCGCTCCACCGACGCAAGGTCGGCGGGGGCGTTTGAACTCAAAACTATGCCTACACCCTTTCTGGACAAGGTCTAAGCCTGCAATCTGCCGCCACGTTGCTGCTCGCAGACAGGCGGGACGCCTATTCTACTTGTTTCCATCTGAACAGGCAGGATGCCTATTCTACTTGTTTCCATCTGAACAGGCGAGGACGCCTATTCTACTTTGTTCAGTCTCACGCGACGATGTCCAAACGTTTTGCGGACCGGGTTCCGGTTGTACCTTCCCAACGTACCAGGATGGAAGGCGTTTGGCAACCAAACATACATCCCTGTCATTTTTTGTCAACCAATGTCGCCTTTATTGGCAGTGTACGCACAAAATCAATATTCGCAGTTTGAAGCTTCACAGGCCCCCCCGTCGGGCACACCGGCGTGAAACAGAATATTGAATATCGAATAATGAGTTCTGAATATTGAATGCAAAACCCATTTCTCCGCATTCCTTGTTGAGCGGGGGGTTAGCCGCCGAGTTCGACCATTCGTTTGCGGTAGTGGAGGTAGTTTTCCAGGGGGACTTCTTCGGGCACGCCGTGGTCGCAGGTGGGGATGTAGCCGCCTCGCTCGCGCATGGTGGGGACGATGCGCTCGACCATTGCGTCGATGTCGGCCTTGCTTCGGGCCAGCACGCGTTTGTCGATGCCGCCGGACATGACCAAATCCGGGTACCGTTTGCCGATGTCGACGACATCGCAGCCGCTGGCCACTTCGAAGGGGCTCATGGTGTCCATGCCGATATCGCGGTAGACGTCGATGACGCTTTCGGCGTGACCATCGGTGTCGATCTGGATGTGAAGGTGGCGTTCCGGATCGATCTGGCGGGATTTCAGGTTCGTGATGAGTTGCTGGTAGTAGGGGAAGAGAAACTCGCGCATCATGTCGGGGCCGATGAGCGGGCCGGAATTGTAGCAGATGTCCTCGGCCAGGAAGAGCTGTTCGATGGTGACGTGCTCCTGGTGTTTCGCGACGACCTTGTCAGCCAAGTCGAACCAGGTTTTCATGCAGTCGTGAATGAGTTCGGGGTTGTCGTAGACCATGTAGAGCAGGTCTTCCGGTCCGATGAGACTGCGAAGGTACATGTAGCCGCCGATGGCTCGCTGGCTGACGAGCTTGCCCTCGGCCGCCTCCCGCGCGGCGCGCATCCCGGTTTCGGCGGCCTTTTTCATGCGAGCGGGCTCATCGGGGTCGAGCCGCCACTTGACGTCCTCCTGCCACGTCTTCAAGTCCTTCACGGGGTGTTCGATGTATTCGGGCATGAAGCCGCTGCGTCGCCCTTTGAAGAAGAGCACGTGCCGGCCGGCGTAGTCGCGGGCGACCTCCGTCTCGCCGCGGTCCTCGATCACTTCTTCAGGGAACGCCGGCATGAAGGGCGCTTCGCACCAGCCAAGGTTGGACAGATCCGCCGTTGCACCCTTGTTGTAGTGGAAGTATTCGGCTAGGTTTGCGTCCTCCGGCAAGCCCTGCTGCTTCCAGGCCTCGAGGCAATAGAAGCCGAATTCGCGATGATAGATCGGTGCGCCGGGGACGAGGTTGAAGGCGTCGCGAAGGCGCCCGACGTCGTCGGACATCCGGTCTCTGGGCACGGGCGTTTGGATGCCGTCGGCAAGTTCTTCTGTTTTGTTTTTCAGCATTGGAATTCTGATCTGCTCCTTGGTTGAGCGGGTTGGTGGTGTAGCTGCGGCAGAACGGGAAAAGGCAGCCAGCCTTGATCCAGTCTTTGAGCAATTGCGCGGTTGTGTCGCCCGCAAAGCCGCCGACATCGGCGCCATTGAACGGAATTCCCGAGAGCGCCAAGTTGACGGAACAGGGGATGCTGCTCTTCAAGTAGTGATAGTTGGAGACGTTGTCGCCGGTCCGGATGGCCGAGTATTTGCCGTTGCCGGTGAAGCCGCTGCGCGAAAGCAGGAAGATGCGTTCTTCGGGAAAGGCGTTCTCGAACCCTTCGCGAGTGGCGCGCGCCATGCCCATGGCGTACTGATTATGAAAGGTGTAGTGACTCTCCCGCCCGTTGTCGAAACGCATGTCGGTACAGAGCACTGGGCCGGTCGAGAGATCGTTCATGTCCAACCAGGCGGCGCGGATACCGGTGGTTGCGAACTTCGCAACCTGTTTCGCCCACCACGCGCGTCCGAATTCCGTGGAAAAATCGGGGAACACGGTTTCACCCGGGCACACTACACCGATATACTCGCGCCCCTGCGGGTTTTTGCAAAAAACATTCGCTTCGTGCCCGGAATCATATATCGAATAGCCACGCTCGGACTTGACGCCAGGATCGATTATGGGCACCACCCGTCGTCCGCTTGACTGGAGGTCGGCGATGTTGTCTTTGGGTTTAGGGAAATTCTTGGTTTCATCAAAGGTGAACACGCGGAATCCATTCATGTAGTCGATGTCGGCCAGAGTCCGTCGCACGGGATTTTGTGTTCCGTCATCTTCGCGTCCAAATCCTTGAGCTGGGCGTGGGATTCGTAGCCACAGCGGCATTGATGATAGCCGAGCGCCCAGGCTGGGGGCAGGGGGGTGACGCCGATCAGCTTCTGGAATTTGCGCGTCAGTTCGGCAAGGCTTGGGCCGTAGATGATGATCAGGTTCGGTTGCCCATGTTCCGCGCCCAGCGTGATCATGTGTTTTTCTGAGGTTTCGGTTTCCATTAAACCTTCGATCGACACCTTGCTGCTGCTGGTGGACATGAACGTGGCGCATGGATTGTCGAGCAACAGCCCGATGTAGGCATCGCCGCGCCGAACGATGAGATATGGGACACTGACATAATAAGGATCGGGGCGGCCGTGTTCGCAGACCCAGTGGTCGAAGTCGCCCATGGCGTCCGTGTTCCGGAACTTGGTGCTCAGTCCCGAACGTTCCATGTCGAACATTTTTTCGCCCATGCCGTAGAACATGTCGGCGGGTTCGCGTTCAAACCGGAAAATGGAGGCATTGCCGCAGACCCCGAAAGTTTGGCCGGGAAAGCCGCGGAGTATGGCGTTTCCACTGTGGTCGCTGAGCTTTACAGTGAAATCCGAGTCGATTTCCAGAGCGGTGTCTCCGCCGCCATGATCGGCCGCAGCAGGCAAGGTGAGTTCGGACTGGGCATGGTTTTTGTCCCAGCGCTGGTTGTCAATCTGCAGATGATAGATATCGCCCGCGTATTTGTGACAGACCGCACGTATGCCTGTTTGAACCGTGTAGTTCGAAGCCGCGCCGGTGGCGGGGTCGAAATCGTTGATCCAGGCGAGGATATTGTGGTCGCCGGCATCGTCGTTCTCCATGAGCTGAACGTTTTGAATGAACTCGAAATTGCCTGTATGGGGGAATTTGTGAAAACACATGTAGTGTGCGTGTGTTCGTGTTGGTACTTTTTTCTTTTGTCGAGTGGCCTGATCTGTACGCGCAGTATCGTGCCGCGGCGGTGCTGGTAGTTCGTATTATACAGCCTCCAAACCATCGTGCCATCCTCGTGCCGTTGCTGAAAAATGAAGCGTGATTCTGGAGCAGGAGACCGCGCCTTTCAACGGTGTCGCATACGCGAGATGAACGCCTGCCGCGCCAAGCTGGTTTTCAATTCTGCCGACTGCCGCTTCGGCACTTGGGGTGAATGGTGCGCGACCGGCAGGCAGACCTTCGCCGTAGCACCCGAAAGCCCCCCGTCTCTCCCGCAAAGAGACGACGGCCTAAAGACCGTCGGTATCAGCTGGTACTGCCGTGGGTTACTTGGTACCACCGGCCTTTAGTCCGCGTGAATCGGAGGACGCGGGAGCGCAAGAGCCACCTGGCACCCCCGGCTGAAACTCTGCGGCAGGGAAAAGTTAAACAGGCATCCCTGCCTGTTCGAAGCGGAGCATTCACTACAGGCAGGGATGCCTGTAGTACTGCCCCCCTGAAACCTGACACTTGAACACTGAAACCTTCCTGATCACTGATTACTGATCACTGCCCTGCATCATCCGAGGGGATGGTGAGCGTTGTTTGGACAATGGCGTGGGTGCTGTGCCAGGGGACGGTTTGGCCGGCGAGGTGGGTGCGGAAGGCTCGCTCGACCGTGTGCAGTTCGGTGGGGGAAAGGTGCTCGGACAGACGGGCGGCGTAGCAAGTGTCGAGTTGGGTGGCGGCGGGTGGGAACCAGCGGTCGACGAGCGCGGAGGTCACCGGTTGCGATCGCTGCTGCTCGACGGTTCGCAGGCGTGGCGTGCGGAAGCCGGCCTGTTCGAGCCATTGTTGCAGGGTGTCGAGATCCCAGGCGGTGCCGGCATACAGGGCTTCCTCGGCGACGTGCAGCCGGTCTGCGAGGTCCGCATCCAGAGTGCCGGGCGGCAACAGGTCGCACAGGCGCTGGGTATGTGCGGGCAGGACTTCGCAGAGCAGGAGGTCGCCGCCCTCGACCAACCAGTCGGCCAACATGGCAAAGAGGGGTTTCGGTTGCGGAGTCCGCAGACAGAGGTTGCGTCCGATGATGTGTTCGAAGCGGACGTCGGAATTGCCGTGTTTGCGCATCTGTTCCGGAATTTTGTCCGCCGCGCCGACGAGCCATTGCGGAGTTCGCAGTTGGGTGAGGGCCTTGGCCTGGTGGCGCAGGCGTTCGGCGGAGGCTGGCTCGTTGACGTGAGCCCAGACGCCGCCTTCGGGGGTTTGGCGGACGGCTTCCCATACGAGCAGGCCGGGATCGGCTCGGAGCACGAGGATGCGGTCCTGACGGCGGCAGGTGAGGTCTTTGAGCAGCTCGTCCCGGAGGGTGGCCAGATGTTGGGCGGTGTCGCCGATGGTGCGCTCGAGCCAGCGGTCGGTTTGGCGGTCTTTGGGGGAGGTGGAGAGGATTTCGGGGGGCGCGCCGTCGGCGTCGGTGTCGAAGACGGCGGCGAGCTGCTCTTCGCGTCGGCGTTGGACGCGGTCGGAGATGTCGGCTTCGTGACCGAGATTGCCGGGCTGGTAGAACATGCGTCCCTGGAGATGTCCGGGCAGGTACTGCTGGGCGACCCAGTGGTCGCGGTAGGAGTGCGGATAGAGGTAGCCCTGGCCGTGGCCGAATCCCTCCTTGTCGCGGCTGGCGTCGCGCAGGTGATTGGGAACTTCGGCTTCCTTCTCCTTTTCCACTGCGGAAAGGGCGTCGAAGAACCCCATGACCGAGTTGCTTTTGGGGGCGGTGGCCAGGTAGAGCGTGGCGAATCCGATGTGGTAGCGTCCCTCGGGCATGCCGACCCGGTCGAAGGCGGCGGCTGCGGCTTCGGTGACGGTCAGGGCGTTGGGATCGGCCAGGCCGATGTCCTCGCCGCAGAAGATGAGCATGCGGCGAAACAGGAAGCGTGGGTCCTCGCCGGCGTAGACCATTTTGGCCGCCCAGTAGAGTGCGGCGTCGGGATCGGAGCCGCGCAGGGATTTGATGAAGGCGCTGATGGTGTCGAAGTGGCAGTCGCCCTCCTTGTCGTAGAGCACGGCGCGCTGCTGGATGGATTCCTCGGCCACGCTCATGTCGATGCGGATGGTTCCGTGCTCGTCTGGTTCGGTGGTTTCCACGGCCAGTTCGAGGGCGTTGAGCACCGCGCGCGCATCGCCGTTTGCGATGTTCGCAATGTGTTCGAGGGCGTCCTCGTGCAGGTCAACGTCGAGTTCGCCGTAGCCCCGTTCGGCGTCCGCCAGGGTCAGCCGGGCAACGGTTTTGAGCTGCCCCGGTTCCATGGGTTTGAGCTGGAAGATGCGGCTGCGGCTGACGAGCGCTCGATTGACGGTGAAGTAGGGGTTTTCGGTGGTCGCACCGATGAGGATGACCGTGCCGTTCTCGACCCAGGGCAGCAGCGCGTCCTGCTGGGCTTTGTTCCAGCGGTGGACTTCGTCCACGAACAGGATGGTTCGACGCCCGTGCTCGGCGTGACGGCGGTGTGCTTCCTCGGTGACGCGGCGCACGTCCTTGACGCCGGCGAGCACGGCGTTGAGCACCTCGAAGGCGCTGCGCGTGGTGTTGGCGATGACGCTGGCCAGGGTGGTTTTGCCGGTGCCGGGGGGGCCGTAGAAGATCAGCGAGGAGATGCGGTCGGCCTGAATGGCGCGGCGGAGCAGGCGCCCGGGAGCGAGAATGTGGTCCTGGCCGATGAACTCGTCCAGGGTGCGGGGGCGCATGCGCGCGGCCAGCGGTTGGTCTCGGCGCATGCGTTCGCGGTGGGCGTGGTCGAACAGCGACTTGTCCTGGCGTTCGTTCATGATGCTGTGGACTGTGCCCCGTCTTTCGCGCAGGTCAAGCGCTTGCCGGACGGGGATGTCAGGACTGAGTCCACTCTAAAAAGTCATTTTTCCCGATTCCGAAGGCCTGAAATGCCCCAACCGGGGCATGATTGAGGTTTTTAGAGTGGACTCAGGACTGCTCGCCGGATTCGGGATCGGGGGCGGTGCGCCTGCGCGCGCTTTCGATCAGTTCGGCCAGGGAGGCAAGTTTTGGGGGAGCCTGCCGGTTCTGCAGGCGCGCCACGTCCTCGGCTTTTCCCTCGGAAACCAGAAATTCGCGCACGTCAAAGGTTTCCCACCAACAGTCCAGGATGCGCGGACACAGCTCGTCCTCGGCCTGTGTCCGGCAATACTGGAAATGGACCGGATGTCCCAGGCGGGGGCATCGGCGGCTGCGGTGATCCTGATCGCTGATCATGTTACGGCTTGGGGTAGTCCTTGAGGGTCTCCAAGGCACGCTGGATTTCCTCGTCAGGCAGGGCGAAGTCCTGCAGCTTGCCGGAGAAGTAGGCGTCGTAGCCGCTCAGGTCCATCAGGCCGTGCCCGGACCAGTTCATCAGGATGACTTTTTCCTTGCCTTCCTCGGTGGCGCGGTTGGCCTCGCGGATGGTCGAGGCGATGGCGTGACTGGTTTCGGGGGCTGGGATGAAGCCCTCGGTGCGGGCGAAGGTGACGGCGGCCTGGTAGCATTCCATCTGGGGAAGCGAGCTGGGGGTGATCATGCCGTCCTGCACGAGCTGGCTGACCAGCGGCGCCATGCCGTGGTAGCGCAGTCCGCCGGCATGGACCGGGGGCGGGATGAAATCGTGCCCGAGGCTGTGCATGGCCATCAGGGGGGTCATTTTGGCGGTGTCGCCGAAGTCGTAGGCGAACGGCCCCTTGGTCAGGGTGGGGCAGGCGGCGGGTTCGACGGCGAGGACTTCAATGTTCTTGCCGTGAATTTTGTCGCGGATGAACGGGAATGTCAGGCCGGCGAAGTTCGAGCCGCCGCCGGCGCAGCCGATGACCACGTCGGGATACTCGCCTGCCAGAGCCATTTGCTTCTGCGCCTCGAGTCCGATGATGCTTTGATGCAGCATGACGTGGTTGAGCACGCTCCCCAGGGAGTATTTGGTGGAGTCCGCGGTGACGGCTTCCTCGATGGCTTCGCTGATGGCGATTCCGAGTGCGCCTGGAGTGTCGGGGTGTTTGGCGAGGATTTCGCGTCCGGCCTGCGTGTTCATGCTGGGGCTGGGGACGCATTCGGCGCCCCAGGTCTGCATCATCAGCTTGCGGTAGGGTTTTTGATCGAAGCTGATGCGCACCATGTACACCTTGAGTTCGATGTCGAACAGCGAGCAGGCGAAGGACAGGGCGCTGCCCCACTGGCCTGCGCCGGTTTCTGTGGTCAGTTTTTTGGTGCCCGCGATCTTATTGTAGTAGGCTTGTGCGACGGCGGTGTTGGGTTTGTGGCTTCCCGGAGGGGATACCCCTTCGTTTTTGTAGTATATATGAGCCGGGGTCCCGAGGAATTTCTCGAGGTTCCGCGCGCGGTACAGGGGACTGGGGCGCCACAAGGCCAGCTTCTCGAGGACCGGTTCGGGGATGTCGACCCAGCGGTCGGTGCACATTTCCTGTTCGATCAGGTTGGTCGGGAAGATCGCCTCGAGCATGTCCGGTGAGATCGGGTTCCCGGTGCCGGGGTTCAGGGGCGGGTTCATGCCGTTGGGCAGGTCCGCGGCGATGTTGTACCATTGGCGCGGCATTTCGGCTTCGGAGAGCGTGAATTTGACGGGATCAGGCATGGGGTCCTCTCTGTTTCAGTGATTGTTTGGATTGGCGCGTGCGCGCTGGCAACCGATATTTGATCAAAGACGTGGTACCATATCCCCACCTTTGTTCCAGTGCAACGAAGCATCGATGCGAGCGAGGGGCAATTTCTTTCTGCGGAGGAGGTGCCGGTGTGAGTCTGAACCTGAACACTGAAACGTGAACCGGGTTCCGTTGAGGCGTGTGTGTGGAGCGGACAATCACATTTCACGTCTTCACGCAATCACGGCTTTCTCGTGCAGGTAGAACAAGACAACCCTGGCGGGATGGTATTTTTCAATAATCCAGTTATACTAAATTTCCCGGAACCTTAAACAAGGTTCAGACGGGAAAGCATGGCGCGTGAACATGCGGCGGATGCCACCTCTCATTTCGCAACTCACGCCTCACGCGTTACTCGTCCTCATCCTCATCAAGCGCAGAGAACATGTCATGACATACACACACAGTTCACAGCCGCGGTCGGGCGGTGCGGTCTCGCATTTGCGCATATTGCTTTTTCTGGCCGCGCTGTTGGACGGCGGCGTCCACCTTTGGGCGGCGCCGCGCATCACGTTTGACAAGACCTCGCACGAGTTCGGCACGCGCCGCAGTTCCGAGACGGTTCGCGCCGACTTTATGATCGTCAATCGCGGCGATGAGCCGCTCGAAATCACTGAGATTCGGGCATCCTGCGGATGCACGACGGCAAAGTTGGACACCCGGACAATCGAACCGGGGGACTCTGTGCCGCTCATCGTGAATTTTTCGCTGCGTGGTCGGAGTGGTCCGCAGCACAAGACGGTGACGATTTACTCCAACGATCCCGATGCCCGCGTTTCGCGGCTTGCGCTCAAGGCTACCGTCGAGGAGGCCCCGTCGTGGACACCCTCGTCGGTCAATTTCGGACGGCTGAACGCCGACGAGACTCTCAGCCGCAATGTTGCGCTGTCCGGATTCCGCAGACGTCCGGAAATTCGCGGCGTGCAGGTGGACTCGGAGGCGTTCGACGCGCGTTGGGAATCGGATTCCTCAAGCGGCGGACATCTTGTTGTGCGCACGCGCCCGCCGCTGTCGTCCGGCAGCCACCGGGCGAAGGTTGAAGTGCAGACTGACCACCCCGAGTATCCGCGGATGACCCTGCCCGTGTTCGCCTATGTGCCGCCGCCCGTTCGCGTGGTTCCGTCAACGTTGCTTCTGCGCGAAGGCGCCGACCGACGGGACACGTCGACCATTTCACTGCTGGGCGCCGTCGATTCGTTTCAGATAAAGCGGATAGGGCATCCCCCGGGCATGAAGGCCGAAGCCCGCAAGCAGGCGGCCAACCGTTGGACAGTCAGGCTGAGCGGTCTTAAGGAGGCGAGCGGTCTCGACGGCCGGGAAATTCACATTGAAACCGATATCGCGGGGCAGGAAACAGTGGTGGTGCCCGTTCGCGTGCGTGGTGCGCGCGCCCCCAAGCCGGCTGGCGGAGACGCGCAATGAGCAGCCGAGTGGAAGCGTGGACACCTCGGATTCCCTTGGTTCTGACTGCCGTCTTTTTGGCATTCGCCGCGAGCGGGGGCGCGGAACAACAGAATGGCAGCGAAGACGTTATCCGCGCCGACCAAGCCGTTTGCATCGTGGATTTTTTCCAGGAGCCGGGATGCGCGGAGTGCCGCCGCATCCGGAACGAGGTGCTGCCGGAATTGCGGGCGCGGTTGGAGGAAGCGGTGACCGTGCGCAAGTGGGACGTGACCACGGAGGAGGGTTATCAGCGACTCATTCGGTGCCAGAGCGCGCTCGACATCACGTCCAATGCATCCTCGCTTGTGGTGGTCAACGGTGACGTCGCTTTGGCGGGATGGACCGAGATTCGAGAGGAGTTGATCCCCACTGCGGAGATGATTCTCGCACGGCACCTGGCAGAAGATTCTCCCGCGTCCGAGGATGCCGAGACGGAGGCTTCGTCCACGTCCCCGACTCTGCCCGAGGATGCCCCCAACCTGGCGCTCCGGCAGCTGCACGGATTTTCGGCGTTGGGCGTGGCG
Source organism: uncultured Victivallales bacterium (assembly GCA_964604795.1). Taxonomy (GTDB): domain Bacteria; phylum Verrucomicrobiota; class Lentisphaeria; order Oligosphaerales; family CAZSBQ01; genus CAZSBQ01. Next base: position 13,806 of record CAZSBQ010000026.1, on the reverse strand, counting down.
ATTGCCGGTTTGGCCGACGGCATCAACCCCTGCGCCATTGCGACGTTGGTCTTTCTGATCAGTCTGCTGGCCGCCCTGCGGGTTCGAGGTCGAATGCTTCTGCTCACGGGGGGAGCGTTTTGCGTGGCGACGTTCCTGACCTATTTCGCCATCGGCTTCGGCCTGTTGAGTATTCTGGATTCGCTGGCTGGACTCGGCGCTCTGCAGCGGATTGTGGAGGCAGCGATGCTGGGAGTGCTCGGCGTGCTTGCCGTCTTGTCTTTCGGTGACGCTTGGCGGTATGCCCGAACCGGCCGTGCGGATGCCGTGATGCTCAAGCTTCCCGAGCGGGGCAGTCGTTTGGTGCGGCGCGTTGTGCACAGTCAGTTTCGCCGGCGCAATTTGCTTGTGGGCGGTTTTGTGGCCGGGGCAGTGGTCACGGCCGTGGAAAGCGTTTGCACCGGGCAGGTGTATGTTCCAACCTTGGTGTATTTGCTGCGCGTGCGCCAGGCCACGGGGCCGGCCCTGGGCTACTTGGTGCTCTACAATATCATGTTTCTGATCCCATTGGTTGTCGCCTTTGTGCTGGCGTATGCGGGGTTGGAAACCGAACGTTTTCTGCGCTTCAGCCGCCAAAACGTGGTTGTCGCCAAAGTTTTGCTGGGACTGTTGTTCGTGGCACTTGCCGCCGCCATTGTTCTGGTGTGACAGGTCTGCCCCTGTTCGGAAAACGAATGGGCAATCTTCGGGAAAACACGCAGAGTGCGCTTGCAATCCAGTGTTAATCGGCTATATTGGAGGTATAGTTGTTGGTTCTTTCAACGGAGGCGCAAATGCTCGTAGAGAGATCAACGACGAACCATGTCGAAAACTGGGCCGGGCAAAGTATAGTCGGCTCAAAAACAGATGCACTGGCGCGGATGCGGAAAAACAGACGCGCAGGTGAAACACAAGGAGGAATGGAAATGTTGGATCGTCTACTCACAGCAAAAGTCGGGAAAAAGGTTGCGGCCATATTTGGGGTGGCAAGCATAGCGTTGCTTACCGGTTGTCAGTGCATGGAACCCGCAGGTCAACCCGCATCAAAGGCGCAGCCCCGCAAAACCCTGAGTGCAGGATGCCCCCGGGTGGTGACTCAAGGCGGCCAGACCGTCGTCAGTCAAGCCTTCCCCACAGGTTCCGCGCAATCCAGCCTCGTGCTGCTGGAAAGCACCTCCCCCTCCGAAGTGATGCTGAACTCGGAGTTCGACTACAGCATCGACGTCACCAACCTGACTGACTGCCCCTTGTACGATGTCCGGGTGAAGGATACGCTCCCCGAGCAATACGAGCTGGAAGCTTCCGATCCGCAGGCCGAAGTCCGCGGCAACAACGCCACCTGGAACCTCGGCACCCTCGGCGCCAGCGAAACCAAAACCATCACCGCGCGCCTTATGGCCGGCGAGGCAGGCGAATTGGAGCACTGCGCGACCGTTGACTACGACCTGCGCATGTGCCAGAGCACGCTCGTGGTCGCTCCCGATCTGCAAATCAGCAAGACGCTGCCGGAGTCCGCAATCCTGTGCGACACCATCCCGATGACCATCGAGGTGACGAATGCGGGCACGGGCACGGTTCGCGACATCACCGTTACCGACGAGCTGCCGGATGGGCTTACCACGCTCGACGGTGAAAGCACAGTCAGCTTCGTGGTTCCGAGCCTCGGCGCCGGCCAGACCGAAACCCGTCAGGTCAATCTGCAGGCGGACAAACGCGGCACCTTCAGCAACAAGGCCGTGGCAGAGAGCACCAGAGGCCTGACGGCGGAAGCCGCAGCGGAAGTAGATGTGCGCCAGCCCGTGCTCACCATCGCAAAATCCGCCACCGACGAGCAGTTTGCCGGCCGCAACATCGACTACACCATCGAGGTCGGCAACACCGGCGATGCCCCCGCAAGCAATGTCCAAGTGGTGGATATGCTGCCGGCCGGCGTCGAATTCCGCAATGCAAGCCATGGTGGTGCTTTCGATAATAATGCCAACCGGATTGTCTGGTCCGTTGACTCCATCGCCCCGGAAGAGACCGTGACCCTGAAGACGACTGTCCGAGCCATGGTCCATGGTGCACAGCGCAACCAGGCCGAGGTGACCGCCAGCTGCGCGGACGCCGCATCGACGAGCGCCACCACGCAAATCAAAGGTGTGCCCGCCGTATTGCTGGAGGTTGTGGACGTCGCGGATCCGATCGGGGTCGGTGAAACCGAAACCTACAAGATCGTCGTCACCAACCAGGGCACGGCTCCGGATACCGGCATCCACATCACCTGCGAACTGGAGGACAGCCAGTCCTACGTGTCCTCCGACGGTGCGACCCCCGCGACCAAGACGGGACAGAGCATTGTGTTTGAGCCGCTCCCCGAACTCGGCGCCAAGGAAGAGGCCGTCTGGTACGTTCGCGTCAAAGCCGAAGAGGTGGCCGACGTCCGCTTCTCAGTCGAGATGAAGACCGACCAGCTTGGCGACCGTCCCGTCAACGAGACCGAAGCAACGAACCAGTACTAGGTTCGAAACCAAAAAAAACGATGCACATGCAAGAGCCGCCTCGACATCGAGGCGGCTCTTTTTTTTGGGGGGGAGGTTAGTGGGTGAGGGCGTAGACGAGGATGTTGACGCCCAGGCGTGTGTAGAAGACGTGCGCGTAGTCGCTGATCTCGGTGCTGTGATAGTATCGGAACACGCGCCAGGTGCCGTCCGGTTCCTGGACCCAGGCGGGTTTGGCCGGTTCCTGGCAGTAGATGATGTCCTTTCGGCCGTCCAGACGGCGCACTTCAAATCGCTCGCCGGCGTAGGCGGCGGTGGCAAGGCGTTCGGAGAGGCCCTCGGCGCCTTCGCGGATTCGGAAGCCGATGGTGGTGATCCATTCGCCCCAGGGGTGGCGTCCCCAGCCCATGGAGATGATGGGGGTGGCCAGGACCGCGAGTCTGTCGTCGACGTGCAGTCCGACGGCCGAGTAGGTGCCGTCGGGCCATTTTTCGTCGATGACGAAGTCGCGCACGGTGTCGGGCAGCTCGGAGGGGTCCGGCAGTCCCTCGTAAAACACGCGGAAGATGTCGTGAGACCGCCCGAGCGGCTTGAATTCGCGTCCGGGCAGGATGTCGGCAAATGCTTCCTGCAGGTCGGGGTGTGCTTGCCATTCGCCGAAGCTGTGGTGCTGTCCGAAAGCGGGGTTTTGGCGCAGGAATTCGGCTGTGATTCCGGCGTCGATGTAGAGGAAGCCGCCGCGCTTTAGGTATTCGCGCAGTTGTTCCTGCTCTGTTTGGGTGAACTGCCAGCTTTCGCGGTCCGCGAAGTTCGCGTAGACAAACGGAAACGAGAACAGGCGTGGGTCTTCAAAGGACTCGATGATGGCGGGTTGCTGGGCGGCGTTCATGGTGGTGACTTCGTTGACTTGCTGGAGCAGCGAGGGCAGGGCGTTTGGGTAGCGTTGGTGCAGAGCGCCGCCGGGCACGAGGCGGGCAATGCGGACTTCCGGGGCGGGGGCGGCGGGCCGGGCGGCTGGGTCGTCGTCCGGGGCGGATTCCTGGGCGTGGGCCAGGCACGCCAGCAGCAGAGACGGTACGGCAAGCACGGCGCCAGCAAGTGGTCGGATGGTCTGGGGTGAAGTCATCCGGAGGCGATGCATTCTCGACCTGCCGTCTCGTTCATTCGCGGGGGGCGTGAGACTTGTGGCGTGGCATGGCGGTGTGGCATGGCGGCTTTTGATGGGCATCGGCATTTGTCCGCGGTGGCGGTGGCGTTGGGAGGTGGGTTATCGCAGGCGCTGCCGCAGTCGCCGCGCGGCCTGCATCGCCTGTTGGTCATTCTCCTTTTCGGCATGGGTTTGGAGAATGTCGGCCGCTTTCGAGTCGGCCAGGTTGAGCAGTCCGACGATGGCGGCGCGCCGGATGTCGGTCTCCGTGTCGCGCAGCGATTGGCGCAGGATTCGATGGGCGCCGGGCAGGCGGCGCCGACCGAATTCGATGATGGCGTTTGCTCGAACGGATGTATTGTCGTCCAGAAGCAGCTCAAGCAACAGTTCGCGCGCTTGCTCAGATTGCAGGGTTCGGGAGAGTCCGACGATTTGGTGTCGAATGTCGGCGTGCGGATTTCGCAGCAGTTGTTTCAGCTCTGCGGGCGCAAGTTGGCTGGCGCTGTGTTTGATCATGGTGAGCGCGGCAGTGCGCACGGCTTCGGCGGGGTCTTCCAGCATGGTCAGCGCGTCTTTTCGACGCTGCTCGTCATCAAGGATGGTGGCCCGCGCGCGCAGCGCCGCCGCCCGAATGCGCGGTTGGGGGGAGGTGTAGGCTTCGCGCAGCAGCTTGTCGTAGGGGGTTCCCGGTGCGGTCTGCCTTCGGATGGCGAAAAGCAGGCGAACTTTCATATTGGTGTCGACACTTGTCGACTGCAGGGCGTTGCGCACGATTTCGGCGGAAACGGATTTCCCGCGGCGAAGGAGCGCCTCCGCCGCAGCGGCGGCAATGGATGTTTCCTTGTCCCGGCTCAGGGCTTTGAGGAGGGGCAGATACTCGCCGTCGGTGCGCCGGGCCAGTTCGTTGACGAGGCGCCGGCGCACGGCGGCGGATTCATCGTCCACGAGGGGGCGGCAGCCCGCGGCGAAGGCTTCGGCGGAGAGTGTGTCTGCCGCAAGGGCCACGGCCTTGACGCGAATTTCGGCGCTGTCGTCTTTCAGCAGCTCTGCGAGCGCCTCCTCGCCCGGCAGTCCGGGGAACATGTGGGCGTGGTTCAGCATGTTTTTGCGCACGGTTTCGTCGGAGTCCACAAAGGCCGCCTTCACGGCGTCAAGGGCGGAGTCGTCAATGCCCATGGCGTGCGCCATGCCGGCGGCATTCGGGGAGTCGGAGGCGAACGCCGCGCGAAGAATCCTGCCCATTGCGGGGAGAGACGAGGATGCGATTCGACGGATGTGCACGTCTTCGTCCTCCAGGAGCTTCAGGATGCTGCCCAGCTGACGGGCGGGGAACCAGCTCTGCTCGGTCATGGAGACCAGCGCGTTGCGGCGCACGGTTGCGTGGGAATCATCGAGCGCATCCACGAGCGCGGAGCGAGCGCGCTCGTCCGGGTATTTTCCCAGGATGAGGATGGCCCGCTTGCGGATGGCCGGGGCCTCGGACTGAAAGTCGCGCAGCGCTTTCTGAATGGTCTCGGTGCGGGTTTCGCCGTCGGTTTCAGCGCGGACGGCCGAAGTCGGCTGGGAAACGGCCAGGGGTGACAGGGAAAAAACGCAGAGAAAAAGCAGGAGAACCGCCGCTGCGGTGCGCGCTTTGGCGCGACGAGTGCCGAACGCATGCCGCATGACTGGCTACCACCTCCGGGGGCGCTTGGATGAGGAGCTGACGGTGCGGGACAGGGTGTCCATTTCCTGCAGCACGATGCCCGTGCCCGCCGCCACGGCGGTCAGGGGATCGTCGCTCACTGACACGGGCAGGCCGGTTTCCTCGGAAACCAACCGGTCCAGGCCGCGCAGCAGAGCGCCGCCGCCGGTCAAAACAATGCCGTGGTCGATGAGGTCGGAGGACAGCTCGGGCGGACATCGCTCCAGGGTTACCCGGACGGCTTCGACGATCCGGGTCACCGGGTCCATGAGGGCTTCGCGGATTTCTTCGGAGGTGATGGTGACGGTTTTGGGGAGCCCCCCCATCAGGTCTCGTCCCTTGACCTCGATGGTGAGTTCCTCGTCGAGCCGGTAGGCGCTGCCCACCTCGATTTTGAGCTGTTCGGCGGTGCGTTCGCCGACAAGCAGGCTGTAGGCTCGCTTCATGTACTGGGCGATGGAAGTGTCCATGCCGTCGCCGCCGTAGCGGATGCTGCGGGACTCCACGATGCCGGCCAGAGAGATGACCGCGACTTCGGTGGTGCCGCCGCCGATGTCGACGATCATGTGTCCGGAGGGTTCCTGCACGGGGATGCCGACGCCGATGGCCGCCGCCATCGGCTCCTCCACCAGATGGACTTCCCGCGCGCCGGCCCGCAATGCGCTTTCCTTGACGGCGCGCGTCTCCACTTCCGTGATGCCCGAGGGGACGGCCACGAGCACCCGCGGACGGAACATCTTGCTGTGGCTCCGCGCCTTCTGGATGAAGTAGCGGAGCATTTCCTCGGTGACTTCAAAGTCGGCGATGACTCCGTCTTTGAGGGGGCGGATGGCGCGGATGTTGCCGGGAGTTCTGCCGAGCATGCGCTTGGCTTCGGCGCCGACGGCCAGGACCTTGTTGGTGTCGCCGACCACGGCGACCACGGAAGGTTCGCGCATCACGATGCCGTGCTCCCGCAGGTAGACCAGGGTGTTTGCCGTGCCCAGATCGATGCCGATATCGTTGGACAGCAGGTTGAGTACGCGCTTTAAGATGTGGATGTTGATTGGCACGTTCGGTCCTTTCCTCTGGACTTGATTTTCTGTCGCGCGGCCGGCAATGCGGACGCTTCCGCCCGGGGCGCGCGCATCGGCGGGCGTTGAGCACGAATCCAATATCATAGCCGCATGAGAGCAAAAATCAATTCGGGATATGCAGTGGGCCCAGGGCTGTTCAATCGAGGAACACATTGTCGATCAGGCGGGTGCGCCCGAAATAGGCGGCGACCGCCAGCAGGGCCTTGCAGTCGACAATCTGCAGGGGACGAAGCGAATCGCGGGAGACCAGTTCCACATAGTCGAGCACGCCGCCCGCATCCTCGATGGCGGCGGCGACTGTCCGGCGCAGTTCCGGTGCGCTGCGCTCGCCGCCCTCGAATTGCTGCAGCGCCGCGTTGAGGCCGCGGGAAATGCTCCGCGCCTGTTCGCGCTCCTCCGCGGAGAGGTAGGTGTTGCGTGAACTCATGGCCAGGCCGTCGGACTCCCGGTGGATCGGGGCGAGGAGAATCCGTACCGGAAAATTTAGGTCCCGCACCATGCGTTGGATGATCAATGCCTGCTGGGCGTCTTTTTGGCCGAAGACCGCCACATCCGGATCGCAGATGTTGAACAGCTTGGCCACCACGGTGGTGACACCCCGAAAATGGGAGGGGCGGGCGCGGCCGCACAGCGGGCGGGACAGGGTTTCCTCAATCACCCACGCGCTGGCGTCCGGCGGATACATCCGCTCCGCATCGGGAGCGAAGGCCGCATCGACGCCTTCGGCGCGGCACAGGCGGCAATCGCGCTCGAAATCGCGCGGATAGTCCTCGAAATCCTCGTTGGGCGCAAATTGCGTCGGGTTGACGAAGATGCTGACGATGAGCTGGTCGCACTCCTTGCGTGCGAGGCGCATCAGCGACAGGTGTCCCTCGTGCAGAAATCCCATGGTGGGGACCAAACCGACCGTGCAGCCGTTGCGTTTCCACTGCGTCGAGGCCTGCCGCATTTCTTCGGGTGTTGTTGTCGTTTTCATTCGAAGCTCTGGTCCTTGCCGGGGAAGGTGCCGTCAGCGACTTCCCGGCGATACTCGCCGATGGCCGATTGGATCGCTTCGCCCAGCTGCGCGTACTGCTTGGCGTGCCGGGGGCAAAAGTCGGGATTCAATCCGAGAATGTCGTGGGCCACCTGAATCTGGCCGCTGCAATGCGGCCCTGCGCCGATGCCGATGCTCGGGATGGAAAGGCTCTCGGTGAGCTGACGGCTCAAGTCCGTCGGCATGCCCTCGAAAACGATGCCGAAGGCGCCGGCGTCCTGCAACGCCTCGACATCCGCCTTCAAGTCGGCGGCCTCCTCGGCCGAGCGGCCATGGACGCGGTAGCCCCCCTCCGCCAAAATGGATTGGGGAAGGATGCCGACATGCCCCAGAACGGGAATGCCGGCCGTCACCAGCCGGCGGACCGTGGGCGCCATGCCCTGCCCTCCCTCCAGCTTGACCGCGTCGGCCCCCGCCTCCTGAAGGTAGCGCCCCGCATTGGTCAGCGCCTGCTCCTCCGAGCGGTGATAGGTCAGGAACGGCATGTCGCCCACGATCAGGGGACGACTCGCGCCGCGCGCGACGGCGGCCGTATGGTGCAGCGACTGCTCGAGCGTCACCGGGATCGTTGTCTTGTATCCCAGCATGGTCATGCCCAGCGAGTCGCCGACCAGCAGCAGATGCACTCCGGCTTCCTCGGCCAGCTTCGCCATCCAGGCGTCGTAGGCGGTGAGCGCCGTGATCGGCTCTTGCTCCCGGTGCATGCGCCGGAGGGTGCGGACGGTACGCTTGGAACCACTCTTTTGAGCTGTCATATCTCAGCCATCCTCATTCAATAAGAATTTACAGTGAAATGCCTGACGAATATACCTTCATTTCGATCATATGCATCCATTTTCACCGCAACGCTTGCAAGACTCCACGGAATAAAAGAGAAGGAACCGGTTTTAGCCCGTCCCCGTTGGAGAGGGCGAGACTCCCGTCGAGCCGGGGTGGCCGGCCCCTACCCAGTACCGGGCGCGGCCTCCGCGCCCGTGCTCCCGCGGCCGTCGGGGCACCGGCCCCCTACCAAGTAGCGGGCGCGGCCTCCGCGCCCGTGCCGGCAAATCGCACATCCGCCTCCGCGGCTCATGCGTCCCCGCACCCCAACCGGTCCAAGTATTCCCGGGGTTTTCTTGCATGGCATCCAGTCAGTTGCGCGAGAAGATGAATCATGCTATAATACATGCCAAAAGACACTTGCGGAAGAAAACCAGATGCCGACCAAGCATTCCGGCGAAGAGATGTGCAAATCCGAGAATCAGCCGGATTCCGAGAATTCTTGCACGCAAACTAATAAGGTTGTTGAAGGCAAGGATGATCCCGTCGGAGGGAAAGCGGGAACGCGGTTGACAGAAATATGGGAGAGGGGCGAAAGGTTGCTGATCAGGGCACGTCCTTTCCGCAGCGTGCTGGAATTATCCCGCCGACTGGAGGGCGGGACTCCGTCGAGCCGGGGTGGTCGCCACCGGAACCCCGGGTGTCCCCCGAAGCCTATGCGGTCTCCGGCGCAGGCAACCCGCCCCGCCATTCGCCCGACGGCGGGGCTCGACGGAGTCTCGCCCTCCACCGCGTGCCGCTCGAGATACGCATTTCCACATAATCTGTTGCAGAAAAGCATTTTCCATTTACATAAGAAGTTCCCCGATGGTAAATTGGTCCTTGCCATCCGATCATTTCGGTAGTATAGTGGTGATGTCTGCGAAGTCCGCAGTCGATAGAGGCAGGAACAAAAATTCCAACAAGCAGGATGCACTGGACGCTCGTCCCTCGCGCCGCTGATGCCGAGCGTCCACAGAATTTGGTTGGATCCGGTCAGTTGAGTTCGCAATGGCTTTAGTGTCAACGGGCATCCCCGCCTGTTGTGAAGTTCTTCGCACCCAGGATGGCCGCAGTACGTAAGCAATCCAACCAAATTCTGTGGACATAGCCAGAGCCTGTTGTTCGGCGGGTGGAAAAGGTATTCCTTGACTGAGCGCTTTCTCCGCCTCTATACTGAACCAGGCAAAGCAAAGGACATTGATCATGCCGGTGATTGCAAGGTTTTACGGTATTGTCATCAAGATGTACTTCCGGGAACACGGCGCACCCCATTTCCATGCAATCTACGGCGAGTACAACGGCGTTTTCGATATGCAGAGCTTAGAGATGATCGAGGGCGACCTGCCTCCTCGTGCCGAACGGATGGTCCGAGAGTGGGCTGAGAAGTACCGGACCGAGCTATTGGCGATGTGGAATACGCAGGGCATGAAGAAACTCCCTGGTTTGGAGTAGGATGCAATGGACAAGTACCCGAAAGTGGAAGAAGTCACTCCCAAAGAGGACAAGGAACTTTTGGTGTCTTTTGAGGATGGGAGCAAGAAGATATATGACTGCAAACCGCTCTTAGGGCTGGAGGTGTTCGAGAGAATTGAGGAGGATTGGCTGTTCAAATCGGTGAGAGCAGACGCCGGGGGATGCGGGATAAGTTGGGATGAAGATCTGGACCTGAGCGAATCAGAGCTGTGGGAGCACGGCAGAGATGCCGAACCAGCCAGTCGAGCGGACGGCTAATCGCCGCCGCTCACCGGCAACGTCTCGGAAAGACAAGCATGAAACTGACCATCACAACTCACGCGGAACAGGCCAGGCAAGACCGAGCATTTTGGCGCGGGCAGACACCCGAAGCACGCTTGAATGAAGTCGAGAGACTCCGGGCCGAAGCAGCAAAGTTCCTCTATGAATATCCATCCCGACTTCGAAGAGTTGTTGCGATTACTCGAAGAACACGGGGTTGATTACATGATTGTCGGCGGCTACGCCGTCGCCTACCATGGGCAACCGCGTTTCACGAAGGACATCGACCTGTTCTTTCGTGTGACATATGAGAATGCGCAACGCCTCCGACACCCATGTCCACAGAATTTGGTTGGATTCGGTCAGTTGAGTTCGCAATGGCTTTAGTATCAACGGGCATCCCTGCCTGTTGTGAAGTTCTCCGCACCCAGGATGGCCGCAGTACGTAAGCAGTCCAACCAAATTCTGTGGACATAGTCCGACACGCCCTTGTCGCGTTCGGCTTTCGGGAGGAAGAGCTGACACAACAAGACTGATGCTGCGGACATAGTCTGAGCCCCCCAATTGTACCGTTGACAAACAGGAGAAACACGATGCCGTCGGGAATAGACAAAAGATTGAAAATCATGGTGCGGGATATTCTTGTCGTGGCGTCCTTGATTATCCTTGCCGGGAATGCCGCCGCCCGTGAAACGTTCGTTGAGCGTTTTGAGGACGAGCAGCCCGGCGATGAGTGGCACATTGAATCGAAGCTTGATCCGCCCGCCCTCCGTTGGCACGAGCCCGCCCAGAAGCGCGGCTTGCACTTCCGGGCGGAGGCAACATCCGAATACGTCAAAAACCATGATTCCGCCTGGAGAAAGTGGGATATCGGCTCGGAACCTTTCGAGCTGCAGAGCAATCTGCATCTGGAGAGCGGCCTGGAACAGGAATGGTTCATGCCCGGCATCGCCATTGCACTCACCAGCGCTCCACCGGGGGAAATGGGCGAGGACGATATCGCCGTGACATTGGCGGCACAGATGGCGGGATTGACGGCATCGGTGCGGAAAGGCGGCTTCTACGACCTGATTCGGGAAGGACACGGAGCATTCAGTCAGTTGCGCGATGCCGCACTCTCGGACCTTGTGCCCCGCGGCGGCGGACGCATCCACAGCCGGGATTGGCCAAAGAATCACCTGGAAGACAGTCGCCTGCGTTTCTCTATCCGCCGGGATGAAGACAACATGGTCCGCTTCAAGGTCCTGTGTCCCGGTCTGCCCGGTGAGCGAGGTCGGCCGTATTGGACGGGAGAGTGGAAGATGCCTGAGGACATAGCCCGGATCCCGCTGCGCTACGTCTCCATCAAGCAGATTCCGTCCAAACTGGAGCATGCCAGCTCTGCGTACGGGGGCTTTACCATGAAAGGCGTCATTGAAGACATGCAGGGATGGCTCTTGAAGACCCCGCCGCCTCCGGAGGTGGTGGAACTCAAACTGTCGGAACCGGCACCGGCCGACGGCACGGAAGTCGTGATTGCCGGAGAAGGATTCGAAGACGGCTGCAGTGTTAAAATCGGCAACAAGGAGGCACGGGACGTCACATTTGTTTCGGAGGCCGAGCTGCGCGTGACATTGCCCCGGCTCGAGGCAGGCATCCACCATGAAGTCGCCGTCACGAACCCCAACGGGCTTTTCGATGTTCTCAATCCGGGGGTGCCATACGGGCGTTTCGTCGAAGAAGTCCGTCCGCGCTCTGCACACCCCGACGGCGGCGATGCGGTTGAGCTCCGCGGCAGCGGGTTCGAAGAGGGAACGGAAGTTTTTTTCGGGGACAAAAAGGCGGAGGTGGAGGAAGTGGCCGATCCCACCCGCATGGTGGTTCGCGTTCCCAAGGGGGAAACGGGACCGTCCGAGGTTTCGGTCCGAGGGGGTGAGCATGAGTTTAGGGGAAGCCCTGATTTCGGCTACTCGCCTCATCCGTACCTATATTTCAGCGAGAGGGAACTGCCGGAACTGCGCGAGAAATTTCAGTCGGATATGTTCATCCACTACCGGCGCCGAATTCTGGAAGGAGCGGATAAATATTTGGACACAACCGTGGCGCAGGGGGATGTCAACGCTTCCATCGGTGCGACAACATCGCTTGCGTTCGCCTATGCCCTGACGGAGAAGGAGGAATACAGAGACAAACTGATCGAGTTGGCCAAACGCAGCATGAGCGCAACGGGGTACAAGGATTTCAGTATGATGAGCGTGGCCGGCATGGCAATTGCCTATGACATTCTGTACCGGGAGCTTTCGTACGAGCAGAGGGGGGATTTTCAGGAGTATCTGGACAGAATGCTGGAGGGGTATATGCGTGAGCTTGGATCGTGGTTCCTGGGGGGAGCGGCCAATTTCAGCAACACGGTTCCGGTGGGCAACAGCGGAGGGATGCTCGCGGGCCTGGTGCTTATGCACTGCACGCCGGATGCGGGGAAGGCCGTGGACGCAGCAGCTGAAAAGGCACGGCTCTGGCCTGATCGCTGCCTTTCACCCAACGGCGGCTGCCGGGAAGGGGTGCAGTACTGGGACTTCGGCGGCAGTTTCCACCTCATCCTGGCGCATGCACTCAAGAATGCGACCGGTGACGACCGCGGCCTGCTGGACCACCCTCACTTGAAGAAAAACGTCAATTTCATCCGGACTCAGCTCGGCGGGCACGGGGGGCTGTTTTCTTTCAACGACACCAAAAGACCCTTTCTGGACGGATACGCCATCTGTGCCGATCTCGGCAGTCGTTTCGAACAACCGCTGATGCTGTGGATCGCCGATCAGGCAGCAAAAGGCGGCGGAAAGACACGGGCCAGAGACACCTGGGCGCCATTTGCCTTCCTCTGGCGCAGCACTCGGGAAGCCCCCGAGCAGTTCCCCGGCGTTCCGAACCTCGCGTATCTGGAGGATATGAACTGGGGTGCGATGCGCTCGGACGGAAGCCGGTTCAAGCCTGAACTCGTTATCGGGGTGAAAGGCGGCGCAGGACCACTGACCCATCACAAACAGGACGATCTTGGCAGCTATGTCCTGCAGGCGCACGGCGAGCCGAAACTGATCGATCCCGGCTACTATGAGCCCAAATCCGCGGATCACACCCTGCCGCTGGTGGACGGGAAGGGGCCCGGCAAGAGCGGGTCGAGAATCGTCGAATCAAAGGCGGAAGGCCCCTGGCGCATGATGTCTCTAGACTCCACCGACGGCTACGGCGATGCGGCCGAGCGCGTGCGAAGGATCATCGTCATGCACGGGGCCGACGGCGTCGTGGTGCTGGACGACATCATGCCGGCTGAGGATAAACCGGGCAGGATAACCGCACAGTATCAGACCGCCTGGACACCCCGCATTGCGGACGAGGATCCGTCAACTATGGTTTTGGAGGGGCAGAAGGGCAATCTCCTGCTGAGATGTTTCGGGCATGACATACAGCTCGAGGGCAGGGAACGCGAATTTTCCAGCGCATGGCACTGGAAGAGAATCGCCGAGGAAGGCGACTGGCACAGCGTGACGGGGGACTACAACGCGTCGCGAGAACGACCGTTGATCACTGTGTTGATGCCGTTCAAAGGGAATAATGTCGGGGAACTGCCGGAATGCGAATTCGGAGCGAAGAGCATCAGGGTTGACGTCTCGGATGGTGTGTCTGTTGAGTTTAAGCGAATCGACGGGCAGTGGGAATATGATTTGGAGCGATAATGCCGGCAGTCGCCGACTGCGGAATTTGGATGGATGGCTTGTGTGCCTATGTCCCCAGAATTTGGTTGGATCCGGTCAGTTGAGTTGGCAATGGCTTTAGTATCAACGGGCATCCCTGCC